>SLRZ01000214.1 GCA_007130695.1 Nitriliruptoraceae bacterium
CCGGTGCTGCGCCGCTCCGACGGTGGGGTGGAGATCACCAGCCACAACCACGGCTTCGCGGTGCAGGCCAGCTCGCTCGGGGAGCAGACCGGTGAGCACACGTTCCGCACGACGGACCACGGCGACGTCGAGGTCAGTCACGTCAACCTCAACGACGACGTGGTCGAGGGCCTGACCGCCACCGGGGTGCCGGCGTTCTCCGTGCAGTACCACCCGGAGGCCGCGCCGGGGCCGACCGACGCCCGCCACCACTTCGACCGTTTCGTCGAACTGGTCGCCAGCCACCAGGGAGGCCGCTGATGCCGGACCGATCCCTGCCCGCCGCCCCACGCAGTCCGCTGCTGCCCTGCCTCGCCGTCCCCGCCACGTTCCCAGGAGGCCGCTGATGCCCCGCCGCGAAGATCTCAAGTCGGTGCTCGTGCTGGGTTCGGGGCCGATCGTGATCGGGCAGGCCGCCGAGTTCGACTACTCGGGCACGCAGGCCTGCAAGGTGCTGCGCGAGGAGGGCCTGCGCGTCATCCTCATCAACTCCAACCCCGCGACGATCATGACCGACCCGGCGGTCGCCGACGCCACCTACGTCGAGCCCCTGACCGCCGACACGGTGCGGGCGGTGATCGAGAAGGAGAAGCCCGACGCGCTGCTGCCCACGCTGGGCGGCCAGACCGCGCTCAACCTCGCCGTCGAGCTCTACGAGTCCGGGGCGCTGGAGAAGTACGGCGTGGAAGCGCTGGGCGCCAACCTCGACACGATCCAGACCGCCGAGGACCGGCTGCGCTTCAAGGAGGCGATGAGCGAGATCGGCCTCGAGTCGCCCGTCTCGGTGTACGTCAACGCCGAGAAGGAGGCCCAGGAGTTCGCCGAAGAGCGCGGCTTCCCGGTGGTGCTGCGCCCCTCCTACACGCTGGGCGGCAAGGGCGGCGGCATCGCCTACGACGCCGAGGAACTGACCCGCATGATCCGCCAGGGTCTGGCGGACTCGCCGGTCCACGAGGTGCTGGTCGAGGAGTCGGTGCTCGGCTGGAAGGAGTACGAGCTCGAGGTCATGCGCGACCGGAACGACAACTGCGTGATCATCTGCTCGATCGAGAACCTCGACGCGATGGGCGTGCACACCGGGGATTCGATCACCGTCGCCCCGGCGATGACGCTGTCGGACCGCGAGTACCAGCAGATGCGCGACGCCTCGTTCGCGGTGCTGCGCCGCATCGGGGTCGAGACCGGCGGGTCCAACGTGCAGTTCGCGGTCGACCCCAAGACCGGCCGGCAGCTGGTGATCGAGATGAACCCGCGGGTGAGTCGTTCGTCCGCGCTGGCCTCGAAGGCGACCGGCTTCCCGATCGCCAAGATCGCCGCCAAGCTCGCGATCGGCTACACGCTCGACGAGATCGCCAACGACATCACCCGCGAGACCAAAGCCGCCTTCGAACCGTCGATCGACTACGTGGTGACCAAGATCCCGCGCTTCGCGTTCGAGAAGTTCCGGGGCACCGACGACACGCTGACCACCCGGATGAAGTCGGTCGGTGAGGTGATGGCCATGGGCCGCACCTTCAAGGAGTCGCTGAACAAGGCGCTGCGCAGCCTCGAGAACGGCCGGGTCGGCTTCGGCGCCCGGGTCGGTGGCGGCGGGGCGACGGCCGACTCGCTGGACGTCGACGACGCCGAACTCGAGGCACGGCTGATCCGGCCCACCGCCGATCGCATCGACGAGGTCGACGAGGCGCTGACCCGCGGCTGGAGCGTGGAACGCGTCAGTGAACTGACCGGCTACGACCCGTGGTTCACCGACCAGCTGCTGCAGCTGATCGAACGGCGGCGGACGCTTCGGTCCTGCGAGCACCTGTCGGCCGTGCCCGACGAGCTGTTGCGCGACGCGAAGCGGGACGGGTTCTCCGACGAGCACCTCGCCCAGCTGCTGCAGACCACCCCCGACCGGGTGCGCGAACGCCGGCACCGCATCGGCCTGCGGCCCGTCTACAAGACGGTCGACACCTGCGCGGCCGAGTTCGAGGCCTACACCCCTTATCACTACTCGACCTACGAGGACGAGGACGAGGTCGTCGACTCCGGCCGGCAGAAGGTCGTCGTGCTCGGCTCGGGGCCCAACCGCATCGGGCAGGGCGTCGAGTTCGACTACTGCTGCGTGCACGCCGTGTTCGCGCTGCAGGACGCCGGTTACGAGACGATCATGATCAACTGCAACCCGGAGACGGTGTCGACCGACTACGACACCGCCGACCGGTTGTACTTCGAGCCGCTGACCTTCGAGGACGTCTTCGAGATCATCGACCGCGAAAAGCCGGTCGGGGTGCTCGTCCAGCTCGGTGGTCAGACCCCGCTGAAGCTCGCCGGGCAGCTCGAGGCGGCCGGTGTGCCGGTGTGGGGCACCAGCCCCGACATGATCGACGCCGCCGAGGACCGCGGCCGCTTCGGCGCGCTGATGAACGAGCTGGGCGTGGCGATGCCGCCGGGCGGGATCGCGCGCTCCTTCGAGGAGGCGCGCGAGATCGCCACCTCGATCGGCTATCCCGTCCTGGTGCGCCCCTCCTACGTACTGGGTGGCCGGGCGATGGAGATCGTCTACGACGAGGAGTCGCTGCGCCGTTACCTTGTCGAGGTCGCCGCCGCACCGGATCTCGTCGACCACCGTGGGACCGGCGGGGCCCCGGCGATCCTGATCGACCGGTTCCTCGAGGGCGCGATCGAGGTCGACGTCGACGCGGTCTTCGACGGCCACGAGACCTTCGTCGGCGGCGTGCTCGAACACATCGAGGAGGCGGGGGTCCATTCCGGCGACTCGGCGTGCACGCTGCCGCCGATCACCCTGGGTCAGGGCCAGATCGCCGAGATCGCCGCGATCACCGACGGCATCGCCCGCGGGCTGGAGGTCCGGGGGCTGCTCAACGTCCAGTTCGCGGTGAAGGACGACATCCTGTTCTGCATCGAGGCGAACCCGCGGGCCAGCCGCACGGTGCCGTTCACCTCCAAGGCGACCGGCGTCCCGCTCGCCAAGGTCGCCGCCCGGGTCATGGCCGGGGCGACGCTCGACGAACTGCGCGGCGAGGGGATCGTGCCCGAGCACGACGTGGTCACCGGCCCCCCGATCCCGCACGTGGCGGTCAAGGAGGCGGTCCTGCCCTTCGACCGGTTCCCGGGCGTGGACGCGCTGCTGGGTCCGGAGATGCGCTCGACCGGCGAGGTCATGGGCATCGACGTCGACTTCGGCGCGGCGTTCGCGAAGTCGCAGGCCGGCACCGGGTCGATGGTGTTGCCCGCCGCGGGGGTGCCCGGTCCGTCGGGGGAGAAGGTCAAGGTCTTCGTCTCCGTGTCCAACCGGGACAAACGTTCGATCGTGTTCCCGGTCAAGCGCCTGGTCGACCTCGGGTTCGAGATCCTGGCCACCGAGGGCACGGCCGCCGTGCTCGACCGGATCGGAATCCCCGCGACCCGGGTCGGGAAGGTGTCGGCGGGGGACCGGGGCATCATCGACGCGATCGAGTCCGGCGAGGTCGGCCTAGTGCTCAACACCCCGTTCGGGTCGCGCACCCGGGGGGACGGCTACCAGATCCGGCAGGCGGCGGTGACCAACGGCGTGCCCTGCGTCACCACGCTGGCCGGCATCCTCGCCGCCATCCACGGCATCGAGGCGCTCGGCCGCGGTCCGCTCGGGGTGCGGTCGCTGCAGGAGTACCAGGCGGCCTTGCACGAGGCGGCCGGTGGGACGGACGGTACTGCCCGGGCCACCGAGGCCGGCGCCTCCACCGGGGGTGGGGCGTGAGTCGGCCCGGGCCGCACCGGCCGGGCCACCGGGCCGGCCCTGACCGGGGACACGGGCCAGCGTGGGGCGCCGGACGGCATCCGGCCCACCGGCCGGAACATGGAGCGGAGCACCGCCGGACCTCGAGGTCCGGGAAGGGAGGAGCGGCGTGGTGACACGACGTGCAGGACAGGTCGAAGGACGCCCCGACAGCGACACCCCCGTGCGGGTCGTCGGCGAAGTCCTGGCGCGGCGACGCGAGGGGGCCTACTGGCTGCTGTCGATGTCGGCGCCCGAACTCGCCGACCGCGCCCGACCGGGACAGTTCGTCGAACTCGCGGTCGAGAGCAAGTACTCGCTGCTGCGCCGACCGTTCTCGATCGCCCGGGTCTCCCGGCAGGGGCCGGCCGCCGGCACCGTCGACGTGGTCTTCGACGTCTCCGGGCCGGGCACCCAGTGGCTGACCACCGTCGGGCTGCACGACACCATCGACGTGGTCGGGCCGCTCGGGACGGCGTTCCCCATGCCCAAGCGCAAGGTGCCGTGTCTGCTCATCGGGGGCGGCTACGGAAGCGCGCCGCTTTTCTACCTCGCCGAGGAGTTGACGCGGGCAGGCCTGCGGGTGGACATGATCGTCGGCGCGGCCACCCGTGAACGCATCCTCAATCCGATCGAGGCCAAGCGCGCCAGTGCGACGGTGACCTTCACCACCGAGGACGGCAGCCACGGCGTGCAGGGCCGGGTGACCGACGTGCTCGCCGACGTCGCCGAGGCGTCCCGCAGCGCGGTCGTCTACGCCTGCGGGCCGATGGCGATGCTGCGGGCGGTGTCGGAGACGTGTGCGGAACTCGACCTGCCGGTCCAGGTCGCGGTCGAGGAGCACATGGCCTGCGGGGTCGGCGTGTGCTTCACGTGCGTCGTTCCGGTGAAGGCCAAGGACGGTGAGGTCCGGATGAAACGTTCGTGCATCGACGGGCCGGTGTTCAACGGTGCCAAGATCGCCTGGGAGGAGACCCGTTTCGACACGGGCGCCCCGGTGGCCGACGGCGAGGACCCCGAGGAGGACCCGGGACCGGAACGACTCACCGACGACGACCTGTGGGGTGACGAATGAGCCCCGACGTGCGCCGCATCGACGCGCCGACCTCCGCCGACCGCGACGCCGAGGCGCTGGCCGCCGAACACGTCGACCTGCGCGTCGACCTCGGCGGTACGCCGCTCGACAACCCGATCACGACCGCCTCGGGCTGTTTCGCCTCGGGCGCGGAGATCGACCGCTTCTACGACGTGGCACAGCTCGGGGCGATCACCGTCAAGTCGCTGACCCTCGAGCCGCGCCAGGGCCTGCCGACCCCGCGCATGGCCGAGACGCCCTCGGGCATGCTCAACGCCATCGGCCTGCAGAACCCGGGCGTGGACGCCTGGCTCGAACGCGACCTGCCGTGGTTGCAGGGCAAGGGGGCGCAGGTCATCGCCTCCATCGCCGGCAGCAGCGTCGAGGAGTTCCGTGAGGTCGCCCGCAAGCTGCGTCGCGCCGAGGGCATCGCCGCGATCGAGGTCAACCTCTCCTGCCCCAACGTCGAACACCGCGGCCTGGTGTTCGCCTGCCACACCGCCAGCAGCGCCGAGGTCATCAGCGCGGTCGCCCGCGAGGTGCAGGTCCCGGTCTTCGCCAAGCTGACCTCGGACGTCACCGACGTCGTGGCGGTCGCCGAGGCCTGCGTCGAGGCGGGAGCGACCGGGCTGACCCTGATCAACACGTTGCTGGGGATGTCGATCGATCCCGAAACGGGCCGCACCCGGCTGTTCAACGGCTACGGCGGGTTGTCCGGACCGGCGATCCGTCCGGTGGCCGTGCGCAACGTCCACCAGGTCCACACCGCCATGCCGCACGTCCCGATCATCGGTACCGGGGGCGTGCGCACCGTGGAGGACGTCGTCGAGATGATCCGCGCGGGCGCGAGCCTCGTCGCCGTGGGGACGTCGTCCTTCATCGACCCGTTCGCCGCGCGTGATCTGCTGCACGGGCTGCGCGGGTGGCTCTCGGCCCGCGGGATCGCCTCGCTCGACGAACTGCGCGGCGAGGTGGTCGCCTGGTGAGCGCTCACGAACGCCTCTGCGTGGCCCTCGACGTCGAGACGCTCGACGAGGCCGAGGCGCTGGCCGCCCGGCTGACCGGCGAGGTCGGCTACTTCAAGGTCGGCCTGGAACTGTTCGCCGCCCACGGTCCGGAAGCGGTCCGGGCCATCGGGGCGCACGGACCGGTGTTCCTCGACATCAAGCTCCACGACATCCCGACCCAGGTCGGCCGCACCGCCCGGCGGGTCGGGGCGCTTCAGGTCGGACTGCTCACCGTGCACGCCAGTGGTGGCAGCGCGATGGTCCGCGCCGCGGTCGAGGGCCTGGCCGACGGTGGCGGAACCGGACGGGTGCTGGCGGTCACCGTGCTGACCTCGATGTCGGAGCAGGACCTCGCCGACGTGAACGCACCCGGCGCGGCCACGCAGGTGCCGGCCCTGGCCCGGCTGGCGACGGCCGCGGGCGCTCCCGGGCTGGTGTGCGCGCCCCGGGACCTGCCACTGGTGCGCGACGCGGTGGGGGAAGAGGCCTACCTGGTCACCCCGGGTATCCGGCCGGCCGGAAGCGGCGAGGACGACCACGCCCGGGCCGCGACGCCAGCCCAGGCCGTCGCCGACGGTGCGGACCTGCTGGTGGTGGGCCGACCGATCACCCGCGCGGCGGACCCGGCGGCCGCGGCGAGGGCGCTCGCCGCCGAACTGCCGTAGGACGGTCACGGCCGACGGTGCACGATGCGTCAGAGGACCAGGCCGAAGCAGAAGCGGTTCTCGGGATCCACCGCGGTCTTCACCGCCCGCAGCCGCTCCCACTCCGGTGCGGTGAAGGCCTCACGGGTCCGTGCACGGCGGTCCTCGCCGTCGAGGAAGTTGAGGTAGGCGTGGCGGGTCCGGTGGGGTGCGAGCGCATCGCGTAGCTTCCGCAGGTGGGTCCCGAGCCGGTCCGGCGCCGCCGGATCCGGGATGCCGACCGAGTGGGTCAGGAACGTCACGTCGCCCAACGCGGCATGGCCGGCCCCGCGATCAGCACGTGCCAGGGCACCACCGCCGTGGCGTACCTCGCTGAAGATCAGCTCCGGCGGTCCGCCGGCCGGCAGCGTGTGCCCCAGGATGGTTCGTGCCACCTCGGGTCCCAGGGCACTGAGCGAATCGGTGCAGACCTGCGCCGGGACCGGGTCGACCGGGTCCTGGCTGATCGCCGCCATCTCGGCGAAGGGCATCGGCCCGAAGGCGTCCAGCAGCGGCTCCCGCCAGGAACGCCAGTAATCGATCAGCGCGCCCCCCTCTTCGCTGGGGCCGCACCAGCAGCCACGGACTATCACGAACGACCGCCCCCGGATCGGTTCCGGTACCTCCTCGAAGGGAGGAAAGTTCATGACCACCACCGCCGAGGTCAGTTCGTCGGGGACGTCGGCCACCCACGTCTCGTACCGCCCGAACACCTCGTCGGCCAGCTCGGTCGGATAGAGCAGGTTGCCGGCGTAGACGTCACTGACGGGGACGAGCTCGATCTCCATGGCCGTGACGACCCCGAGACTGCCCGCGCCGCCGCCCCGCAGCGCCCAGAACAGCTCGGGGTCGTCGTCAGCGGTCACCCGGCGGATCTCCCCGTCCGCGGTGACCACCTCCAGCGCGTGGACCTTGTCCGCGGACAGGCCATGACGCCGGGCCAGCCACCCCATGCCGCCGCCCAGCGTGTAGCCGACCGCGCCCACATGGGGCGCCGAGCCCGCCAGGGGTGCGAGACCGTGCAGCTGCGCCTCGGCGAGCACCGGCCCCCAGCTCACCCCCGCCCCGAGGCGTGCGGTGCGGGCCACCGGGTCGACCTGCACGTCGTCCATCCTGCGCGTCGCCAGCAGCAGGGCGTCGTCGGCTGCGGCGGCCACCCCGTGCCCGGTGGCCTGGATGCCGACGCCGAGGCCGGTCCGGCCGGCGAAACGGACGGCGGCCACGACGTCCTCTGCGTCCAGCGGTTCCACCACGACGGCGGGGCGCAGGTCGAAGGCCCGGTTCCAGCTGGCACGCGCCCCGTCGTAGGTGTCCTCGGCGGAGGTGCTGACCGGCCCGGCGACCTCGGTGCGCAGGCGCGTGAGTTCGGCGTTCCAGGCGGTACGGGGTGCGGGGACGGCGACGGACATGGGGACCTCCCGGGTCTTGATGTTCCACCGGAAGCCTTCGGCCGGGATCGACGCGGCGTTCGCACCGCATTCGTCCACCATGAGCGAACCGACGAGGGCCGGCCATCCCGCAAATGCGGGGTCTTGGTCGCGTCGGCGACGGTCCGCGACGCGCAGGAGGCACGGCACGAGCCCGGCGTGAGGGCTCCCGGATCGTCGGGGCGCGACCGGCGACCGGCGGGGTGGCCCCGTCGGCGAGGACCGTCAGCCCGTCACACGATCGGTAGGCGGCTTCGCCGGGCGTCCGGGTGGGTGCCCGAAATTCGAGCGTCAGCCGACGGGCGTGGCGCCCGCGGTGTCGTGGCCGTGAGGTCGTCCGCCGGTCCTGGGCACGTGTTCGACGGTGTCGTGGAAGTGGTCCAGCACATGGTTGGAAAACAGTTGTGCGACCAGTTCGCCCCGACTGTTCACCCCGGCCTTGTCGTAGATGGCCTTGATGTGGTCGCGGACGGTGTGCACGCTGATGATGAGGTCGGCCCCGATCTCCTTGGCCGCAAGGCCACGACACAGCCGCAGGACGATCTCGGTCTCACGGGAGGTCAGACCGTAGGAGTCCAGCAGGACGCGGGCGAGGTCGTCGGGACGTGCGGTCTCCACGGTCAGCGCGACCGCTCCCGAGCCGCCCTCCATGGAGGAGACGTGCAGGCGCAACCAGCGTCCGCTGCGCCCCCGGACACGGGTGGTGAGCCCCGACCCACCGTGGTCGTCACGGGCCTTGATGACCGCCGCCTGGATGATGCCGGGTAGCTCGCCGTCCACGTGATCGATGCGCAGATCGGCCAGGACCTGGCGGCCCCCGGCGCTCACCCCGGTGACGGTGCCCGACCCGTCGAGCATGACGACCACGGGCGTCTGCAGCTCCACCTCGGCGAGGGTCCGCCCGAGGGCCCGGCGCAGCGCCGTGGTGGCCACGGGTACCAGCGCACGGACGTCGGCGAGCTCCTGCGCGTCGACGGGCCCGTCGTCGCCACGACGAACGAAGTCACCGATCGCGAGGCAGGAGGACCCGGCGACGAAGGCCACCCGGACCTCGTCGGCCGCCCCCAGCTCGGCGTAGAGCTTTCGGTAGCGGGGACTGCGGGCCAGGTCGCCGTCGAGGGCCTCGTCGAGGCTCGCGACCGGATCGCGACCGCGGGCGAGATCGGCGAACTTCAATACGTCCGGGTCGAGCAGTTCGTTGTCCCAGAAGGGCACGCAGTCCTCGCGGGCGAAGCCATCGACGACGCCGCCCGACGGCAGGAGCGTGGAAGGGTCGGTGGTCATGACCGCGCACCAGCCGAAGCGCAGGACCCGGTGGAAGGCTCGGACGATCTCGGCACACACGTCGGCCGAGCTCAGCCCGGGCGCGTCGTGGGTCGCGAGCAGGAGGTCCCGCGCGCCGGTGAACTCCCTGAGGCCCATGCCGCAAAGCTAGAGCAATTCCCTCTGGTCGCCCACCCCCAAAACGGGGGACCGGCCACCACCTTCAGTGCCGTCCCGGGCGACGTGACCGGGCTGGCGTGAACCGCCCAGGTGGGCTCGGGCGGTCCACGCCGGTGAGGGGCATCAGGCGGGTGAACTCCAGCCATCCTGGCACTGTCCGGCGAATTCGGCCGGCCCGGTCAGGGCGGTCTCGTGCATGGACATGGCATCCAGGTCGTGGGCCGCGCCGAAACTTCCGTCCTCGGAGACGCGCGTGA
This sequence comes from Nitriliruptoraceae bacterium, assembly GCA_007130695.1. GTDB lineage: Bacteria > Actinomycetota > Nitriliruptoria > Nitriliruptorales > Nitriliruptoraceae > SKLC01. The sequence goes on from SLRZ01000214.1 coordinate 9,692, forward strand.
TCGGCAGGTTCGACCCGGTGGTGTCGTCGTCCGCCGGGGAGACCACCACGGACGAGTGGAACATGCCTTCGTCGGCGTCGACGGTGACCTGGAACGACCCACGCTCCTGGCCCTTGTAGTCGTAGACCGACTTGGCGGCCTCCTCCTCGCTGTGGATGGACCGGCTCGCGGTGGCACGCACGGAGCGACCGTCGTCGGTCTCGCCCACGCCGCTGGCCGTGAACTGGAAGAGGATGTAGCTCTCCGAGGGTTGGCTGAGTTCGCATTCCAGGCTCAGGTCGATGTCCTGGCCTTCGATCGAGAGCACCGCGGCACCAGGTTCGCTGGGCCCATCGACCTCCGCCGGCCCGTTCCAGCCGTCTGCCGACTCGAGCGTCTCGGCCGGTGGGGCCGCAGCCTCTTCGTCGTCCTGATCGTCGTCCGTGTCCGCTGCCAGTGCTGCGGCCTCGGTGTCGTCGTCGCCGGTGTCATCGCCGGTGTCGTCCCCGCCGCAGGCGGCCAGAGCGAGCGCGGCCGTCAGCACGAACGCACCTGCGCGGTGGCGCCCGCGGACCCCTGGGTGCATGTTTCGTCTCGTCACGGATGTCTCCAGTAATGGGTCGGGGCCCATCAAGAGGCACCGACGAGGATGGTCGTGCCCCCAACGACACGAAATGTGATCATCGCACGTCGCGACGACGAGGGCGGCAATTCTCCCGAGGCTCCGGTCTTCGAGGTCGTCGGTGGACGGCGGTGTGTCCGTCCCGGCGACGTCCAATGTTCGCGGCCGATCCCCGAGGGTCCCTGTCCGCGTTCACCGGATCCGTTCGCGCACGCCGAGCTCGACGAAGACTCCGTCAGACCCCGTACTGGGCGCGGTAGGCCGCGATCCGCTCGAGGTCGTCGTCCCCGATGACCCGGCGACCGTCGACCTCGTGGGTTCGCAGATGTTCGACGATGTCGTCGATGGTGGCGAGGGAGGTCGTGTCGAACCCGAGGTCCTCGCCGACCTCGTCCAGCGCGCTGATGTCCGGACGGGATCCGCGTTCACGACGGTCGACACCGACGAGCAGCCCGACGATCTCGACGTCGGCCACGGACCGCAGCACCGGCACGGTCGCGCGGATCGAGGTGCCGGCGGTGGTGACGTCCTCGACGATCACGACCCGGTCGCCGTCTGCGAGGGGATGGCCGACCAGGTTGCCCCCTTCGCCGTGGTCCTTGGCCTCCTTGCGGTCGAAGGCGTAGCCGACGTCACGGCCATGGTCGCGGTGCAGGGCGATGGCCGTGGTCACCGCCAGGGGGATCCCCTTGTAGGCCGGTCCGAAGACGACGTCCACGTCGTGGCCGTAGCGCTGCATGATGCGCTGCGCGTACAGCTCACCGAGCCGGGTGATCTGCGAGCCGGACCGGACATGGCCGGCGTTGACGAAGTAGGGCGTCGGCCGTCCGGACTTGGCGGTGAAGTCCCCGAACGTCAGGGCCCCGCAACTGACGAGGAGGTCGACGAACTCGGTGGTGGTGGACGCCACGGCAGCCCTTCCTGATCGGCTGCGGCCAGGCTACTGCGCTCCAACCCACCAGCCGGGCCCCGGAGGTCGGCCGGGGCGCGGTCAGTCCCAGGGGGTGGCCAGCGTGGGCAGATCCAGATCCAGTGGGGGCCCGGTCTCGCCCTGGCTGGCCGAGACCACGACCCGGTCGCGGCCCAGGCGCTTGGCTTCGTACAGCGCCGTGTCGGCGGCGCGCACCACGGTGCTGAGGCGGTCGCCGAGGTCGGTGTCCGCCGCGCCGATGCTCACCGAGAACCGGGGTAGCGGGGAGGCCTGCAACGACTCCGCCAGCAACCGCCGGATGCGTTCGGCCACCTCGGCTGCGCGGGTCCGGTCACACTCGGGGAGCAGGACGACGAACTCCTCGCCCCCGAACCGTGTGACCAGGTCCTCGGGGCGACAGGCGCGTCGCAGCACGTCGCCGAACCAGGCAATCGCCTCGTCACCGACCTCGTGGCCGTGCGTGTCGTTCAACTGCTTGAAGTGGTCGAGGTCGCACAGCAGCACCCCGTGGGGGCCCGGCACGTCCTGGAGCTCCTGGTAGCGCATTTCGAGGGTCCGGCGGTTGGCCAGGCCGGTCTGGTGGTCGGTGGCGGCCAGGTGGTGGCTGTCCGCGAGCGCGCGGATGAGTTCGATGCGGGCGCCCGCGCGGGTGGCCAGGGAACTGAGCCGGTCCGTTCGGGGACGCACTGCCGGTTCGCCCGCGGGACGGGTCGCGTGGACGACACCGATGGAGCGGCCCATGACCGAGACGGGGGCGCAGGTGGCGGCGATGGGCTCGGTGCCGCGGTTGCGAAGCTTGGGGCAGGCCGCGAGATCCTCGCTCGATTCGAAGACCAGTGTGCGTCCCTGGCGGGCCGCCGGGCAGTCGCCGGTGCGGGCCACGGGACATCCCGCGGCGCCGGCCTCGGTCGACGTCGCCACCCGTCGCAGGGTCGGGTCGTCACCGTCGGCGAGGAGGAGTTCGGCCGGACGTCCGGGTGCGGCGATCGCCAGCGCACGTTCGGCGACGTCGAAGACGTACTGCTCGTCGTCGGACATCTCGAGCGCCTGCAGCAGGCGTGCGTCGAAGTCGAGGCGCTCGGCCTCGCTCGACAGCTCCTCGCGTTGGCGACGCAACTGGTCGATACGGGCCTGGTGCTCTTTGCGCAGCGGCTCGATCACGAGCTTCCACAGCAGCACACCGAGCAGCAGCGGAAGCCACAGCAGACCGATCGCCACGCCGGCGAGGCCACCGAGGTCGGGGACGAACACCCGTCGAAGCGCATCGCTGGAGAGCTGGACCACCACGGCAACCACCAGCATCGCCGACAGCACCCGGGTCGGTGACTGCAGCAGGTGGTCACCCCAGGTCGACCCGCCGGGTGTCAGACGGCGCGACGTGCTGTTGGGTCTACGACGAAACTGCACGGTTGTCCATCCCTGGGCTGCCCCCTGCCTCGACGGGAACACGAGCCGACTTGAGCCCGTCCGCGCGGGCCGGTCACTCGATGGGCAGGTGCAGCTGCCGGCGACGGGCCGACAGTTCCAGGTGGACCTGCTCGAGGACCTCCTGCCAGGTGCCGGCCCGCGGGCCGGCCAGGTCCCGGTTGTAGGGATGGTCGAACACGATGGTGTGCTTGCCGGCGGCACGCAGCGCCAGCACGTTGCCGGGGCTGTCCTCGACGTAGATGTCGGCACCGACGTCGGGCTTGTCGCCGATGAAACACAGGTCGCGGTAGGGGATGCGGTTGGCGTCGAGCCACGCCGCGGTGTCGGCGGCGGTGGTCTCGTGCGCCCAGTTGACGCACAGCCGGTGGGTGATGATGCGGATCCAGACGCCGGCGTCGGAGAGCTCCCACAGCGCCTGCGACACGCCGGGGACCGGCGCCATGTGCCGGAACATCCGGTCCTCGGTCACCGCGGCCCGGTGGATCTCCGCGAAGCCCTCCGGGTCGAGCCCCCATTCGGTGAACTGGTCGAGCACGGTCTGGGGCGGCAGCTGTGCGGGGTCCCTACCGGTGCGGCGGACGACGGCGTCGCGGAAGGCGCCCTCGTAGTCCGCGCACACCCCGTCGAGGTCGACGCCCAGCACCAGTGGTTCGGTCACTGCAGAGCCTCCGACAGGGGGCGTGGGCCGGACCGGCCCGTGACGGCACCACGCTACCCGCCGCCCTGGCTTGGGTTGCTCCTCGACCTCAGAGATCAGCACGGGCAGGGCAACGCCGAGTTCAGCGACGCCACCTTCCGGGGGAACATTTGCCTCGTCCACAGCGGTTGCCGGTCCGTTCCCTCGCCTCGTGGGCGCCCCCGGGCCGTAGCCTGTCGAAGGACGCGCACTCGAGCGTGAGGTTCCACGGAGGAAACGTGAAGGTTCTACTGGTCAGCGATGCGGCGCAGGGCGAGTCGTTGATCCCGGAGTTCCGGGGTCGCGGCTGGGAGGTCGCCAGCAGTAGCGACGTGCCCTCCGCTCTGGCGACCGCACGCCGGGTCGCACCGCAGGTCGTGGTCGCCAGCGAACGTCTCCCGGGAGGCGGCGGCACGGTGCTGGTGACGCGGTTGCGTGCACTGCTGGGCACCGCGCTGACGCCGGTGGTGGGGCTGGTCGCCGGCTCGGTCGCAGAGGGGCGAATGACGGAGGCGGGGGCCTCGGTGTGCGTGGCCGCCGACGCGGGGCCGGTGGCTGTCGCCGATGCGGTCGAACGCGCCGACGCGACACCGGGCGCTCCGGCGCTCGAGGTCCCCGTCGAGGTGCTCTCGGAACCCACGCGCCTCGCGACCATCGAACAGACCGGGCTCATCCCGGGAGACGAGGACGCCGCGTTCGACGACATCACGCGCGTGGCGTCCGACCTCCTGCCCGCGCCCACGTCGTTGGTGAGCCTCGTGGAGGCCGAGGGGCAGTTCTTTCCCGGGCGAACGGACGTGGCGCCCCGGGCAGCGGGCGGCCGCGGGACGCCGTTGGCGCAGTCCTTCTGCCAGTGGGCGGTCGCCTCGGGGGAGTCGCTGGTCGTGGAGGACGCGACGCGCCACCAGGTACTGCGTGAAAATCCGGCGGTCGGGGAACAGCACGTCCAGGCGTACGCGGGGGTGCCGCTGGTGGTCGACGGGACCACGCTGGGAACGGTGTGCGCCGTGGACTACGAGGCGCGGGGGTGGGACGACGAGGACCTCGCCCATCTGCAGCTGCTGGGGCAGCTGGCGACCGCGGAGCTGCGGGTCCGCCTGGCCCAGCACGGCCACCGGGACTGGAACGAACCCGGGCGCCTCGTCGGGGCGGTCAAGGATGGTGTCGGTGCCGTGGCCGGGCTGTTTCGCACCGCCCGTCCGCAGCCCGACAGCGTGGCCCACGTCGGGCTCGTGCGGCTGCTGGAACGGTTCAACCGTCGGCTGCAGACGTGGTCGTCACCGGGCACGGCAGCGGACGGCCGGGTCGAGGCCTGACGCTCCTAGTTGTCGGCGAGCTCCGTCGCCAGGGCGTCGAGGACCTC
>SLRZ01000254.1 GCA_007130695.1 Nitriliruptoraceae bacterium
ACCTTGCCACCACCGCCCCGCCGGACGAGCGCTTCGACCTGGTGGTGAGCGTGATGACGCTGCACCACATCCCCGACACGGTGCCGGTCCTCGACGGCTTCGCCCGGCTACTGACCGACGGTGGGCAGGTCTGCATCGTCGATCTGGTCGAGGAGGACGGCTCGTTCCATGCCGGTGACCACGACTTCGACGGCCATCACGGCTTCGGACGCGGCCAACTGACGGCGCAGCTGCAGCGGGCCGGGTTCGAGGACGTCCACTTCGAGCCGTGCGCCGAGATGGAGAAGAACGGCCGCACCTACCCGCTGTTCCTGGCGACGGGGACGCGTCCCCGACGGTGAGTTCCCGCGCTCGGCGTGGTCAGTTCGCGGCCTCGTCCGGCGTCGTGATCGTCGGGGCGACGATCTCGTCCTCCGGGGCGAGCCGCTCGGAGGGGAACGAGGTGACCTCCCCCTCGAGCTCCTCCACCACGGGCCCCAGGGCGATCGCGAAGACCCCCTGGCCGCGACGCAGCAGGTCGATCATGATCGCGTCGTCGTCGCCGACCACCGCATAGACCGACTCGCCGTCGGAGACCAGGGTGACCTCCCCGGCGGAGTGGCCGTGGCCGCGCAGTTCCTCGATCGCCAGGCGCACCTTGGGCAGCCCCACCCCCGTGTCGAGCAGCCGCTTGACCACCCGGAGCCGCACGACGTCGTCGAACGAGTACAGCCGCTGGGTGCCCGAGCCCTCGGCACGGCGGACGGAGGGCTCGATGAACCCCGTGCGCGCCCAGTAGTCGAGCTGGCGGTAGGTGATCCCCACGATCTTGCAGACGGTCTTGCCCCGGTAGCCCTCGCGGACCCCGGCCGCTTCACCGACGTCGAGGGCCAACTGCCCCACCGTGGTGGTCTCGGGACGCTGACCGTGTTCAGTCGGTGCCATCAGTGCGCGACCTTCCGGCTCGTCGGGGCCGGGAGTCGCCTCCTCGAGCCCGCCTCGTCGTGGGGCTGGCCTTCGCCTCGAGCCCGACTGGGCTCCCCCTTGCAGTTCCCGTCGCACACCCGGCCGACGAATGGATGCTGCGCTCCCCGCGTCCGGCTGCCCACCGTCCGTGGAGGTCGCTGCCCGAAGCGGGGGGATCTGCCGTCCCGTCCGCCGGGCATGACACCCGTGGAACTCCACCGGCGAGGCTACGCAGGGCGGGGTGCCGGTGTCAATGACATGTGGAGGGTTTGTGTAGCCTCACCCTCGACTTCAGGTAGAGATATGGGACGCGAACTGGCGCGGAACGGCAACTGACGGCGGTCCCACGGGCCTGCGCGGGCGGCGAGCAGCGCAGCGAAGGGACGTCGGGTGCGCGGGGAACTGCCGTCCGCGCGCGCTCACTGCTCCCGGAAGTCCTCGGGTTCGATCTGTTCGAGGAACTCGCGGAACTGGCGGACCTCTTCTTCGGGGTCCTCGCCCTCCTCGCCCTCCGCCTCGTCGGGGTCGATCTCGAGCCCCGCCTCCTCGATGACGGACTCGGCCCCGAAGATCGGGACGTCACCCAGGCGGCTCACCAGCGCGATGGCGTCGGAGGGGCGGGCGGAGACGGTCCAGGACCGCTCCCCCTGCTTGAGGTGCAGTTCCGCGTAGAAGGTGCCGTCGCGCAGGTCGGTGACGTGGACGGCCGCGACCTCGACCCCGACCTCACCGAGCACGTCGACGAACAGGTCGTGGGTGAGCGGGCGGGGCGTCTCCACGCCCTGGAGCGCGAAGGCGATCGCGGTCGCCTCCACCGCCCCGATCCAGATCGGCAGGTAGCGGGTGCCGGTCGCCTCCTTGAGCAGGACGATCGGCTGGTTGGCGGGCAGCTCAACACGGACCCCGACCAGCTCCATCTCGATCACGCGCTCGCTCCTTCGACTGTCGCGGCGAGGCTAGCGGAGGGGGCCGCAGAGGGCACCGGGCACCCCGCCGGGACCGGGCCGGTCACCAGCGGTCCGCCGCGGTCGCGGCCCGCATGCCCGCGTAGGCCTCGTCGACCAGCGCCCGGCCGAGCGCCGAGGTCGAGGACGTCGGCGACGGTCCGCCCTCGATGGTGACCTCGACCTGCCCGAGTCCGTCGCCGTCGGCGACCACCTCGACCGGCTCGACCCCGACCAGCGGCCGGGCGGGCGGCAGGTCGGCGTAGGACACCTCCGCATCGGTGGGGACCACGACCGTGACCTCCTCGGCCGACAGGGCACGTTCGCCCCCGGCGACCCGCAGCTCCCAGTCCGCCGACAGCGAGACCGGCTCGTAGGCCTCGAAGCCGAAATCGAGCAACCTGGCCGCGTCGACGAACCGGGCCGGGTCGTCGTCGGTGGCGAGCACGACCGCCACCAGTTCGGCCCCGTCCCGGGCGGCGCTGCCGACGAACCCGAGCCCGGCGGCACTGGTGAACCCCGTCTTCACGCCCGTCGCCCCCGGGTAGTCGCCCAGCAGTTCGTTGCGGGTCACCACGCTCCCGACGCCGGGCAGGTCGGTGGTCTCCCGGCCGAGCAGCTCCCGCAGATCGGGATCCTGCAACGCCACCCGCGCGAGGACGGCCAGGTCGCGTGCGGAGAGTTCGTTCGTGTCGTCGAGGCCGCTGGCCTCGGCGATCACGACGTCCTCGAGCCCGAGGGACGCCGCGTCCTCGGCCATCAGCTCCACGAACGAGTCCATGTCGCCCGCCACGTGGACCGCGAGGGCCTCGGCGGCGTCGTTGCCCGACCGGATCAGCAGGCCGTCGAGCAACTGTTCGACCGTCCACTCGTCCCCCGGCGAGAGCCCGACGGAGGCGCCGCCCACCTCGACCTCCTCGCCCACGGTCACGACGTCGTCGATGTCGGCGCGGTCGAGCACCGTCAGGGCGGTCAGCACCTTCACGGTGGAGGCCACCGGCCGGGCCTCCTCGCCCCGGCGCTCGGCGAGGATCTGTCCGGTCGCGACGTCGACGAGCACCCAGGACTCGGCGGTGACCTCCGGCGCCTCGGGCCAGCCCGCGGGTGCCTCGGCGATCAGCGGCGAGGAGGGTGGCTCGCGTTCGGCCAGCGCCGGTGCGCCCCCCAGGGTGGTGACCAACAGCACGGCGGCGAGGCCTCCGGCCATGCGCCCGCGTCGGCGGCCCGTCGAGCGGGCACGAACGTTTCGGATCACGGGTTCAGTCGCGCCCGCAGCTCGCGGGCGAGCAGGGCCCGGTGGAGGCGTGCGCCCGTGGCGGCCAGGGACTCGACCTGCTCGACGGCGGTTCGCCGGCTGTCGGGGTTGCGCTGACGCAGCAGTGGCTGGACGAGCTGTTCGTACAGGGCCTGTTCGCGGTCCGCGAACTGGCGGTACATCCGCAGGTGGCGGGGCTCGAGGCCCCACTCGAAGAGGTCGGCGGCGAGCTTGGCGACCCGCAGGTCCTCACCGTCGTAGGTGGGTCCGGCGGGCAGCAGGCCGTGGTCACGCAGTTGCCCGAGCTCCCGGTCGGTGAGCCCGGTCGCGTCGGCGAGTTCGCCCAGCGACAGCTGGACGTCGCTGGGGGGTGAGGCGAGCAACGCCGGCTCCGGACGATCGGTGCCCGGCCCGGCCCCGTCCCCGCCGTCCGGGGAATCGTCGCGGGCCTCCGGTGCCGCCTCCTCGCCCCGCAACACCGCGACCTCTTCCGGGTCGGGTTTGGCGGGCGGCGCCTCGACGGGCAGGCCCGCGTCGATGCGTGCCAGTTCGTCCTTGATGACCTTCAGCGGCAGGTAGCGGTCACGCTGGGCCCGCAGGACGTAGCGCAGCCGGTCGACGTCGGCGGGGGTGAACTTGCGGTAGCCGGACTCGGTGCGGTCCGGGGTGATGAGTCCCTCGGCCTCCAGGAAGCGGATCTTGGAGATCGTGATGTCGTCGAACTCGTCCTTGAGCCGGTTGAGGACCTCACCGATGGTGTGGGACCTCACGGCGCGGAACCGCCGTCCCCCACGAACAGCAGCTTGAAGCGGCCGATCTGGACCTCGTCACCCGTGGCCAGGGTGCGCCCCTCGACGCGTTCGCCGTTGACGTAGGAGCCGTTGAGGCTGCCGAGGTCCTTCACGTGCACGCCGTCCTCGAGGTTGGACACCTCGGCGTGGCGCCGTGAGACGGTGACGTCGTCGAGGAAGATGTCGGAGTCCGGGTGGCGGCCGATGGTGGTCGTCTCCCGGTCGAGCAGGAAGCGCGACCCGGCGTTGGGGCCGCGGACGACGACGAGCATGCCGGTGCCCGGCTCGATCTCGGGGATGTCGTCGAGCTGGTGCTGCGGGTCGAACGCGCCGACCTCGATCGAGGCGGTGGTGTCCTGGTGGCCGCTGGTGAGGACCGGGGAGCCGCAGGAGGGGCAGAAGTTCGCGTCGCCCGGGATGTCGTGGCCGCAGTGACTGCAGTTCATCGTCGTACCTTCCACAGGCCCGCGGTCACACGGGGATCGTGTTCAGCGTGCTGGGTGACGACCGTGGCCGCCTGCCGGCTGGATGTCGCGTGCCGAACCATCAGCCTAGACCACACGTCGCGGGTTCGCAGGGCGTGGTCCACGTCCGGGACCCTCGCCGAGCGGTCCGGGGAGCCGAAAGACCGCGCGCACCGGCCGAATACATCGACCTCGACTTCAGGTGGAGGGATTTCGCAGCCAAGGCCGGGTGCGAGGTGACGGAGAGCCACTCGTGCCCCACGCGACGGCGACGGTGTGGGCCGCCGGCGTGGAGGGTCGGGAGACTCAGTCGTCCGTGAGCTTCGCGTAGGCGTCGGCGTCGAGCAGCTGCTCGAGCTCGGCCCGGTCGTCCGGCCGGATCGTGACCATCCACCCGTCACCGAGCGGCGCCTCGTTCACCAGTTCGGGGCGGTCGTCGAGCGCCTCGTTGCGCTCCACGACCGTGCCGGAGACGGGGGCGTAGAGGTCGGAGACCGACTTCGTGGACTCCACCTCCCCGAAGGCCTGGTCACGCTCGACCTCGGCACCGGGGGCCGGGAGGTCGACGTAGACGACGTCGCCGAGCTGGTCCTGGGCGAACACCGTGATGCCGATGCGCACCACCTCGCCCTCGTCCCGGATCCACTCGTGCTGTGCGGTGTAGCGCAGTTGGGCGTCCTCGGACACTTGGGAACTCGTCCTCATCGCTCGTGCCGGGTCGCGCGCCTCGACCGCTGACGACCCCGCACGCACTCTAGTCGCCGGACGGCGCCGTTGGCTCGTCGGCCGCCTCGCGTTCGGCCACCAGGACCTGCCGGGGCAGGAACATCCGCCGCGCATAGCTCAGCCCCGAGGCCCAGTACATCACCAGGCTCGGCCAGTAGACGGCCCAGGCGATCCACTGCACCACCGGCTCGGGGTCGTTGGGCCCATCGCCGAGGATGCTGCCCAGCAGGAACGCCGGCAGCGCGAACATCAACCCGAAGGTGGCGGCCTTGCCCAACCGGGTCACCTCGGGCCGGGTCCCGCCCCGGGCCAGCACGACGGCCCCGCTCCCGACCGTGACGAGGTCGCGACCGAGCAGGGCGATGATCGCCCACCACGGCAGCAGGTCTCCCACGGCGAAGCCGATCCCGACCACCACGAACAGCACCCGGTCGGAGAGGGGGTCCAGCAGCTTGCCGAGCTTGCTGACCTGATCGAAGCGTCGGGCGATGTAGCCGTCGAACCAGTCGGTGGCGGTGAACACCACCAGCAGGACGAAGGCACGCAGGTGGGCGCCGGAGACGAGATCGAGGTAGATGACCGGCAGGATCGCGAGCCGGGCGAAGGACAGCAGGTTCGGCACCGTCAGCACGCGATCGCTCACGTGGTCGGGGCCGTCCCCGCCGCCGATGTCGAACACCCGCATGGGGTGGCTCCTGGTCGCGCGGTGCCGGGCGCCCCTTCGCGGAGCGCCCGGCGACCGTGTGGCGTCGGGCTGGGCGGATTTGAACCGCCGACCCCTCGTCCCCCAGACGAGTGCGCTGCCTGACTGCGCCACAGCCCGTGATCGTCGTCTCGCGACGACGGTCGGTGGAGATCTTCCGTGGGTGAGGCTGGATGGGGGCGCCTCGCACGGCCGTGGGCCGTCACCGACGAACGGTGCCCTTGGCCCACGGAGGCCGAACGCTACCCGCTCGCCTCGGACGCGGCCAACCGCCGGGTGGTGTCAGGCGCCGCCCGCGCGGGCCGGCCCGGCCCGTCAGCCCCGGCGGCGCGACGAGGGGCGGTCCTCGATCAGCAGGGGGACGCCGGTGAAGTCGGCGGCGGCGCGGACCTCGCGTTCGAGGTAGCGACGGTAACCGGCGGGCAGCCGGCCGTTGCCGAACAGCAGGATGCGGGGTGGGGCGGTCTCGGCCTGGGTCGCGTAGCGGACCTTCAGTGAGCGGTTGCCGTCGCGGGGTGGCGGGACCCGTGTCGTGGCGTCGTTGATGACCTCGTTGAGGACCCGTGTCGGTACCCGACGTCGGTAGTTGGCCCACACCAGGCCGAGCTGGGGCACCAGGCGCCGTACGCCCCGGCCCGTGGTGGCCGAGATGTTGACCCGCGGCGCCCAGGACGCGAACGACAGCAGCCGGTCGAGTTCCTTCTCGAGCTCGCCGCGCCGGTCCTCGTCGACCCGGTCCCACTTGTTGCACACCAGCACGACCCCGCGGCCCGCGTCGCGGAGCATCGCGGCGAGTCGCTGGTCCTGTTCCCCGAGCGGCTCCGAGGCGTCGATGACGAACAGGACGAGGTCGGCCTGCTCGATCGCCCCGCGGGTCCGGTCGACGGAGTACAGCTCGGTGTCCTCGCCGTGGCGGTACTTGCGGCGCATACCGGCCGTGTCGACGAAGACCCACGGCTGGCCGTCGATCTCGATCATCGTGTCCACGGCGTCGCGGGTGGTGTGGGCGACCGGGTCGACGATCGATCGCTCCTCCCCCAGCAGCCGGTTGAACAGCGAGGACTTGCCCACGTTGGGCTTGCCGACCACCGCGACGTGCGGCACAGCGTGCTCGTCGGGGGTCACCGTCGAGGCCGTGGGCAGCCGTTCCAGGACCTCGTCGAGCAGGTCGCCGATCCCGCGCCCGTGGCGGGCCGAGACCGGGTGGGCCTCCCCCAGGCCCAACGAGTACAGCTCGTGGACCATCGGCTCCTGGCGGTCCCCGTCGACCTTGTTCGCGACCAGCAGCGTCGGGACCTTCGAGCGCCGCAGCAGCCGGGCGTAGCGTTCGTCGTCCTCCTGGGCCCCCACGGTCGCGTCGACGACGAAGAGCACCAGGTCCGCGTCGGCGACGGCGGTCTCGGCCTGTTCGACGATGCGGGCCGCCATCCCGGAGGCGGCGTGTTCCCAGCCGCCGGTGTCGACCACGAGGAAGTGTCGTCCGACCCAGTCGGCGAGGTGCTCCGTGCGGTCGCGGGTGACGCCCGGGCGCTCCTCGACGATCGTGACCCGGTCGCCGAGCACACGGTTGACCAGGGTGGACTTGCCCACGTTGGGGCGCCCCACCACGGCGACCTTGGGAAGGGACCGGTGGGCCGCCAGGGCGTCGCCCCCGGCGGCGTGTGCCCGCTGCACGATCTCGGCGACGACCTCGTCGACGGACCGGCCCGTGGTGTCGAGTTCGACCGCGTCGTCGGCCTGCTTCAGGGGCGCGAGGGCGCGGTCGCTGTCCTGTGCGTCCCGCGCGGTGAGCTCCGCGACCAGGGTCTCGAGGTCGGTGCGACCGGTCTGTTCGGCGCGGCGGCGGGCCCGTTCCTCGAGCGAGGCGGTGAGGAAGATCTTCACGTCGGCGTCCGGCAGGACGACCGTGCCGATGTCGCGGCCCTCGACCACGCCGCCCGCCTCCTCGACGGCGCGCCGCTGGGAGGGGGTCAGCGCCTCGCGGACCTCACTGTGGGCGGAGACGCGGGAGACGGCCTCGGTGACCTCGGGGCCGCGGATCTCGTCCTCGACGTCCTCGCCGTCCAGTCGGGTGCGCCCGTCGACCCATTCCAGGTGGTGCGCCTCGAGTGCCCGGGCACAGGCGGGTCCGTCGTCGAGGTCGACCTCGGCACGGAGCGCGGCCAGGGCGGCCGCGCGGTACAGGGCGCCGGTGTCCACGTGGGGCACGTCGAGGTCGGCGGCGACCCGGCCCGCCACGGTGGACTTCCCGGAGCCGGCGGGACCGTCGATCGCGACCACGGGCCCACCGCGCAACGCGCGCGGTCGACGTCGGACCGAGGGCGGCGCCTCGGCGTCTTGGGGCGTGTTCACGACGGAGACCTTCGAAGGTGTGGCGAGGCGCGCGGGTGGGCGCGGACCGGGCGACGACGCGTCCGGCGGGACGAATGGGCCAGGCTACCTCTCCCGCGGTGCCCGGTCGGCCGGGATGGCGGGCCGGGGGCCGCGCAGTTCGTCGAGGACCGCGAAGTAGTCGGGGAAGGTCTTGGCCACACAGCCCGGGTCGGCGATGCGGATGCCCGGGACCATCAGGCCCAGCAGCGCGAAGCTCATCGCCATGCGGTGGTCGTCGTAGGTCTCGATCCGCGCCGGCGTGGGGGTTCCGGGGTGGATGACGAAGCCGTCGTCCTCCTCGTGTGCCTCGATGCCCGCCCGGCGCAGTTCGGTGACCACGGCGTGGAGGCGGTCGGTCTCCTTGCGGCGGATGAATCCGATCCCGGTCACCCGGGTGGGTCCGTCGGCGAAGACGGCCACCGCGGCCAGGGTCTGGGCGGTGTCCGAGAGGTCGGCCAGGTCGACCTCGATGCCGCGAAGGCGTCCGGTGCCGCGGACCTCGGTGCCGGTGGCGTCGCGGATCACCTCGGCGCCCATGGCCCCCAGCACGTCGGCGAAGGCGGCGTCGCCCTGGGCGGCACCGGTCCCCAGGCCCTCGACACGCACCCGGCCGCCGGTGATGGCCGCGGCGGCGAGGAAGTAGCTGGCCGCGCTGGCGTCGGGTTCGATTCCGAGGTCGGTGGCCCGGTAGCCGGTCGGCGCGACCAGGAAACGCTCGTCGTCCGGGCGTTCGACGGAGGCGCCGAAGGCGGCCATCGTGGCGAGGGTGAGTTCGACGTAGGGGCGCGAGACCAGGGGTGTGGACAGTTCGAGTCGCAGGCCCTGCGGCATGCACGGCCCGGCGAGCAGGAGCCCGGAGAGGAACTGGCTGGAGACGTCGCCCGCGACGCGGACCGAATCGCCACGGATCCCCTCGACCGTGAGGGCCGCCGGCAGGTGGCCGGGGCGCCCGAGCGGTTCGACCTCGACCCCGAGTTGGGCGACCGCATCCAGCGACTCGTCCATGGGGCGGCGGCGGAACGGCTCGGCGGCGTCGAGGACGTAGCGCCCGCTCCCGAGGGCGAGCAGGGGCACCAGGAACCGGGCCGTGGTGCCCGAGAGGCGCGCATCGAGGGTGGCGGGCCCCGGTGGCAACCGGCCGGCCGTGCCGTCCACCTCCACGGTGCGGGCGTCACGGTCGAGGCGGAGGCCGACGCCGAGGAGTTCGAGCGCGCCGAGCATCGCCTCGGTGTCGTCGGCGAGCAGCAGGCCCCGTAACCGGGAGGTCCCCTGCGCGAGCGCGGCCGTCACCAGCGCCCGGTTGGTGATGCTCTTCGAGCCGGGCACCGTGACGGCACAGTCCGGCGGCTGCGACAGCGGTTCGATGGCGAACTCGTCCATGCTCACCACCCCCCATCCGGGTCATGGCCTCGTCCACCGCCTCGCTGCGGGCCGCCCCCGCCGGACAGCGCGCGCGGTCTAGGGGCGACATGTCGACATTCTTCAACTCGATATATCGACATAGCAATTTCTCGTCTTTTCGGATCGCCAGAGCCCCCATGGTGGGCACGCAGCCTCACGGTGCCTCCCCCGGCGTCGTTCCGGACGGCGGGACCTCGCGCTCGAGGTGTGCGTGGAGTCCACGGGCGTGGAGTGCCTCCAGCCCGCGCTCGGCGGCCGTGGCATCGACCCGGACGAGCAGGACCCCCCGCTCCCCCTCGGTGGCGTGGCGCATGGCGAGGTCCTCGACGTTGACCCCGACCTCACCGAGGGCCGTGGTCGCGTCGGCGAGTGCGCCCGGTCGATCGTCGAGTGCGACGACCAGGTCGACCAGGTGCTCGGGGCCGTGCTTGTCGACCAGTTCGCGCCGGGCATCGGAGGCGCGGAGCATCAACGCCCGCAACGCCTCCTGGTCGCCGCCCTCGATCGCCGCATGGAGCACGCCCAGTCGGTCGCGGTAGGCCGACAGGGCCTCCAGCACCGCCGGGCGGTTGCCCTCGAGGATCCCCACCCACAGATCCGGGTCGCTGGCCGCGATCCGGGTGGTGTCACGGAAACCGCCTCCGGCCACGGCGAGCACCGCCTGGCCCGACGTCGCGACCGCGTCTGCCGCCACGTCGGCGAGACAGGAGGCGGCCATCTGCGGGAGGTGGCTGACGACCGCGACCAGGGCGTCGTGCCGCGGCGGACTGAGCGCGAGGACGCGGGCCCCGAGTCGCTTCAGGAACGCCGAGAGCCGTTCCAGCGCCTGATCGTCGGTCGTCTCCGTCGGGGTCAGGACCCAGGTCGCTGCCTGGAAGAGCGCTCCATCCGCGGCGTCCGGTCCGCTGTGTTCGCTGCCCGCCATCGGATGACCCCCGATGAAACGAGATGGACGAGACTGAGAGGCCGTGAGAATTGCTTCAACCTCAGGTACAACCTCAGACTTGAGGCTGGCAACATCTGTAATTATCGCGTGCATAGGAATGTGATTGACAAGTTCCTCCAGCGCCCCCGGCACCGCCGGCGCTGGAATGGCGATGATCACCAGGTCCGCGCCGTCGACGGCCTCGGCAGCGGTCTCGGCGACCTCGTGGCCGAGGCCGAGTGCACGGGCGCGGGCACGCACCCGAGGCGAGGTGTCCGTGAGCGTGACCCTGCTGACCCCGGCGTCCATGGCCGCACGGGCGATGGAGCCGCCCACGAGTCCGGCGCCGATGACGGCCACCCGTGCCAACGCCCCGGCGGCGTGTGGCGCGGATGCGTCGTCGCTCTCCCCCGGGGGCGTCACGGCCGCCACCCGAGGGCGGTCCGGAACACCGAGGGACCGCGACCAGCAAAAACACACTCAGATCGCGCCTGCGGCGAGATGAACGGCGAGCGCGGGGCATGGCCCTCGGGAACGCCGCACCGGAGGGCCCGGTGCCGGCTCGGGCCGCCCGGGAGGGCCGCCCGGCCGGCCGTCCGCCCCCCGGGGAGGCTGCGGTCGACGTCCGCTGCGCGCCGGGAGCGGCGGCCCCGGTCCCCGGCCCCGGTCGGGCCTCGATGCGCCGCGCTCATTCCGGCAGGTCCGTGCGCAGCTGGCGTGCCTCGTGGAGGTAGACGTGGCGCAGGTCCCGGACCGGGCGGGCCGTGTAGGTGTGCACCAGCAGTCGCACGCACCGCGGGATGCCGCCGTCGATCTCGAGCTCGCGGGCGCACAGCAGCGGGACATGGGTGATGCCCGCCTCGCGGGCGGCCTCGGCCGGGTAGGCACTGTGGACGTCGTCGGTGGCGGTGAACACGATCGAGATCAGGTCGTCCTCGACCAGTCCGTTGCGCTCGAACAGTTCCCGGATGAGCTCCTGGGTGCGCTCCATGATGTGGTCGCGATCGTCGCGGTCGAGCGTGGTGGCTCCACGCAACGCTCGCACGCGGGTCTGGTCGGCGGTGCTCAACGGGATCCTCCTGGAGCGGACCGCCGCTGGCCCGGGGACCCTGCGCCACGGCCGCCCGACGGTCTCTTTGTCGACTTGTTGCCAGATCGAGAAGTCGCTTTGTTCTTCCGCTTCTGTGTGGCGGCGTGCAGGCGACCGATCTCCTCCTGGGTGAGGAACCGCCACTTGCCCTGGCGCAACTCCCCCAGTTCGACGCCGCCGTAGGACACCCGTGCGAGCCGCTCGACCGTCAGGCCCACTCCCCCGAGCAGGCGCCGTACCTCGCGCTTGCGGCCCTCGGTCATCACGACCTCGAGCAGGGCCTTGCTCTTCTCCTGCTCGAGCTGGCGCACGGACCTGGGCCGGGCCAGTCCGTCGTCGAGTTCGATGCCCTCACGGACCTTCGCCAGGACCTCGCGCCGTACCGGTCCGGGCACCAGCGCCACGTAGATGCGCTCCACCTCGAAGGAGGGGTGCATCAGGGTGTTGGCGAGTTCGCCGTCGTTGGTCAGCAGGACGAGTCCCTCGGTGTCCTGGTCGAGACGTCCGACCGGGAAGACCCGTTGCTGGAGGTTGACCAGGTCCAGGACGGTCGGGCGTCCCTCGGGATCGTCGGCCGTCGTGATCACCCCGCGGGGCTTGTTGAGCATCACATAGATCAGTTCCGGGTCGACGTTGATGCGCTCGCCGTCGAGTTCGACCGTGTCGCGGGCGCCGTCGGCCTTGTCGCCCAGGGTGGCGATCTCGCCGTTGACGCTCACCCTGCCCTGCGCGATGAGTTCCTCGCAGGCACGTCGGGAGGCGATCCCGGCGGCCGCGAGAACCTTCTGTAGGCGTTCCTCAGGCATGGTGTCCCTCCTGGGACGCCGTCTCCGACGCCGTCTGCTCGTCGGTGGCCTTGTCGGTCCCACCGTCATCACGCTGGTCGGGGTGCCCGGCGCCTGGGGGATCGTCGGTGTCGGCCGCGTCGCCGGCCCCGTGGCCGTTGGCGGCGTCCTCGGCGTCCTGCTCCGAACGGTCGGTCGCCGAGACGGCCTGGCGCAGCCGGTCCACCGCGGAACGGGCGGCCTCGTCGAGGCGATCGGTGAGTTCGTCGATGTCCCCCTCGCCCCGTCGGGTCCGGACCTCCGGCGCAGGCAGGGCGTCCTCCGCGGCGTCCGGGTCGGTTCCCGTGTTGGTCGTGGGATCCCACCGTCCCGCCGTCGGGGTGGCCTCGGCCAACCGCCGCCGCGCCTCGCGGATGCCGCCGAGTTCGGGTTCGTCGGGTGCCGGCGCCTCGGGCAGGAACTCCGTCAGCGGCGGGAGATCCTCCAGCCGGTCCACACCGATCCGCTCGAGGAACAGGCCCGTGGTGCCGTACAGCGTGGCCTGGCCCGGGCCCTCGTCGCGGCCGACGTCCGCCACCAGGCCGCGGGCGACCAGGCTGCGCACCGCGCCGTCGGCGTTGACCCCACGGATCTCGCCCACGTCCTGGCGGCTGATGGGCTGCTTGTAGGCGATGACGGCGAGCGTCTCGAGGGCCGCCTGGGTCAGCCGTCCGCTGCGCCCCGCCAGTGCCCAGCGTTCGAGCACGGGCCGCGCTCCGGCGGCGCTGTACATCCGCCACCCTCCGGCGGCCCGGCGGATCTCGATGCCGCGCTGCTCGTCGAGGTAGCGCTGGGCGAGCGACTCGACCTCGCGCTCGACCAGTGCCGCCTCGATCTCGAGGACCTCGGCGAGTTCGTCGACCTCGACCGGCTCGTCGGCGAGGAAGAGCAGTGCCTCGAGGCCCTGTCGGGTTGGGGTGTCCATGGTCAGCCCTCCGCGGGGTCGGGTCGCGGACCGGGTGCCGCAGCGGACGCGGTCGCCAGCCCCGGGTCGACGTCCGCATCGGCGGCACCGTCCCCGCCGTGGCCGGTGACGTCGTCGGCCTGGTCCCGCCCGGCGTCGTCGTCCTCGTCGTCGAGGTCGTCCTCGGTCAGCGCCTCGAGGCCCAGCCCGCCCTCGCGCCGCCCCACCTCGAGGGGGCCACGATGGTCCGGCTGCTCGAGGTCGACCTGCCCCAGCTTGAACAGTTCGAGCAGTGCCAGGAAGAACACCACCCGGTCACCGCGGTCACGGTCACCGACCAGTTCCCGGAACTCGAGCGCGCGCTGCCGGCCCTCGGGCAGGGACCCCAGCAGTTCGATGGCCGCGTCACGGATGGTGATGTAGCTCTTGCGGATATGGGTGAGGTCGACGCTGGGCACGGGGCGGGGAGCGGTGGCGCTGGCGGCCAGCGCGGCCAGCCCGTCGGCGTCGAGCGGCAGGGGCGTGTCCGGCACCAGCCGCTGGATCCAGCCTTCGGGCGGGACGTCGCGGGCGAGGTTGCCCTCGTGGCGGACGAACCGGTGGGACAACAGTCGGGCCACGTCGCGGAAGGCCCGGTACTCCAGGAGGCGGGCGTAGAGAAGGTCACGGGCGTCACCGAGCAGGTCCTCGGCCTCGTCACGCTCCTCGGCCGGCAGCAGCCTGGCGGCCTTGAGTTCGATCAGGGTCGCGGCCACGACCAGGAACCGGGTCGCGGTCTCGAGGTCGAGGTCCTCGATGCCGTGGAGGTGGGCGAGGAAATCGGCCGTGATCTCGGCGAGGTCGACCTCGGCGACGTCGACGCGTCGACGCGCGATGAGCTGGAGGAGCAGGTCGAACGGCCCCTCGAACACCTCGAGCTTCACCTGGTAGGACATACGCCGTTCTCGCCGTCGGCTTCTCGGTCCGCCCCGCGGGAACGGCCGGACGCCCCGCGTAGGCCGGCGGTGCAGCGTGCCGCCGTCTTCCGCGCCTTCAGCGGGCCGAGGGTAGCCGTGCGACATCTGCCCCCGCGAGAGCGTGTACCGCCTCTGCACCTGGCCGCCCCCGTGGACGCCTGTATCGACAAAGCGATTGAGCGATGAACAGATACAGAGATGGATCGCGATCGCAGTTCACCGCTCCTCACGCCGGCGGGCGGAAGCCGGTCGTGGGCGGTGGCGGTGGGCCGTCCTCGTCGTGTTGGGCGCCCCCCTCCCGGTGCGGGGGGCGAGGGGGCGGTGCCGGCTGG
>SLRZ01000163.1 GCA_007130695.1 Nitriliruptoraceae bacterium
AGACATCATGAAGATGCACTCCCAGGGGCACACGTCCTCACAGGCGCGGCACAGGATGCACAGCTCGGGCGTGAGCCCGATGTGTCGCTTGGGCTTCACCCGCTCCTGCAGCCACTGCGGATCGACCTGCTGGACGACGTAGTCGTCGAACATCAGCGGGTGCTCCCCGCGGTCGGTCTTTCCCACGTCGTCCTCCTTTCCTCTGGTCGTCTTGCGGGCCCGGTCGCCCGGGGGGTCCTAGCGGTAGCCGCCGGCGTCGGGCTTGGTCTCGTCGGCAGCGAGCTGCTTGGGCAGGGTCTTCTGGATGCGCAGCGCGGCCCAGCACCCCAGCACGATGCCGGCGATCATCATCACCGCGCTCACGCTGTCCACGATCACGTTGTACAGGTCCGTGGCGATCTCGATGACGTAGCCCTCGCGGACCTCGATGGTCGCGCTCGAGGGGATGATCGAGTGCTCGAGGATGTCGACCTCCGAGGAGGTGAAGAACATCCAGGCCGACGGGATGATCCCGAAGACCCACCACAGGATCGAACTCGCGCCCATGATCCCCATGGTCGCCGAGACCCACTCCCGCTTGCCGTAGGTGATCTTGGCGATGTACAGGGGCAGTGCGGTGAACGGAATCGCCCACAGCACCAGCACGAACACCCCGTACCAACCGCGACCGCGGTTCTCCGGGTCCCCGAACAACCACAGCGCATGCAGGGCGTCGGGCAGCGTGGCGAAGAACTCGCCGAACCACTGAAGCACGGTCTACTTCTCCTCCAGCCGGATGCGTGCGGTGCGCGTCGGGTCCCGGCGCGGCTGCCGCACCGAGCGGCCACCCAGACTGCTCCGCGGCGAGCCGTCGACCTCACCGGGCGACAAACGGGTCTGCAACGCACCCGTCGTGACCGGAGAGGCTCTCGGGGGAGGCTACCAACGCCCGGGAGACCCGAACAAACGAACGGTGACCGGCAAGCGCCGTGGGGACCGCCGTCGGGGCGCCCACAGCGGGGAACTCAACCATCGGCGACGTCACCGGCCGCCGCGGCGGCGGCCTCGGCGATGCGCTCCAGGTGCCCTGCGTCCAGCGCCAGCGACGTGAACAGGACCTCGTAGCCCGCCGGGGCCAGGTACACGCCGCGGTCGAGCATCGCGTGGAAGAACCGCCCGTAGCGCTCGTGGTCCGCGGCGTCGATGTCGTCCTTGTCGCGCGGCGCCCGCTCGGCGAACACCACCCCCGCGAGCGTGGCCACACGCGGGACCACCGCGGTCAGCCCTGCCGCGGCGAACGCCGAGGTCAGCCCCTCGACCAGCCGCTCGGTCGAGCGCTCGAGTGTGGCGTAGACGTCCGGGGTCAGCAGGCGCAGCGTCGCGTGGCCGGCGGCGACGGCGACCGGGTTCCCGGACAGCGTGCCGGCCTGGTAGACGCCGCCGACCGGGGCGAGCTGATCCAGCAGTGTCGCGCGGCCCCCCAGGGCGGCCAGGGGGAACCCGCCACCGACGATCTTGCCCATCACGGTCAGGTCGGGGAGTACGCCCGTGAGCTGCTGCGCCCCGCCGGGCGCCACCCGGAAGCCCGAGATCACCTCGTCGAAGATCAGCACGGCCCCCGTGCGGTCCGCGTGCTCGCGCAACAGCTGCAGGAACCCGGTCCCGTCCGGCCCGTCGTCGGCGGGGACGAGGTTCATGTTGGCGGGCACCGGTTCGCAGAGGATCGCCGCCAGATCGTCCGCGTGCGCCGCAACGGCCTCGGCGAGCGCCTCGCGGTCGTTCCACGGCACCAGGACCGTGTCGGCGACCGCCCCCTCGGTGACCCCGGGGGAACCGGGCAGCCCGAGCGTGGCCACGCCCGACCCGGCGGCGGCCAGCAGGGCATCGCTGTGCCCGTGGTAGTGACCGACGAACTTGATGATCTTGCTGCGGCCGGTCGCGCCCCGCGCCACCCGCACCGCCGTCATCGCCGCCTCGGTCCCCGAACTGGTCAGCCGGACCCGCTCCACCGACGGCACGAGCTCGACGATGAGCTCGGCCAGCCGCACCTCGTCCTCCACCGGTGCGCCGAAGGTCGAGCCCTGCGCCAGGGCGCGCTGCGCCGCCTCCCGGACCTCCGGGTGGTCGTGGCCGAGGATGAGCGGGCCCCACGAACCGACGAGATCGATGTAGCGGTTGCCGTCGACGTCGATGATCTCCGCACCCTCGCCACGGACCATGAAACGCGGCGTGCCACCGACGCCGGTGAAGGCACGCACGGGCGAGTTCACCCCGCCCGGAATGACGGCGCAGGCACGGGAATAGAGCTGCTCGGACCGCTCGGTGCGCACGGGGGCTCCTTCTCGACGCGGAACGGACACCGGCCGGTGGGCCTGCCTCGGGCGGTCGGTGACCGCCGCAGACCTCGGCCGGTGCCGGGAGACGAGCCAGAGCGTAGTGGTCGCCGGGGCTGCTCCCCGAGCGGGTTAGGGCCTGTGGACAGTTTTCCGGGAACTTGAGGGAAACTGTCCACAGGCCCTTACGCTGGTTCGACCATGGGGACTTCACGCGCACTCTCGGCCGCGGGGCTCGGCGGCACGGCGGCCCTGGCCGCGGCGCTGGGTGGGGCCAGCTGGTACTACGCCGACCGGATCACCGAACCGCCCGGGGCCCGTCCGGCGGCCCCCACCGACGCCGACCGCGTCGAGGTCGTGGCGGCCACCGACTCGCATCTGACGCTGCGCGGCCCGGACGCCGCCCGGCCCGGCTGGTGGGGGGTGCGGTGGCCCGACCGGCCGGGCGCCGACACCGGCGGCTACGCCCGGGTGGGCCCACCCCTGAGCGTCTCACGCACGGTCGTGCGGCCGGTGGAGTTCCTGGTCGGCGACCCGGCCCCGGGCACGCTCGGGCTGCTCGACGCCACGGCGGCACCCGCTGACCCCGCGGCCCTGCCCGACATGGGCGGGGCGGCGACGGAGCGGATCGTCGACGGACCGCTCGGTGCGCTGCCGGCCTGGTGCTGGGAGGCGGCGTCGTCGACGTGGGCGATCCTCGTCCACGGCCGCAGTGGGGCCCGCAACGAGACCTTCCGACTCGTGCCGCCGCTGGTGGGTGTCGGGCTGCCGACCATGGCGGTGTCGTACCGCAACGACCCGGACGGCCCACCGAGCCCCGACGGACGCTCCCACCTGGGGGCCACCGAGTGGGAGGACGTGGAGGCGGCCGTGGCCTGGGCGCTCGACCACGGGGCCCGCGACGTCGTCCTGGTGGGGCTGTCGATGGGCGGGGCCTGTATCGGCGAACTGCTGGTCCGCTCGCCGCTCGCCGTCCACGTCCGGGCACTGGTGCTGGACGCCCCGGTGCTGGACTGGGGGCCGGTCATTCGCCGCGCCGCGCTCGAACGCGGCCTCCCGCCCGCGCTGCTGCGCCTGCTGCTGCCCCCGACGATGGCCCTGGCGGGCCGGCGCTCACCGATCGACTGGGCGGGGCTGCGCCACTTCCACGACCCGGGCGACTTCGACCGGCCCACCCTGCTCTTCCACGGCGGCGCCGACGCGATCGTGCCGGTGGAACTGGCCGACGCCTTCGCGGCGACCCGCGATGACGTGGTCACCTACGTGCGCACCGAGGGCGCCGGCCACCTGCGCTCGTGGAACCTCGCCCGGGTCCGCTACGAGCACGCCCTGACCGACTTCATACGGGCCCTGGCGCCGTGATGGGCCCGGCTCAGCGCGGCGTCGGCCGGACCCGCTCGAAGATCACGTTGTCGGCGTGCTCGCGCGCCCGGGCGAGGTCGGCCGGGCTCGCCACGGTCCAGGCGACCAGCGGTCGGCCGCTGGCCCGCCAGCGGTCGGTCGCGGCGGTGGGCAGCCCCACGAGTTCGTAGCTGACCGCGGCCGGTTGCAGCAGGGTCACGTCCCGCAGGTTCGCCAGGCGCCGGCGCAGGCTCGCGGGCAGCGGGAACCCGTGCAACGGGCCGGCGGTCAGCACCCGAGGGATCTGCGGGCGGTGCTGCTGGAACCAGCCGATGGTGCGGGGATTGAAGCTGGCCACGCAGACCGGACCGTCGTAGGCGTCCAGGACGCTGGCGACCACCGGTTCGATGCGCCCCGGGGTCAGTCGCAGCGACTTGACCTCGACCATGACCGGGACGCGGCCCCGGACCAGACCCAGCACCTGCGGCAGGGTCGGCACGGTCTCACCGGTCCCGACCAGGCGTCGACGGGCGAGGTCCTCGAAGCGCAGGTCCGCGACCCGCCCGCCCACGCCCGTGACCCGGGCCAGCTGGGCGTCGTGCAGCACGACCGGCATGCCGTCCAGGGTCAGGCGCACGTCGAGCTCGATGCCGTAGCCCGCCTCCATCGCGGCCCGGAACGCGGCACGCGAGTTTTCCGGGGCCCCACTGCCGTGCAGGCCCCGGTGCGCCAGCGGCGTGTCGGCGAGCCAGGACGGGGTGTTCAGGGTGCGGACTCCTCCGCGAGGTCGAGCGCCGCGTAGGTCAGCACCACGTCGGCGCCCGCGCGCCGGATCGAGAGGACGGCCTCGCGCATCGCGGCCCGGCCGTCGAGCCACCCCCGCTCCGCGGCCGCGTGGACCATCGCGTACTCCCCCGAGACGTGGTAGGCGACGACGGGCAAGTTGAACGACTCCCGGGCGTCGGCGACGACGTCGAGGTAGGGCAGCGCGGGCTTGATCATCAGCGCGTCCGCGCCCTCGAACTCGTCGAGTGTGAGCTCCATGACCGCCTCACGGCGGTTGGCCGGGTCCATCTGGTGCGCACGCCGGTCCCCGCCGGACATCGCCGACTGCGCGGCCTCGCGGAAGGGCCCGTAGAAGGCGGAGGCGTACTTCGCGGCATAGGCGACGATGGCGACCTCCTCGTGGCCGGCCGCGTCCAACCCGTCGCGGATCGCGGCGACCTGACCGTCCATCATCCCCGAGGGGGCGACGATGTCCACCCCGGCCGCCGCGTACGCCAGCGCGTCCCGGACGTAGCCCTCGACGGCCTCGTCGTTGACCACGACACCGCGCTCGTCCAGCGGCCCGCAGTGGCCGTGGTCGGTGTACTCGCACTGGCACACGTCGGCCCACACCACCAGCTCGTCGCCCAGCGCGTCACGGATCGCGCGGGTCGCGGCCGGCACCGGGCCCTCGGGGTCCCATCCCGAGGAGCCGACCTCGTCCTTGGCCGTGGGGATGCCGAACAGCAGCAGCCCCCCGACGCCCGCGGCGTGGACCCGCTCGGCGAGTTCGACGATGGAGCGCAGGTCGTGCTGCAGGACACCGGGCATGGACCCCACCGGCTCCGGGCCGTCGGCCCCCTGCCGGACGAACGCGGGCAGGACCAGCGAGGCGGGATCCAGCCGGGTTTCGGCGAAGGCCCGGCGCAGGGCGGGGGTCCGCCGCAGGCGCCGCAGTCGACTGGTGGGAAAGGTGGCCATGCATCGCCTCCCGGCGTGTCGAGGGGCGAGTCTACGTGCGACCCCGGCGGGTCAGCGCTCGCGCAGGAACCGCCAGGCCGCCACCAGGGCGGCGGCCCCGAGAGCGAACCCGGCGGCTCCCCGGGCGTCGCCGCCCTTCGCTCGCCGCGCCTCGGCCACCTCGAGCCGGTCGCGGGTGGCCGGCGTCACCGCCGGCGAGCCGATCTGGGGCCGAACACGGCCGGCGGCGGACCCCGGGTCCCCACCGGCGGCCCCGGAGGCGGCCACCGGCACCCGGCCCGGCGGGCGCGGCCGTCCGTCCTGTGGGTCGTCGACCCCGGGTTCCTCGGGTGCCCGGTCCCGGGAGGTCTGCGCGCGCCCATCGGCGTCGTCGTCCGCCCCGTCGGTGCCGCCACCGACCTCCTCGAACTCCTCGAGCGGGCCGGCGCGCCGTTCGAGCAGCACCGCCGAGAGCTGGGCCCCGTACAGGTACAGGCGTCCGGCGAGGTAGAGCAGCAGGAGCAGGGCGATCACCCCGCCCAGGGCGCCGTACAGCGCGTTGGCGTCCTCGACCTGGTTGCCGACGTAGCTCGCCCCCGCGACCTTCAGGCCGGTCCAGCCCACCGCGGCGAGGATCGCGCCGGGCAGCAGGTCGCGGGCCGAGACCAGCGCGTCACCGCGCAGCAGGCGATAGGAGGCCAGGAACAGCAGGGTGTCCAGCACGAACGAGATCCCGAGCGCGGTCAGCACCGCCGCCCAGCGCGGCAGCACCTCGCCCGTGACCCCGGCCATGGAACTGGCCGCCACGGCCGCGATCGCCAGCAGCCCCAGCACCACCATGACCACCAGCTGGTGCAGCTTCGCCCCCACCCCGGTGGGCACGGCGGCCCGGAAGACCACCGTGGAGGCCGTCATCGCCGAGTTGACGACCCGCAGTCCCGTCAGCAGCAGGGTGGCGAGCCCCACGAGCCCGATCCCCGCACGGTTCTCGACGACGTTGGCCACCAGCTCCGAGACGGCGGTGTCGTCGTTCCCCATCGTGGCCTCGAAGCCGGGGATCGACTGGGTGATCAGCGTCGCGACCCGTTCCTGCTCCGCCGGGTCGCCGTAGACGAACCCGGCCGCCGCCACCGCCAGGATCATCAGTGGGAACAGCGACAGGAAACCGAAGAAGCCGATCGCGGCCGCCAACTGGTCGGCGGCGTCCTGCTTGTACCGCTCCTGCACGGCCAGCGCGGTCCCGACGACGGGCACGGTCGCCAGGCGGTCCTTGACGGCCACGTGGGCCCCTCTCGCGGCGGGAATCCGGGCCCCGAGCCTACTGACCGCGGTGCGCCGACCGGGGTGGCTCACCCGGCCGCGCGGACCAGGGCATCGACCAGACCGTCGAGATCGTGGGGGTCTGCCTCGACGTGGGGTTCGAGGCCGAGCTCACGGCAGGTGGCCGTGGTGACGGGGCCGATGGAGACGACGCGGCCGCGCCGTTGCGACGGCGCGGTGAGGGCGACGAAGTTGCGCACGGTCGACGAGGACGCGAACGCCAGCAGGTCGATCCGGCCGTCGGCCAGGTCCGTGAGCACCTCGGGCGGCAGCGCGTCCGGCGCCACCGTGCGGTAGGCCACCACGTCCTCGGGCTCGTAGCCCTTGTCGGTGAGGACCTCGGTCAGCACCACCGAGGCGATGTCCGCCCGCGGCAGCAGCACGCGCCCGCTGCCCGGCGGGACGGCGTCGGCCAGGGCACGGGTCGTGGCCCGGTCGGGCACGAGGTCGGGGACCAGGCGCAGGTGGTCCCACAGTGCGGCGGCCGTGCCGGAGCCGACGGCGGCGAGGATCCGCAACGGCGCGAAGGCCCGTGCGTCGAACCCCTCGGCCGCCACCGCACCCGCCAGCGCCGCGACCCCGTTGGGCGAGGTCAGGCACAGCACCGTGAACGCCCCGTCGGCGAGGTCGCGCACCGACGCCCGCAACGCGTCGTCGTCGCCGGGCTCGATGAGGATCGTCGGGGCCTGAACCGGCTCGCCGCCCAGTGCACGCACCCGTTCGGAGAGTTCGCCGGCCTGGGCGGGCGAACGCGGGACCAGCACCCGCCGGCCACGCAGGGGGCCCTCGGCGGGGCGGCCACCGGCGCGGTCGGGCTCAGCCACCGTCGAGGTCCCCGGATGCGCGCAGCCGCTCGAGCACCTTGTCGCCACCGGCCTCCATCAGGGTGATCGCCATGACACGGCCGAGCATCTCGGGTTCCTCGACCCCGGTCTCGTGGGAGGCCCGGTAGAGGTTGGTGCCGGTGGGGTCGGACAGCATCCCGAGCAGCTCGAGGCGCGGCTCGCCGGTGGGCCCGTCGATGATGTCCGCGTGGGCGCCGATCGGCGCGGTGCACCCGCCCTCGAGCTGACGCAGCACCTCCCGTTCGGCGGTGAGGATGGTGCGGGTCTCGGCGTCGTCGACGTGACGGGCCAGGGCCTTGCGGGTCGCGGCGTCGTCGGTACGGCACTCGACGGCCAGCGCGCCCTGGGCGGGGGCGTGCAGCATCTCCCCGTGCTCGAGCGGTACGGCGGTGAGCTCACCGAAGCCCTCGGGCTTGAGCCGCAGCAGGCCGGCGACCGCGATCACGATCCCGTCGAGCTCGTCGTTCGCGACCTTGCCCAGGCGTGTGGGGATGTTGCCGCGGATCGGCTGGACGAGGATGTCGCGCCGGGTCTTGTTGATCTGGGCGGCGCGGCGCGGGCTGGAGGTCCCGATGACGACCTGGCGGTCGCGGGGCAGGTCGTGCAGCCGCAGGCCGCCCTTGGTCACCAGCGCGTCGCGCGGGTCCGCCCGGCGGGGTGCGGCGCCGATCATCAGCCCGTCCGCGGGCTCGGTGGGCAGGTCCTTGTACGAGTGCACGACCATGTGGCAGTCGCCCTCGAGGACGGCCTTGCGAGTGCCGTCGACGAAGAGCCCCTTCGCGTCGAAGGCGTTGATCGCCAGCTCGGGGTTGTCATCGCCGACCGTGGCCAACGGCACCAGCTCGGCGGGTCGGCCCGTCGCGGCCGTGAGCACGTCCGCCACGGAACGCGCCTGGACCTGGGCCAGCTCGGAGCGACGGGTGGCGATCCGCCAGGGACCACCCTCGGGGGCGTGGGGCACCGTCAACCCCGCCCGGTCGGTGGGTCGGCCGGACCCTCGACCTCGTCCTCGGGCAGGTCGAACAGTTCGCGCAGCAGGTTCGCGTGGTGCTCCGCCCCGCCGTGGTCGGCCAGTTCCTTGAGACGCACGGTGGGATGGTGCAGCAGGGTGTTGACGATGCCGCGGGTCAGCGCGTCGACGGCCTCGCGCTGCCGGTCGTCGAGGTCGCCGAGCCGGGAGGCGAGCCGGTCGAACTCGCTGCGCCGCACCTGCTCCGCGCGTCGGCGCACGCCCCGGATGGTGGGTTCGACCTCGATCGCGCGGGTCCAGGCCAGGAACTCGGCGGCCTCCTCGTCGACGATCGAGCGTGCCTCGGCGAGCACGTCGCCGGTCACCCCGCGGTGCGAGAGTTCGCGCACGTCGGTGATGTCGACGACCTCGACCCCGGGCAGGTCCCGGCACGCCACGTCGACGTTGTGGGGCATCGCGAGGTCCAGCAGCACCAGCGGGGTCTCGGGCCGGCCGTGGCGGGCCCGGGCGACACCCTCCGCGTCGAGCAACGGTTCGGGGGCGCCCGTGGTGCACACCACGAGGTCGGCGGCTGCGAGGGCCGCGTCCAGCCCGCCCGCACCGACCACGTCGCCGCCCACACGGTCGGCCACACGCCGGGCCTTGTCGGGCGAACGGTTCCACACGGCGACGTGCCCGACGGCCTCGTCGAGCAGGCGGTCGGCGGTCAGGCCACCCATCTTGCCCGCCCCCATGAGCAGGACGTTCTTGCCCTGCAGTTCTCCGCCCAGGCGCCGGCCCGCCACGTCGAGGCCGACGTCGACCATCGAGGAGGCGCCACGCGAGATGGCGGTCTCGCGGCGCACGCGCTTGCCGACCCGCACGGCCTGGCGGAACAGCCGTTGCAGGACCCGCCGGGCGGCGTCCTCGCCCCGGGCGAGCTCCATCGCCTGCTTGACCTGTACGGCGATCTGGCGTTCACCGACCACCATGGAGTCCAGGCCGCCGGCGACCGCGAACAGGTGGGCGGCGGCCCGGTCGTCGTAGTAGGAGTACTCGAGCTCGTCGAGGTCCTGGGGGTGGATGTCGGCGCGCTCGGCCAGCCAGCCGCGCACCTCCTGCAGACCCGGGTGGAAACGGGTCACGTGGGCGTAGACCTCGACGCGGTTGCAGGTCGACAGCAGGGTCGCCTCCAGCACGTGTTCGAGGCCGAGCAGCGACCGCAGCGCCTTGGTGTGCTGCTCCGCGGGCACGGCAAGCCGCTCCAACAGCGCGAGGTCCGCGCTGTGGTGGTTGCACCCGACGACGAGGAGGGACATCTCACCCTGACCGTGTGGTGTACGGGTCGGTGACCTACGAGTTCACGTGGCCCCGGGTGTCACGCGATGGTGGCGGGCACGGGTCCGTTCACCGCCATCGGACGCGTGCTCGTGCGGCACAGCGTATCGCTCCGGGGGCCCACCACCCAACGCCGGCGGGAGTCGTCGCAGGGTCGTCGTCGGCCACGACCCCCACGCGGCGCGCGGGAGAGATCAGCCCGTGGCCACCCGGGGCAGCGGACGCTCCAGCTGCTCGTAGAACGACAGGATCTGCAGTTCGGTGGACAGGTCGACCGTGCGCACGGTGACGTGGTCGGGCAGTTCGAGGTGCACCGGGGCGAAGTTGAGGATCGCGGTCACGCCCGCCTCGACGAGTTCGGAGGCCACACGCTGGGCGTAGCGCGCCGGTGTGGCCAGCACGGCGATCGTCACGCCCTGCTCAGCGACGATGCGCGGCATCGCCTCGGCGGGTTGGACCCGGTGCCCACCGACCAGGGTCCCGGACTTGGCGGGGTCCGCGTCGAGCAGGGCCGCGACGGTGAACCCGCGACGCAGGAACCCGTCGTAGGCCGCCAGTGCACTGCCGAGGTTCCCCACGCCCACGATCACGACCTGGCGTTCCACGTCGAGCCCCAGGACCCCCGAGATCTCGTCGGTCAGCTCGGTCACGTGGTAGCCGACGCCCCGCGTCCCGTAGGAACCCAGCAGCGAGAGGTCCTTTCGGACCTTGGCGGAGGTCAGCCCCGCGGCCGCCGCCAGTTCGTCGCTGGAGAGCGTGTCCCGGCCCGTCTCGGCGGCCTCCACGAGTACCTGCAGATACAGCGGCAGCCGGGCGACGGTCGCGTCGGGCAACCGACGGTCGTTCACGAAAGACTCCGCTTCTCCGGCCGGCTTCTTCCGCCGGATCCCCCCGCACTGACCGGTCCAGGCTACGGCGGGGCGGCGGGGAGGTCGAAACCGGCCCCGGCCGGCCGGCTGTCCGGGGCCCGCCGGGCACGGGTGGCCGGGCCGTCCCGACGGCCGGTGTCAACGGCCGGTGTCAACGGCCCCGCCGGGCCGCGCGCACGGCGCGGCGGACCTGGCCCGGCTCGACCTGGAGCTCGGCGACCTCGCGCCCGTCGACGCAGACCACCGGCACCCGCACCCCGTAGCGCTGCACGAGGTCGGGGTCGGAGTCGACGTCGACGTGGCGGACCTCGGCGCGCCGGGCCTCGGCGGCGACGAGCCGTTCGGCGTGCCGGCACAGCCCGCACCCGGCCCGGGTGTAGACCACCACCTCGGGGCGGGGCCGACGCCTCACGACGTCCCCGCCGCCGCGTCCGGGGCGGGACGGTCACGGGCCACGGGCCGCGTGGTGCGTACGAAACCTCCGTACATCACGACCACACCGATGGTGAACCCGATCGCGTGGCCCACGGTGTCGCCGAGGAACGACAGGATCCCCCCCGCCGCGGCGATGCCGACGCCGGCGGCGATCATCAGGTTGCCCCGCACCAGGTGGGCCAGCGCCTCCCCCTGGCCGCTGCGGCCGCGGAACAGCCAGCGGGCGATGGCGTCGGCATAGCCGTACTCGCGGGTCTCGCGGACCACCAGCCGGTCCGCGCTGCGGTCGGGCCGGCGCCAGACCAGGACCGCGCTGCTGACCAGCGCGCTGACCACCACCGTCACGGCCCCGATGATGTTGCCGCCCACGGCGTAGCCCCGCACGGCCGGGAGGAACAGTTCGGCGCCCTCGGGCAGGCCCGTGGCCTGCAGTTCACCGACGTACGGGGCGGTGAGCACCACGACGGTGGACACGACGCTGTAGACGACCAGGACCGCCGCGCTGCCGTAGACCACCACCCGTTGTTCGCCCACCAGCAGCAGCAGCGCCCACAGCGTGGCCAGCACGGCGGCGGGCAGCCACAACGCCGGTTCGTCGCCCACCACGACCTGGCGGACCAGGGTCAGGGCGATCGCCAGCAGCACCACGCCGGTCCAACGCGAGACCACCGGGGCGCGGGCGTTGACCGTGATGCTGCCCAGCGCCAGCCAGGGCACGTTCAGGACCCCGCCGAAGAGGTAGAAGGCACGGAACTCCGCCGAGGTCCAGCCGCCCACCACCCCGGTCAGCAGTCCGACCGCCGCGATGCAGAAGAACACCATCGCCACGCCCCAGAACAACAGCGCGCGGTTGGTGCGCCCCCGGGCGAAGAAACGGCGCAGCAGGGTCAGGGCGAACAGTGCGCTGACGCCGCTGGCGACGGCGGCGGTGAGCACGGCCACGGCGGGCTCCTGCGGGCGGAGAAGGGAGCGAGGACGAGACGCCGCAAGGATACGAGGCCGTCGGGGCCGGACCGCGCCCGATGCGGACCGCGGGGCCGGAAGGCGGGGTCAGACGCTGCGCAGCAGGCGACGGCGGACCTTGCCGGTCGCCGTGTAGGGCAGGTGGTCGACCACCTCGATCCGGGTGGGGACCTTGTAGCGGGCCAACTGCTCACGGCACCGGGCCTCGAGCTCCCCGACGTCGATCTGCGCCCCCTCGCGCGGCACCACGTGGGCCACCACGGTCTCGCCGGTCAGACGGTGGGGCTCGCCGACGACGGCGGCGGCGGCCACCGACCCGACCGTGTGCAGGACCCGCTCGACCTCGCGGGGATAGACGTTGAACCCGTTGACGATGATCAGGTCGCGCAGCCGGTCGACGAGGTAGAGGAAGCCGTCGTGGTCCTGGGTGCCGACGTCACCGGTGCGCAGCCACCCGTCGGCGGTCAGCGCCGCCTCGGTGGCCTCCGGGTCGTTCCAGTAGCCCTGGAAGACGTTGGGGCCCCGGACCCAGACCTCCCCGGGGTCACCCGGTTCCACGTCCACGCCGTCGTCGTCGACCAGGCGCAGCTCCACCTCCGGCAGCGGCAGGCCGACCGAACCCGGTCGGGGACGGGGGGCCATGGAGGTCGCCGAGACGCTGGGTGCGGCCTCGGTCAGGCCGTAGCCCTCCTCGATGACGATCCCCGTCAGGTCGGCGAAGCGGGTCAGCGTCTGCACCGGCAGCGGCGCGGCCCCCGAGACCGCCAGGCGCACCGACTCCAGGCCCTGCCGTCCCACGGAGCCGTCGTCCACGTACCCGCCCTCGAGCCAGGCCACGTACATCGGCGGGGCCCCGAGGACGACGCTGGCGCGGTGCTCGCGCATCGCCTCCAGGGTCGCGGCCGGTTCGAAACGCTCGACCAGCAGCATCGTGGCCCCGACGGCGATGCAGGCGCCGAGCCCGACGTTGAGCGCGTAGATGTGGGCGAGCGGCAGCACCAGCAGCACGACGTCGTCCTCGCCGACCTCGAAGCGTCCCGCGAGCGACTGCGTCTGGTTCGCCGACAGGTTGCCGCGGGTGAGCATCGCCCCCTTCGGCCGTCCGGTGGTCCCGGAGGTGTAGACGAGCGCGGCGAGGTCCTCGGGCGAGCGCTCGATGAGCTCAGGTGTGCCGGCCCCGGCGACCTCCTCGTCCCAGTCCGGGGCGTCGACCTCCGCCGCGTCGACGACGAGCAGATGCTCGAGGTCGGGCAGCTCGGCCCGCAGTGCGGCCACCTCCGCCGCCCGTTCGGCGCCCACCACGGCGACACTGGTGCCGCTGTCGGCCAGTGCGTGGCGTAGTTCGTCGGGCGCGAGGCCGGGCAGGAGCGGCACGAACGCGGCGCCGGCCCGCAGCACACCGGCGTAGGCCTCCAGGAACGCCGGCACGTTGCCCAGCACGAGGGCGACGCGGTCACCCGGGCCCACCCCGAGCCGCTGGAGGAGGGCGGTCGCCCGGTCCACCCGGTCGTGTAGCTCGCTGTACGACCACCGCGCGGTGGCGGAGACCAGTGCGGTGCGCTCGGGGACGCGTGCAGCCGTCTCCCGCAGCCGCCGCGCGAGATCGGGTACGGGCCCGTCTCCTGGTGTTCCGCCTCGCCCCACGTGTCCCTCGTCCCGGCGTCGGATCAGCGGGAGCGTAGACGGTGGCGGGCCACCTGACCGTTCGAACAGGCGGTCCGGCTCAAGGTTCCGGGTGCGCGCGCCGTTGGAAGGGGCAGAACACCGACGGAGCCTCACGAAACGGCACCCCACCCGAGAGGGTGGTCCGCAAAACCACGGGCCCGACCCCGACGCCGAAGACCGGCACGGGCAGGGCGGCCGGGTCGCCGAATGAGGCTGTGAAGTGCGGGGGCTCCGTCCCGACGACAAGGACGGGACGTGACCGCGCTGCTGCCCCGCCGCTGGACGCTGCTGATCGCCGTGCTCGCACTGCTGGGGGCGATGATCCCCGCTGCCGCCCCGGCCCAGGCCGACACCGGGGCCGAGAGCCAGTTCGTCTCCCTGATCAACCAGGAGCGGGCCGCCCGCGGCCTGCCGGGCGTTCAGGTCTCCGGTGACCTCACCGCGGTGGCGCGCCGCCACAGCGAGCGGATGGCCTCGGGGAACAACCTCCACCACAACCCCAACCTCGGTGGCGACGTCTCCGGGTGGCAGAAGGTCGGCGAGAACGTGGGACGCGGCCCGTCGGCCGGCGCGATCCACCAGGGCTTCATGAACTCCCCCAGCCACAAGCAGAACATCCTCGACTCGGCCTGGACCCAGGTCGGCGTGGGTGTGGTCGTGCGCGACGGCCAGGTCTGGGTGACCGAGGTCTTCCGTCTGCCCGCCGGGCAGAGCGCCGCGCCGGCCCCCGAGCCGGAGCCCGCGCCCGCCCCGCAACCCGAACCGGAGCCCGAACCGGAGCCGGCCGCGAGCGGCAGCGGGAGC
>SLRZ01000123.1 GCA_007130695.1 Nitriliruptoraceae bacterium
ATGGGGTCAACACCCTCACCATCTGACACTCGAAGGGCGAACAGCAGCAGGGCGACGGCCCGGTACAGCACGAGGTACTTCGCCATCGAGCACTACCTCGAGGGCGCACCCCAACACCATGGTGGCAACGTTTTTTGTCCACAAGGGCACCGACGCAGCAAGAGCCCACCGCCCGCCACAGGCTCGATGCTCCCTGACCACAGGGCGTGCTCGGCCCTACAAAGGGTGATCCTTAGAACTCCGAGATCTACCTGACCCGCTCTGACGACCCTTCGATCAGGATCGAAGTGGCCGGATGTATCCGGCGATCTCCACTGGGCTGACCGGGAGACCGCCGAGCGTTATCTGTCCCGGCTAGCTGTGGACATTCCATCGCCGCGTATGGACTGTCCGCGACTGCACTGGGTCCGGTCGCTTCCCGCAGACCCGCCAGGGCAGCTGTGCCGGCCGGACTCCACGTGGCGTCCTATGGTCACCTGCCCGACACGACACGACGAGCCGTACGTGGACCTTCACGAACTCCTGGATCGCCGCCGAAGCAGCCGCGACTTCGGCCCGCGGCCCCGTGGAGAAAGACGAGCTCGTCCACCTGCTCGGGGCGACACAGGGGCAGACCTCCGATGGGCGAAGGACGACGCCGTCAGCAGCAGGACGCTCCCCTCTGCACCTCGTCGTCGCCCGGGGTCCAGAACCCGCAGGCACCTGGGCGTGGGAGCACGAGGATCGGGTGCTGCTTCCGAGAACCACGCACGACGTGCGTCCACGCTTGGCGGCCTCTGCGATCGGGAACCAGCCCTGGGTTGCGACCGCGCCCGTGACGGTCGCACTGTGCGCAGATGTTCGCGACGTGGTGGGTCACTTCGCTGACCAGCCGCCCATGGGAAGAAGACGCCGGTACGTGGACGTCGAGATCGGCGCAGCAGTGCAGAACCTCGCGTTGAGCGCGACCGCCCATGGGCTGGCCGGTGTGATCGTCGGTGGTCTTGACGATGCCCTGCTCGCTGAGGCGCTCCACGTCGACTCACTCCAGCCACGGCTGCTCTTCAGTCTCGGGCATCCCTTGATGTCGCCCCCCCGGTGCGGCCGCTATGTGCGCGAGCTGGCCCACGCCGATCGAAGGGCCGGTATTCGTGAGGTGTCCCGCTGGAGGACAGGCAGGTGGCGGAAGCCAGATCCGTATCGACAGGAGGCTGGACAGACCGCTCCGTCGCTGCTCAACGCAGCACATACCAGAACGCCGTGGCGGTGCCGGGTCCGGGGTTGCGCCACGCGTCGATGACGGCGTGCGGCGCGACGATGCTGTCGCCCTCCTGCAGCGTCTCCCGCTGGCCGTCCAGGTCGAGCTCCAGCACGCCCTGCGTCACGATGATCGACTCGGTGAACTTGCCGTCGAACAGGGGGCGGTCACCTGCCGCTTCGACGTCGAAGTCGATCTGCCAACAGCGACCCACGTCGGGGTCGTCCACGAGGTTTCGGCCCGTGGCTCCCTCGGCGAGCATCGTCGGCGCGTGCGCGCTACGTCGTCCCAGGCGATACCCCTGTGGGGTGCTGTCCTGAGGGCCGAACGGCACCCCCAGCGCTTCCCAGATCCGGATCAGGGTGTCGCCGGCAAGGCCGCGGAGTCCTCGTTCGACCTGGGAAAGCCCCGAGGGACTGATGCCGACCCGCCGGGCCAGTTCCACCTGCGACAGCCCGCGCGCCAAACGGTTGCGCCGAATGGTCTCGCCCAGCCGGGGCCGGCCGGGGGTCAGCGACCCGGCGGCGTGCAGCCCGCCGTCACGCAGTTGCAACCGCAGCTTCCGTCCGACGGTGGTGGGAGCTCGACCGGCCGCCACCAGTACCTCGGCCTCGACCTCGTCGCCGGAGCCGGAGAGCCGAACGACGACCTGGGTGATCTCCGCGATGCGGTCCATGAAGTCGCGATCGTGTTCCTCAGCGTCGAGCAGCCACATCGCCACGCTTCGACGTCGGTAGAGACGGGGGCAGATCGTGAGGAACAGCTCGAGGGCCGCCTCGGGCTGCCAGCGCCGCTGCACGCCCGCGAGCGAGTCGATCAGGAAGGTCGTGCCGACACCGACCTCCTCGTCCACGCGCTCGAGCAGTTGGGTCGGGGATCCAGACGGCTCGTCTGCCTGCCGCAGATCCCGCAGATGCCCGGCTGTTGGCGCGATGTCGACCCCGCGCTGCTCGAAGGCGACGACCAGGAGCGGCCCCGTGTTCGCGACCGCCTCGGCAAAGGCGCTGCCCACGGCCTCGAGCACGGCGGCGTCGTCGGCCACCACCACGAGATTGTCGCCGACACGCACGCCGTCGATGAGGTCGTCCAGCAGTGCAGTGCCGGTCGTGAGCGACAGGCCAGCTTGGGCTGCAACCTCGACTGATCCCACCGTGACGCCTCCTCGAGTTCAGTGACTCCGTCGGCGATCCAGGACCTGGACTCGGTAGCTGCCCATCGGGGCAGTGACCGAGACCTCGTCACCGATGCGCGAACCGAGCAGGGCCTGCCCCAACGGCGCATCGACCGAGACGTGTCCCTGGCCGGCGTTCGCTTCGACAGGGTGGACCAGAACGATGTCACTGCGGTCCCCGTCGTCGTAGGCCACCTCGACCTCGTCGCCCAGTTCGACGATCTCGGGATCCTCGGCCACGGCATCCACGGCGACCGATCGGCTCAGCGTCTCTCGAAGCCCGGCGATCCGGTCCTGCAGTCGCCGCCGCTGGGCAAGAAGCTCGTCCTTGTTCTCGGCTCCGCCCAGCTGCTGCTCCAGTTCAGCGAGCTGTGAGCGGGTAGCCCCGAGTCGGGCCTCGAGACGTAGGCGGCCGTCGGTCGTCAACACGACCAGGTATCCAGCACCAGTGGAGCTTGTCGTCGGACCCATAGCGATTCCCTCTATCCTCGTGAACTGTTGCTTCATCTTACTGTAAGGTAATGAAGCAACGGTGCGGGGTTCTCATGGTCACGCGGACCGATGGGACGAATGCCATCGTTCTGGCCACTGCTGATGATCGAGATCCTCCAATGACCCGACGCGGGCAATGCGACCAACTGGAACAAGAGTCGACGATCACGGTGCAGTCCAGAGCCGTCGCCGGGGCCCTGGCCGGCGTCCCCCTCGGCCTGGGCATGGGAACGTTCGCGGCGCTCTCGGTGTCCGAGCAACAGTCGCTGGGGCTGTGGCTCGCCTACCTGGTGGGCAGTCTCTTCGCGTTCGTGACCTTCGGCGCGTTCATCGGTGCGATGACGATTCCACGACGCGGGGACGACTGACCCGACCCCTTCGGCCAGCGACGAGGTCACGCGCCCCGGTCGACCGGCGCCTGCGTCAGGGCGTCACGAAGGTGCGCGACGACCTCGGGTAGCACCGGGAGGAACCCGTCGAGGCTCTGGTGGTCGGCGCCCGGGACGAGCCGGAGTGTCGCCGAAGGGCCGCTCTCGGCCAGCCGCTTCGCGTCGTCGGTCGGGACCGTGTGGTCGTCGAGGCCGTGGAGGACCAGCACCGGCGCGTCGACCCGCGCGATGGTGTGCAGCGGCGCGAAGTCGTCGAAGCGGTACCCGATGGTGCGCTCGATCGTCCGCAGCGCTGCGCGGACGAGTGACTGCGGGGCGCGGTAACGGCGGAAGGAACGACCGATCACCTCACGGGGGTGGGCCATCGAGGCGATGCTCACGACCGCCGCGATGTGTGGATCCCGGGAGGCGGCCAGCAGCGCGGCTCCCGCCCCGACCGAGTGCCCCACCAGAGCGATGCGGGCCGCATCCACGTCGGGCCGCTCACGCAGCCCCGCGACCGCTGTCTCGAGGTCCTCGGCGAACCGAGGCATCGACATGAACTCCGCCGCGTCGCTGCGGCCGTGGCCCCGGGCATCGATAAACAGCATCGACAGGCCTGCCCCGATCACGGCGGGTGCCGCCGGAAGCAGATCCTCCGCGGCGCTTGCCCAGCCGTGCATGACCACCACGACCGGGTGCGCCGCGCCGTCGTCCGCGCCCTCGGCCGGCAGGAACCAGCCACGAAGCCGTGCCCCGTCGACGGTCGCGAACTCGACGTCGTGGGCCTCCAGGCCGAGGTCCGCCGGCGCCAGGTGGACCGACCGCACCGGCAAGCGGTAGAGGCGCAGGAGGAGGGTCCGTAACAGCATCCCCCGAGGGTACGGCCTCGGGGGTCCACCGAGGGCGCCGTCAGTCGTTGGCGGGTTGGTCTTGAGCACCGCCGTGGCCGCCATGGGAACCGTGGTCAGCGTGGGGGTCGTGGTCACCGTGGGAGGCGTCGTGACCGTCGTGACCGTCGGCGTAGCCGCGCAGGTGGCCGTAGCGCCGAATCTGGTCGTCGTTGAGCACCGCCGTGGTGTCGAGGTGAGCATGGAGATGTGTTGCCCGCAGCCGTGCCTCGACAGCTGCGCTGCGTTCGGCCAGATCTTCGACCGCTGAGGCGTCCGTGCCTGCTCGAAACGCCTCGTCGATCGCGAACTCGGCGGCGACGAGCTGTTCACCGAGGTCGCGGGCAGCAGCGTTCATCTCCGAGTGGATGGCCTCGACCTCGTCGCGCTGTTCGTCGTCGATCTCGAGGTCGGCGGCGAGTTCGAGCACATGCGCCGGCCCGGGATGCCCATTGAGCTCCGCCGAGAGCGCGTATCCGTGGCCCGCGCCCTCGAGCAACTCCTCGATGTCGCCCTCGCTGAGCGAAGCGACACCCCGCTCCTGCCAACCGGCGTAAGGGCGCTCAGCCTCGTCGGAGACGCCGTCGGTGGCCGAGGAGCAGCCGAGGGTCGCTGCAGCCGCTATCAGCAGGACCGGAGCTCGGCGTCGGAACAGCTTCATTTGCCTTCAGCCTTCTTCGCACGCACACCGAGTGCCGCTCTGCTCTCGCCGTGGAGCGTCGGTGGGTCGCCCACCATGACGACGCAGGCACCGGAACTGCCCGCGACGACGAACTCTGCAGTCAGGCCGCCTGGGCGTGGGCAGCGCCCTGTGGCAGTCTGGGACGCAACGCTACCGTCCCCGAAACCGGCGCCGTGAGTCTGAACGGAACCGTCCCGAATCCCGGCCTCAGGCGCCCCCGGCCGCGGTCCGGTCCGGCCTGTCGACGACACGTACCCCGGCCACCGAGGTGGGGGCCGCCTGCGGGGAGGGTCGGCGGTAGCGCATTACCACCTCGACGACCGCGCGTGCGGCCAACTCGTCGACGTCGCGCAGCACGACCTCCTCCGCGTCCCGGCGGAGGCTCAGCAGCCGGCCAGCACGGTCGAAGCCGGCCGACGTGCCCGGCAACGGCAGGTCGAGCGGGGCGTCCCCGCGGGCCGATCCGACCAGGATCCGGCGGTCGGTGACCAGCACGAACCGGCGACGTCGACCGTCCGCTTCGTGACCACACAAGGAGGCCACGACCATCTCGTCCGACGCCAGGCCGTGCAGTGCACGGCGTACGCCGCGGTCGATCAGCCCCATCGCGTTCCCGTCGTCCGTGCGTCGCTGCAGCCTGCGTATCGACGGACCGGCCCGGACACTTGAATGGCGCGGTCGTCGCAGCCGGGCGCCCTGCGGCCCCGGGCCCGTCCGGACTGCACTCCTCGCCGCCACCCGGGTCACTACCGTTGTCGGTCATCGGACGGTGCGAACGGGCCGTGGGGGCGTGCGGTGCCCCGGCGGCGACGGGTAGGAGTGACATGGGCGCGGCCGAGACCGCCAGTCGGACGCGCAACGAGCACCTGACGTTCCGGGCCAACCGCGATGCCGGGCGCCACGGCTGGCTGCGGCTCACCCCGGCCTACTCGCATCGTCTCGTCGCCGAAGCGCTCGAACGGTGCGGCCGACAGCGCCCGGTCGTGTGCGACCCCTTCTCCGGCAGCGGCACCACCGGCCTGGTCGCCGCCGAACAGGGTCACGATGCCCATCTGGTGGACGTCAACCCGTTCCTGGTGTGGTTCGCGGCCGCCAAGACCCGCAACTACCGGCCGGACGAGCTCGCCGAGGTCGCCGAGGTGGCGGCACACATCGTCCGACAGGGCCCGGGGGTGGATGCCGCGGAGCTGTGGCAACCCCCGCTGCACCGCATCGAACGGTGGTGGCGCCCCGAGGAGCTCGCGGCGCTGAAGGCCCTGCGGTACCTGATCGACGAGACCGACCTGCCACCGCCGGGCACCGACCTGCTGCTGGTGGCGCTGTGCCGCACACTGATCGCCGTGAGTGACGCCGCCTTCGACCATCAATCGATGTCGTTCGCCTCTCGGGACAGCGGTGGCGACGGTGCACCCGCGCGGACCTGGGCGCGGTGGGAGGACGACGTCGGTGCGGTCCTCGCCGGTGCTGCGACCCCGTTGCCCGGCCGGGTCGCGGCCCACCTCGGTGACGCCCGCGCGTTGGAGGAAGACCTGCCGCGCTGCGTCGACGTGCTGTTCACCTCGCCGCCCTACGCGAACCGGATGAGCTACGTCCGTGAGTTGCGCCCCTACATGTACTGGCTGCGCTACCTCACCGAGCCACGGGACGCGGGCGAGCTCGATTGGACGGCCATCGGCGGCACCTGGGGCGTGGCCACCAGCCGGGTGGGTTCCTGGGAGCCCACGCAGGAACTGCCGCTGGACGGTGAGCTGGCGGAGGTGTGTGAACGCATCCGGGATTCGGGCGGCCGCAACGCCGAACTGTTGGCCCGCTACGTGCACAAGTACACCGACGACATGTGGCGCCACTTCCGGTCCGCGGCCGGCATCCTCAATCCCGGGGGCCGGGCGATCTACGTGGTGGGCAACTCCTCGTTCTTCGGCGAGGTCGTGCCCGTGCAGGAGTGGTACGCGCAGTTGCTCGTGGAGGCCGGGTTCCGTGACGTGTCGGTCACGGTGATCCGCAAGCGCAACTCCAACCGGGCGCTGTTCGAGTACGCGGTCGAGGCGACCCGGCCGTGACCCGCCTCACGCCCGTGGTGAGGCGTAGAGCACGATCCCAACGGCGGTCGCGAGGTTGAGGCTCGAGACACCGGCCCGCATCGGGATGGCCACCCGCCTCGTGGCCCGGTCGCGGAGTTCCCGCGAGAGCCCCGCCCGCTCGGTGCCGAAGCACAGGACGGCGTCGTCGGGCAGCGCAGCCGCACCGAGGTCGGCCCCCTCCGGGTCCACCGCAACCAGCGGGCGGGGCGTGGCCGGCAGGACGTCGCGACGACCGACGGCCAGGGCGTAGCCCAGACCCGCGGCCGCCCGAACCGCCGTCGGGTGCCAGGGGTCCGCGTCGCCCACGGCCACCACCGCCGCCGCGCCGGCGGCGGCCGCGACCCGAATTGCGGCGCCGAGGTTGCCGAGGTGGCGCGGGTGTTCGAGGACCACCACGCGCCCCTCCCGGGCCGCGAGCACCTCGTCGAGCCGGTCGGGTGGCCGGGCGGCGACCGAGAGTGCGGGGGAGGGCAGCTCCCGTGGCGCCAGCCGCCGCCACACGTCGCCGTCCACCTCGCTGACGTCGACCGGCAGCACCACGTCGGGAGCGAGCTGGGCGAACAACTCCTGCAACCGGCGGCGGTCGGGCGTGGCGATCAGGTCGACGTCGGCACCGAACCGGACCGCGTGCTTGAGGGCGTGGACCCCCTCGAGGAGCACGCCCCCGCCCCGCCGGGCGGCGGCGACGGCGCGTTCGAGGTCCCCCGTCGGGCGGCCCGGGCCGGGCGGGTCGCCGACGCCATGTGCCGCGTACGATGGCCCCATGCCTGCGCTCCTCGTTCTCGTCTTCGTCGTCGTACCGCTGATCGAGCTGATGGTCATCCTTCAGGTCGGTCAGACGATCGGTCCCTGGTGGACCGTGGCCCTGCTGGTGCTCTTCAGCATCGTGGGCGCCGCACTCCTCCGCCACGAGGGCCGGCGAACCTGGCGCGCCTTCCGCGAGGCGCTGGAAGGCGGACGCTGGCCCGGCGACGAGGTCACCCAGGGTGCCCTGGTGATCGTGGGGGGAACCCTGCTGCTCACCCCCGGGTTCTTCACCGACGGCGTGGGCTTTTTGCTGCTGATCCCGTTCACCCGCGCCGGCCTGTCGCGGCTGATCCGTGCGCGCGTGACCCCGCAGTCGGTGAAGTTCTTCGGCGCGGCCCGGCGTGCGAGCGGGAGCGGCCCTGGTCGTGACGCCGGGACCTCGGGCGACACCGGGGACGTGCTCGACGTCGAGGTGCTCGAGATCGAGCGGGAGCGGCGCACCGACGAGCCCGGGGACGGCCGCACGGAGGGCTGACGGTTCCGGGTGGGCGGACGGGGCTGGTCGGCCATCCGCGTCCCCGTCGATCGGTCGTGACCGGGCAGGCTAGCCCGGCCCCGTCCCTCTCCTTCGGCCACGGCGTGCGCCCACGGCCCGACCGCCGGCCCGGTTTGGTGGAGGGTTCGGTATTCCGTCCGACCTCCCCGACGGGAAGGAGATCCCCGTGGCCACCGAGACCCCCACCACCTACGAGGACATGAGTCGCGAGGAGCTCTACGAGCTCGCCCAGGAGCGCGACATCGACGGCCGCTCGAGCCTGAGCAAGGACGAACTCGTCGCCGCGCTGCAGCTGGAGGACGAGGGCCCCGACGCGGTCGAGCTGCTGCTCGAGCAGCACGATCGGATCCGTGACTTCTTCGACGAGTTCGCCGAGCTCTCGTCCCGCCCGTCCAAGCGCAAGGACGAGCTGGTCGACCTGCTGATCACCCACCTCGTCAAGCACGCCGAGGTCGAGGAGCTGGTCTTCTACCCGGCGGTGCGCTCCGAGATGTCCGGGTTCGACGCGGAGATCGACGAGGACCTCGAGGAGCACCACGCCGCCGAGCTGCTGCTGGCGGAGCTCGACCACATGAGCTCCGACCACGACCGGTTCGACGCCAAGGTCCTGGTGCTGCGCGAGATCGTCACCCACCACCTCCAAGAGGAGGAGCAGGACCTCTTCCCGAAGGTCCGGGAGGCCATCGACCAGCAGCGCCGTCGCCAGCTGGGCGCCGCGATGGTCCGTGCGCACAAGATCGCACCGAGCCGTCCGCACCCCTTCTCACCCGACGAGCCGCCGGCGAACCTCATCGCGGGCCTGCCCGGCGCCGCCTACGACGCCGTCAAGGGCGTCCTACGGGCAGGCAAGCGCACCGTCCTCCGTCGCTGAGCGGTCCGTCACGGGCAGCCCGACCGCCCGCGCGCCAAGGCGCACCCCGTCACGACGGTGCCGGGGTGCGCCTTCGTACGGGGAGGCAGGTTTCCGGCGCCGGGCAGCGCACGACTAGCTTTACCGAGTGCGGCCGACCGCGGCCGCGACGCCCGCCG
This sequence comes from Nitriliruptoraceae bacterium, assembly GCA_007130695.1. Classification (GTDB taxonomy): domain Bacteria; phylum Actinomycetota; class Nitriliruptoria; order Nitriliruptorales; family Nitriliruptoraceae; genus SKLC01. The sequence goes on from SLRZ01000123.1 coordinate 9,254, forward strand.
TCGACGTAATGTGAGGGATGCTGCATGGCCATGGACGCGATCCGACAGGCGATCCTGGACGACGCACCGGGAGAGGAGATCGCGCGTCTCGACCTGCCCGAGACGATGCGGGCCGCCGTGGTGCGCAAGTCCGAGATCGACATGTTCGAGGGAGTCGCCTCGGACGAGAAGGACCCGCGCAAGAGCCTCCACGTCGACGAGGTCCCGATCCCGCCGCTGGGCCCGAACGAGGTCCTGATCGCGCCGATGGCCTCGGCGCTGAACTACAACACGGTGTGGACCTCGATCTTCGAGCCGCTGCCGACCTTCGGGTTCCTCGAGCGCATGTCGAAGAACGGCGAGCTCGGTGCGCGCCACGACCTCGACTACCACATCGTCGGTTCGGACGCGGCCGGCGTGGTCCTGCGCACCGGGCCCGGCGTGACGCAGTGGAAGCCCGGTGACCGGGTCACCGTGCACTGCAACTACGTCGACCTCGAGTCGCCCGAGGGCCACGAGGACTCGATGCTGGACCCCGGCCAGAAGATCTGGGGCTTCGAGACGAACTTCGGGTCGCTGGCCGACATCTCCATGGTCAAGGCCAACCAGCTGATGCCGATGCCCGACCACCTCACCTGGGAGGAGGCCGCGTCGCTGGGCCTGGTCATGGCGACCAGCTACCGCATGCTCGTCGGTGACAACGCCGCCCGCATGAAGCAGGGCGACATCGTGCTGATCTGGGGTGCGACCGGTGGCCTGGGTGGCTTCGCCTGCCAGTTCGTCCTCAACGGCGGCGGGATCCCCGTGGCCGTGGTCTCCAGCGAGGAGAAGGCCGAGGTCCTGCGGAAGACCGGCGTCGAGCACGTCATCAACCGCAAGGCCGAGGGTTACCAGTTCGAGCAGGAGGACGGCACGCCCGACATGAAGGAGATCCGGCGCTTCGGCAAGAAGATCCGGGACATGGTCGGTCAGGACCCCGACATCGTCTTCGAACACCCGGGCCGCTCGACCTTCAACGCCTCGGTGGTGGTCTGCAAGCGCGGGGGCACCGTCGTGACCTGCGCGTCGACCTCCGGCTACCTCCACCAGTACGACAACCGGCACCTTTGGATGCGCCTGAAGAGCATCATCGGCTCGCACTTCGCCAACTACAACGAGGCCTACCAGGCCAACCGGCTGGTCGACCTCGGCATGATCCACCCGATCCTGTCGAAGACCTACGACCTCGACCGGGCTGCCCAGGGCGCCTACGAGATGCACCACAACCTGCACGCCGGAAAGATCGGCATCCTGGTCGGTGCTCCCGAGGAGGGGCTCGGCGTGCGCAACCAGGCGCAGCGTGACCAGCACCTCGAGGCGATCGAGGCCTTCCGCGCGTTCGACTGAGCGGTCCGGCCTCCGGCCCGGCCGTCAGGGCCGGGCCGGAGCGTGGTCACCGCGGTGGCCGGGCCGAAAGCGCGGGCTCACCCGGCCGTGGCCGGAGGGCGGTGCCGCCCGACACCGAGGTACGCGATGCTCTCCCGGCGACCCGTTCCCTCCCCTTCACCGGGTCGCTGACGGGAGCGACATGAGTGACAGCAAGGTCGACAAGCTCAAGGGCAAGGTGAACGAGGCGACCGGCAAGGTGACCGGCAACCGCACCAAGCAGGCCAAGGGCAAGGGCCAGCAGACCAAGGGTGGGGTCAAGGACAAGCTCGCCGAGAAGGACCAGGAACTCAAGGAGAACAGCGGCAACGAGGAGGGCTGACCGCTCCTCTGCGCTGATCCCGACGCGGCGAGTGCCCGTCACCTCACGCACACGTCCCGCCCCGTCCCCGGACCGCCACCGTGCGGCCTGCCGGTGGCGGGGCGCGTTCGTGGTCGCGTCAGCAGCCCGCCGCGCGCTCGAAAGCCACGGGGCTGAGGCAGCTCGGCCACCAGTGCAGGGCGACGACCAGCGGCACGGCGGCCCACGCCATCCGGCGGGCGGAGACCATCACCGCGATCACCACCGCGCTGCCGGCGCCCAGGGCCGCGTTGTGCAGCCCGATCAGGGGGTTGCCGAAGAGCAGGCCGCCCCCGACCGTGAACACGTGCGCCACGGCGATCACGATCATCGGCGCCAGCACTGCGCCCCGCGGGATGGTGGGCCCCAGCGGGACGAGCCGGTCGGCGAGCAGCACCAGCACCACCAGGGTGGTGACCTGCAGGGCCACCGAGGTGAACCGGACGTCCGGCCCGAGTGAGCGCAGCCCGCCGGTGACCAGTGCGACGCCGGCGCACCCCATCCCGAACGTGCGCAGCGCCTGGGTCAACGCCAGGTCGGTGGGCCGGAAGCCCTCCCGCCCCCGGATCGTCAGGAACGTCGTCAGCAACAGTGCGCCGACGACCAGCACGAGGAGTTCGACCGCCCCCATCGACATCGCGAAGGGGCCCGGCAGGCCGATGGGTGCCAGCGCCGGGGTCCCCCCGGTGGCCCCGCCGATCCGGCCGAGCAACGACGGACCGAGCCCGCCCGTGGCGACGAACTCGTTCAGCACCCCGAGGATCACGACCGGGATCGCCAGCAGCAGGCCCCGCTGCCAGTTCTCCCGTGGTCCGTCCAGGCCGAAGGCCCGGATGCCGTCACCCCGGTACTTGGCCAGCAGCAACGGCACGAGTCCCGTGAGGGCGAAGAGCCAGAAGATGGCCACCACGGCACCGAGGACGCCGGTGCGGGGATAGAAGGGCAGGCCGCTGATCAGCCCGACGAGGAAGGTGCCGAACACGGCAGCGGCGGCCGCCAGGATGACGTCGCTACGGGCCTCGTCGGGACTCATGTACACGGTGCGGGACGCTAGCAGCCGCCCCCGTTGCGCCCCTTTCCCGGGTCGCCTCCGGCCCCGTGCCGCGCCCCGGACGGTCGGGGGGCCGGGACGGGAGGACGTCGCACTACGCTCCGGGCCACCACCGAACGAAGGGTCGAGGTGCTCGAGGCATCCGTCGTCGTGATCGGGGACGAGGTCCTCGGCGGCTACGTCACGGACGCCAACTCGCCGTGGCTCGCCGACCGGTTCCGTGCGCACGGCGTGCCGTTGTCGCGCGTCCACGTCGTCCCCGACGAGTTCACGGCGATCGACGAGGCCCTCCAGGCCGAGCTCTCACGCCCGCGGCCGCGGCTGGTGCTGACCACCGGCGGGATCGGTTCCACTCCCGACGACATCACCTACGAGGCGATCGCCGCGAGCCTCGGCCGCGACCTGGTCGAGGACCCGGTCATCTCCGAGCGCATCGACGGGGCCCTCGCGTGGACCGCCGAGCAGGGCGTCGAGGTGACCGACGCATTCGCCTGGCACCTCAAGCGGATGGCGCGCGTGCCGGCCGGCAGCCGGCTGCTGCTGCACGAGGCGGGATGGGCCCCCGGGGTGGCGATCGACGTGGACGGGGGGATGGACGAGGCCGGGGCCACGGTGGTGGTCCTGCCGGGCGTGCCGAGTCAGTTGCGTTCGATCGTGACCCGGGTGGTCGAGCCCCAGCTGCTGGTCGGTCGCAATGACCTGCCCACGGTGGTCGAGATCGAACACGGCCTGCCGGAGAGCGCCCTGAACCTCACGTTCGCCGACCTGCTCGCCCGCCATCCCGACATCAAGCTCGGTTCCTATCCGGGCGAGCCCATGGTGGTCCGCCTCACCGGCGCCCGGTCGGACGAGGTGGTGGCCGCCGAAGCGCTGGTGCGCACGGCGATCGACGAATTCCAGGCCAGCCCCGAGGGGTCGCGGCTGGTCGCCGCCTGGGCGCGTCGCCGGGGTGGTGGCCCACGCACGGAGGACGACTCATGAATCGACGCCTGCTGTTCGTCCACGCCCACCCCGACGACGAGGCGTCCAAGGGGGCCGCCACCGCCGCCCGCTACGCCGATGAGGGCGCCGAGGTGGTGCTGGTCACCTTCACCGGCGGGGAGGCCGGCGAGGTGCTCAACCCCAGCGCGGACGCGGTCACCCCGGAGCAGATGGCGTCGGTGCGTGCGGCGGAGCTGGCCGCGGCCGTGGAGGCGATCGGCTTCACTCGCACCCACGGCATGGGCTACCTCGACTCCGGGCTGCCCGAGGACCCCGCCGACGTCGACGAGGACTGTTTCGCCCGCGTGCCGCTCGACGAGGCGGCCACCACGTTCGCCGAACTGGTGCGCAAGGAACGCCCACAGGTCGTGGTGACCTACCCCGAGGACGGTGGCTACCCCCACCCCGACCACATCATGACCCACCTGGTCACGATGCGTGGACTGGACCTGGCCGAGGACCCGGCCGCCCCGGTCAGTGGGGAACCCTGGCGTGTACCCAAGCTCTACGCCTCGACGGCGTTCCCCGCGGAGCGGGTCCGCGCGTTGCACGCGGCGCTCGAGGACCGCGAGGGCGAGAACCCGTTCGAGCGGTGGCGCGAACGGCTGGAGGAACGGCCCAACCCGCCGGCGACCCCGGACGCCTGGGTCGAGGTCGGCGACTGGCTCGAACGTCGCGACGCCGCCCTGAAGGCCCATGTGACCCAGGTCGACCCCGACGGGTTCTGGTTCGCCGTCCCCCGCGAGGTCGAACGGGAGGTCTTCCCCTACGAGGGGTTCCTGCTGCTGCGCACCGACGTGCCCGTCCTCCCGCCCGAGGACGACCTCTTCGCCGGCCTGGACGAGGCGTGAACGGGGCGGCGGGGGACGACCCCGCCGCCCCGTCCTCCCGGCCCGAAGGGCCCGGTGACGGCCGCACGCCGCCCGCCGGACCCGCGGACCCGCCGGCCGGGCCGCCATCGGAGCCGCCCTCCGTGCGCCGGGTACTGCGTAGCCGGCGCTTCCTGCCGTTCTTCCTCGGCAGCGTGCTGTCGAACATCGGCACGTGGTTCCAGAACATCGCCGCCGGCCTGCTCATCTACCAGATCACCGGCTCGACGCTGCTGGTGGGCACGGTCCACTTCGCGCAGTTCATCGGCGCGTTCGTGCTCGCCCCGTGGGCCGGCGGTGCCGCCGACCGGTTCGACCGCCGTCGGCTGCTCGCGCTCACACAGCTGGTCGCGGGGCTCACGGCCGGACTGCTGGCGCTGCTCACCCACCTCGGCCTGGTGACCGCGCCGATCGTGGTCGCGCTGTCCTTCGTCCTCGGGCTCAGTCTCGCGTTCATGGTCCCCGCGCTGCTCTCGCTGGTCCCGCTGCTGGTCGAGACGAAGGATCTCGACGCCGCGATCTCGCTCAACTCGCTCACCTTCAACCTGGCCCGGGCGATCGGTCCGCTGCTGGGGGCGCTGGTGGCGGAGCAGTTCGGCTACGGCCCCGCGTTCGCGATGAACGCGCTGTC
>SLRZ01000187.1 GCA_007130695.1 Nitriliruptoraceae bacterium
CCCTCGCACCTCCGGCGTCACACCCCACCCCGGCTACGACACCAGCCGTGCACCCCTGAGCGACGCACGTCACAACCCGCCGGGCGTTCGTCCACACGCGTCCGGGGCCCGCCTGCGGCGGGCCCCGGAGGGTGCGTGGTGCGGGAGCCTCGGCCCGGATCAGGCCAGGACGTCACCACCGCGGAAGCGACGCAGCAGCGCGCCGCCGAGCCCGAGCAGGCTCAGGCCGGCCAGACCCGTCGTGGCCATGCTCGCGCCGGTGGTGGCGAGTTCACCGGCGTCGCCGGCCTCGTCACCGGTGTCGCCACCGGAGTCACCACCGGTGTCACCGTCGTCGCCGGCCTCGAACTCGTCGTCACTGCCGCCGACCTCGTCGCCGTTGTCACCCGCGTCGTCGTCCTCCTCGGCGAAGAACTCGTCGAGGTACTCGTTGCACTGGGCCTGCGCATCGGGGTCGAGCGCGCCGAACAGCTCGTCGCAGAGCTGCCGCAGACCCTCCTCGAGGGCGTCGGCGCCATCGCCGTCGTCGCCCTCGTCGGCGTCATCTTCACCTTCGTCGCCCTCGAAGTTGCCGGCGACTTCCTCGCAGCCCTCCCGGGCCTCCTCGCCGAGCACATCACCGAAACCGTCACAGATCTGGCTGGCGGCCTCGGCACCGTCTTCCTCGTCCTCGGCCTCGTCGTCATCCTCGGCGAAGGACTCGACCGGGTTTTCGTCGCCCTCGTCGTCGGCCTCGTCCTCGTCGTCACCGAAGCTCTCGAACGGGCTGTCGTCGTCCCCGGCCTCGTCCTCGTCGTCGTCGTCGGCGGCGAGGTCCTCAAGCGGGTTCCCGTCCTCGTCGTCGTCGGCGTCGTCGTCGCCGAAGTCGAACGCTTCCTCGTCGTCGTCCTCCGCCTGGATGGACTCCTCGAGCTGTTCGAGGCCGGACGCGTCGTCAGCGAGCGCGGCCGTGGGGCCGGCGACCAGGAGCGCTGCAGCTCCAGAGACGGCGGCAACTCGTCGGATTCGTCGCATCTGCATGGATGGGGTCCTCCTGCCCGAAAGCGGGCAACGTGCTGCTGGCGGCATCCGCCGGCCAGCAGGCGCACCTCTGCGTGCTCCACGAGGAGTTCGCCGTGCCACGCCCACGATCCTCCCGAGGGGGTGTCCGGACGGCCCCTGGCCGCCCGGGGGGCCAGAGGAACACGAAGAAACACGGAACGGGGCCGGCCCCTGGTGGGCCGGCCCCGTTCCGTGGGTGTGCCGCGAGGTCAGGCGTGCCCGTCGCCGGCGCGCAGGCGCCGCAGCGCGACACCGGCGCCGAGCAGTCCGAGCCCGGCCAGGCCCGCCAGACCGCCGGTCTGGGGAAGCTCGTCCTGCTGGGGCTGCGGGTCCGTGGTGTCCGACACCTCGCCGTCACCTGTTCCCGGGTCGGTTGCCTCGACCTCGTCCGGGTCGTCCTCGGGCGCCTCCTCGTCAGGGTCGCCGTTCCCGTCGGTCAGGGCGTCGCAGACGGGGCCGAACACGGCCTCGAGCTCCTCGGGCGCCTCATCGCAGAGCGCGGCGAGCTCGTCGGGGTCGAGCATCTCCAGGAGCCCGTCCAGTGGCGTGCCCGTCGGCCCGTCGCCGTCCGGGTCGTCACCGTTGTCGTCGTCGCCCTCGATGGCGCCGGCGACCTCTTCGCAGAGGGCGACGAGCTCGTCAGAGATGGCCGCGAGCTCCTGGCAGTCCTCCGCCGACTGGGCGGTCGCGGCGCCCGCGGTCAGCGGCAGTACGGCCAGCGCGCCGGCACACACGAGCGCCATGCGGCGAATGGTTGCACGAGTATTCACGATTGCCTCCACATTCGTGGGCCGTCGGTCGGGGGACGGCCCACTCCCCAGAACGCACCAGCGGATTCTCCACGCTGGCGCCACGCAAGGAGACTAGTCATTTCGGACGGGGTGTCCATCCCCGACCGGACGGCGGGGCCGTGCCGCGCGCCCCAACCGGCGGCGTAGGCGCTCACCGCCCGGAGAAGTCGGCCTTGCCCGGTCCCTCGGTCAGGAAGCTGTCGATACCGGTGGCCGCGTCCTCGGTCGCGAAGCACTCGGCGAACAGGTCGCGCTCGAGGCGCAGCGCCTGGTCGAGCGGCAGCTCGGTGCCCTCCTCGAGGGCCCGCTTGGCCAGACGGAGGGCGAAGGGCCCCGCGGCGTACCGGGCGGCGGCCCCGACGGCCTCGCCGTAGAGGTCCCCGGGCGCGACCACGCGGTCCGCGAGGCCGATCTCCAGGGCCTCCTGCGCGCGCACCTGCCGCCCCGAGAAGACCAGTTCCTTCGCCTTCGACAGGCCCACCAGGCGCGGCAGGCGCTGGGTCCCGCCGGCGCCGGGGATGATGCCGAGCAGGATCTCGGGCTGCCCCAACCGGGCGTCCTCGGCCACGAACCGGAAGTCACAGGCCATCGCCAACTCGCACCCGCCGCCCAGCGCGTAGCCGTTCACCGCCGCGATGGTCACCTTCGGTAGGCGCGCCAACGTGTCGAGGCTGCGCTGCAGCGCCGTACCGATCTCGCGGGCCTCCCGGTAGCCCCACTCCGGGAACTCCTTGATGTCGGCCCCGGCCGCGAAGACCTTCTCGCCGCCCCACACGACCACCGCGCCGACGTCGTCGCGGTCACCGGCCTCGACGGCGGTCTGTTCGATCTCGTCCCAGACCTGTCGGGACAGGGCGTTCATCTTCGGGCGGTCCAGGCGGATCGTGCCGACCCGGCGCTCGGCGTCGACCTCCAGGTGGACGAACTCCCCCACGTGCCACTCCTCGCTCCACAGCGGTACTCGGACGTCCTCCGAGCATAGTGACCACCGCACCGCCGATACGGCCGACCTCGCCGACCCGGCCGACCCCGGCCAGCACCCTGGAGTGTCGGACGGCGGCGAAGCCCCGCACACGGGGGCGACCGGAGCGGTGTGCAGACGCGGCGCCGTGGTTCACTGGGTCCCCCTGCGTCCAGGAGCACGCTCTTGCCGCCCGTGACCCGCGCCCGGGACGTCCCGTGGCTGGGGCCAGACGACCTCGCCCCACTGGCGACGACGGCACCCGACGACGACCCGCTCGACTTTCCCGGGTACGCCGAGGCGCTCAGACGCGCCCGGGAGCGCGCCACGTCGGACGAGTCGCTGGTCGTGGGCACCGCCGACCTCGACGGCGTCGAGGTGGTGGCCGCGATCGGCGTGTTCGACTTCCTGGGCGGCTCCATGGGCCGGGCCCACGGGCAGCGGGTGTCGCAGGCGATGGCCGTGGCGGCTGAGCGTCGCCTGCCGTTCGTGGCGCTGACCTCCTCCGGCGGCGCACGCATGCAGGAGGGCATGCACTCGCTGATCCAGATGAGCCGGGCGGCCGAGGGGATGCGGCGCCTGCGCGAGCAGGGCGTGCCGAGCCTCGTGCTCCTGCGTCACCCCACCACCGGGGGCGTGCTGGCCTCCTACGGGTCACTGGCCGACGTCCGTCTCGCCGAAGCCGGCGCCACCATCGGCTTCGCCGGCCCCCGGGTGGTCGAGACCGTCACCGGCGAACCGGTGGGCGAGGACTCCCACACCGCGGCCTCCGCCCTCGACGCCGGACTGCTCGACGGGGTCGGGGACGGCCCGGTCGTCGGCGACGCACTCGGCCGCTGGGCGCGGCTGCTGCATCCGGCGCACCGGTCCGGGCCGCTACCCGACGCACGGCACGTGGAGGAACCCGTCGTCGAGCACGACGCCTGGGACGCCGTCCAGCGCGCCCGGCGCCCCGAGCGCCCCTCGGCACGCGACGTCCTCGGCACGGTCTTCGACGCCCACGAGGAACTGCGCGGCGACCGTGCCGGGCACGACGACCCCGCCGTCGTCGCCGCGGTCGCGCGGCTGGGTCGGCGCACGGTCGTGGTGGTGGGCCACGACCGCCGGGGCCGCGCGGCG
>SLRZ01000231.1 GCA_007130695.1 Nitriliruptoraceae bacterium
CTGGAGGACGGCGAGCCGCATCGGCGGACGTGGGGGGACTACCGCGACACCGCCCGCGCGGTGGCGATGGGTCTGCGCCGCCTCGGTGTGGACCACGGTGCCCATGTCGCGATCATGCTCGCCAACCGTCCCGAGCACGTCATCTGCGATGTCGGGGCGCTGCTTGCCGGTGGGGTCCCCACCTCCGTCTACAACACCCTGCCAGCGGAACAGCTCGCGTACGTCGCCGACGACAGTCGTGCGGTGGTCGCCATCGTGGAGGACGCGGCCTTCCTCGAGCGCTGGTTGGCGATCCGTGACAGGTTGCCGGAGCTGCGGACCCTCGTCGTCCTCGACCCCGCGGGCGCGGACCTGTCCGACGAGCACGTGATGACCTTCGCCGACCTCGTCGCCGCCGGGTCCGCGGCACTCGCGGAGGCCGACGACGAGTTGGGGGCGGTGCGCCACCGGGCGCGTCCCGACGACACCGCCACCCTCATCTACACCAGCGGCACGACCGGCCCACCCAAGGGTGTGGTGCTCACCCACGGCAACGTGCTCTACCAGGTCGAGGCCAACGCCAGCTACGTCGAGATCCACGACGGCCAGCGGGTCGTCTCCTACCTGCCGCTGGCCCACATCGCCGAGCGGATGTTCTCCCACTACCTCGCCATCGGCTTCGGTTTCGAGGTGTGGTTCGTCCCGGACGTCACCAAGGTGCTCGACACGCTGCTGCAGGCCCGCCCGCACCACTTCCTCGGGGTCCCGCGGGTCTGGGAGAAGATGCGCACCACCCTGCTGGGCAAGATCGAGGAGACTCCCGGTCCCCGACGGGCGCTCGCGCAGCGCGCCGTCGCTGTCGGCACCCGCAAGGCGGACCTCGAGCTGCGTGGTGGTGCGGTGCCCCGCGGGCTGCGCCTCCAGCACGGGCTGTTCGACAAGGTGGTGCTCTCCAAGATCCGCCACGGGCTCGGGCTCGACGAGATCGTGAACGTCGTCTCGGGCGCGGCGCCGCTGCACGAGGACCTCGTCGTGTTCTTCCACGGCATCGGCCTCGAGGTTCTCGACGTCTACGGCCTGACCGAGTCGACCGCGGTGGTGGCCTCCAACCGTCCCGGCCGGGTGCGCCTGGGCACCGTGGGCTTCCCGTTGCCCGGCACCGAGGTGCGCGTCGCCGAGGACGGCGAGGTGCTCGCCCGCGGACCCCACATCTTCACCGGCTACCTCAACCGCGAGGACGCCACACGCGAGGCCATCGACGAGGACGGCTGGTTCCACACCGGTGACCTCGGCGCACTCGACGACGAGGGGGTGCTGCGGATCACCGGGCGCAAGAAGGACCTGATCGTCACCTCCGGCGGCAAGAACCTCTCGCCCACCAACATCGAGGACGAGATCAAGCAGCGCTCGCCGATCATCTCGCAGGTGTGCGCGGTCGGCGACGGACGGGCCTACGTGGCGGCGCTGGTCGCCCTCGACGACGAGGCGCTGCCCCCCTGGTGCGAGCGGCGGGGCATCCCGTTCACCTCCTTCGCCGCACTCACCTCGCATCCCCAGGTCGTCGCCGAGGTCGAGCGGGCGGTGGCGGAGGGAAACGCCCGGCTCCACCGTGCGGAGCAGGTCAAGCAGTGGACGATCCCGCCGGTGCCGTGGCGGGTGGACACTGACGAGCTCACCCCCTCGCAGAAGCTCAAGCGTGAGGTGGTGACGGCCAAGCACGCGGACCTGATCGATCGGCTCTATTCCGCTTCGACGTGAGCAACCGGCGCCGGCCCGCGGACGGACAGCTCTCGCGCGGGCCGGCCGTCGGGTCGGCGGCCAGACCCGGGCGAGTCGCCGGGGGCGTTCAGCGCAGCCGGCGGCCGAGTTCCTCGAGCAGGAACGCCTCCGTCAGGCACGCCTTCGTGAAGTCCTCGAGGTGGAGCGACTCGTCCTCGCCGTGGGCGTTGCTGCCCGGGTCCTCGATGCCGACCAGCAGGCAGGGAGCTCCGCCGAAGGCCTCGCTGAACGGTTCCGCGAACGGGATCGACCCGCCACAGCCCAGCGCCGCCGGTGCACGCCCGTAGGCGGCGGCCATCGCCGCCTCGGCCGCCTCCCAGGCCGGCCCGGCGGGTTCGGTGACCCACGCCGGGTTGGCCTGACCGCTGGTCATCTCGACCTGCAGGCCGAACGGCACGTGGGCCTCGAGGTGGTCGCGCAGTGTGGCCAGCACCCGGTCGGGGTCCTGGCCCGGCGCCAGGCGCAGCGACAGCTTCGCGTCCGCCCGGGCGAGCAGGGTGTTGGAGGCCTCGGCGATCGCGGGGGCGTCGATCCCGACCGGGGTGATCGAGGGGCGGAACCAGATCTGCTCGAGCAGCCCGTGCCGACCGTCCCCCAGGAAGTCGACGCCGTCGAGCATGCCGACCTCGTCGCGCATCGCGGCCGGGTCCTCCCCGAGTTCCTCGAGGCGGCCGCGTTCGGCGGGGGTCAGCTCCCGGACGTCGTCGTCGAAGCCGGCGACCGCCACCTCGCCGTGCTCGTCGTGCAGGCTCGCCAACAGCCGCAGCAGCCCGGTCAGCGCATCCGGCACCGCGCCACCCCACATCCCCGAATGGACGGGACGTTGCAACGCCCGGACCGTCACGTACGCCTCGGCCATGCCCCGCAGGGACCAGGTCAGCCCGGGCCAGCCCACCTTCCAGTTGACGAGATCGGTGAGCACGATGACGTCGGCGTCCAGGTCCCCGGCGTGGGCGGCCAGGAACTCGCCCAGGTGCGGGGAGCCGACCTCCTCCTCGCCCTCGACGATCACCTTGACGTTGACCGGCGGCCCGCCACGGGTCGTGGTCCAGGCGCGGATCGCCGCGACGTGGGCGAGGATGCCGGCCTTGTCGTCGGCCGCCCCCCGGCCGTAGAGACGCCCGTCGCGTTCCGTGGGCTCGAAGGGCGGCGAACTCCAGCGTTCGGCTGTCGCCGCCGGCTGCACGTCGTGGTGGGCGTAGAGCAGGACCGTCGGCGCATCCGGACCCGCACCGAGCCACGACCCGGTGACGTAGGGGTGGGCACCCTCGACCTCCAGCAGGCGCACGTCCTCGAGTCCGGCCTCGGTGAGCAACCGGGCGGTCTGTTCCGCCGAGCGGCGGCAGTCCTCGGCGTGGGCGGGCACGTCGCTGATCGAGGGGATGCGCACCAGGTCCTCGAGCCAGGCGCGGGTCTGGGGCAGCTGTTCGATCACCCCCGAGGCGACGTCCTCGAGGCCGTCGGGCACACGGGTGGATGCGGGGAGTGCTGGCACGGGACTGCTCCTGGGTCTGCTCCGTCGCGCAGTCTGCCCGACGTGGGCCGCGGCGGCCCGCCAGGGTGGCGGTGGCCGCCGGGTCGTTTTCCGCCCGTGCAGGCCCCGCCGACTAGCCTCGGTGACCACTGGCGACGTTCGACGTACGAAAGGTCCGACATGGGGACGGCAGCGGAGTTCTGGAACCGCATGAGCGAGGTCTACGCCTCCGCGGACACCTCCGACATCCCCAACCTGTACGCGAACGACGCGCTCTACCTCGAGCCCTACAACCCGCCGCACCGGGGGAATCTGCTGATCCAGGCCTATCTCAAGGACTGGCTGGGCGGGAAGGAGGAGGTCGCCGTCGACGCGAAGAAGGTGATCGAGTCCGAGGACGGCACGGAACTGGCCGTCGAGTGGACGATCTCCTACACGGCCGGGGGTCGCCGGTGGAACGACCTGCCGCGGGCGAGCTTCTACGGGTTCGACGACGAGGGCCGGGTCGTCTACCACCGCGACTACACCTAGTTTAGACCATCCGCGGCCTCGATCTGCCCGGCGCTCCGAGGGCGGACGCGGGATGACGTCGACTCCGGCGCACGGCCGCGGACCGTCCATGGCGCGATCTGTCATTTCTCGATACCCGGCCGC
>SLRZ01000153.1 GCA_007130695.1 Nitriliruptoraceae bacterium
ACAGGGGGAGTAGAGACGGGCGAGGCGACCGGCCGGAGCATGCCAGAGAGAGTGCTGCGTCACGGCGGTTCACGTCCTGTGCGTAAGGGTTGCTCTTCAACCATAGGGAGACACTGGACCCCGCAGGGGAGAGGCCGTCCGGCGGACCACCGGTCTCAGTCCCCAATCACCCCGGCCACTGGACTCCTGGCCGCGGATATCTCGCGATTCGTGCACTGGACAGGATCCGGGTCCCAGGGGTACGACCCCAGGCCCGGGACGTCGGTCCCCAAAACGGTGGGAGGCGCAGCCTCGACCGAGCAACGGCGGTAGAACTCCGAGATGCAACGCGCGGGGCGCGCGGTGATTGAACTCATTTCAGAGCGCATCGCCAGGGCGGGACCCTGCGGTGTGTGTGACGAGCGGAGCATCGCCACCCACACCGCAGGCTGACATACAAGGGAGTTCCGCAGCTGCTGGTCCGTGGCCGGCATGCCGGACCCTGCCCGGCAAGGTTGATGCAGGTCACGGCGATCGGCTTCGTTCGGGCTCACGGTCATCGGGGGATGAATGGCCGAGTCTCCGGTGTCTTTCGACGTGTTCGGGCCGGCAGCGCAGTTCGAGCTGGTCCGGATCGGTCTGCCCGCCGCCTTCCCATGGGGGGTCGTGATCTGCGTCGCACCAGGCGGGCGGTGCCCCACAGTCGACGCATCCCTGATCGCGGCAGATGAGCCCCAGGCGCAGGTCGTGGTCGGCCAGGCGCAGGGAGCGTCCGCGGGCCAGCGGCTCGTAGCCGTCGAACAGGACGGGGATGAGTTCGGCACCGTCGTCGGCGAGGCGGCGGACGACATCCGTCGTCAACAGTGCACCGGTTTCTGGGAGCAGCCCGCCCTCCTGGGGCAACATCGAGGTGACGGCCGCCTTGACCCGGTCGGGGTTCAGACCGAGTGCATCGAGCAGTTCCGGGCTGTGGGCGGCAGGGTCGAAGGTGCGCAGGTCGACGCACACGAGGATCTTCGCCGGTGCCCGGTGGACCTGCGGGGTGAGGCCGCCAACAAGGATCCGACGGCCGAGCGACGCGAATGCGTCGTGCATCCGCTGCGCCCCCGAACGGGTATCTGCAGCGGGCGGGCCCCCGCCGGATCGCTGGTCGTCGTCGCGGTAGCTGGTGCGGACCAGGGAGTCGAGGATCGTTCGCCATGCCTCGCCCTCCTCGGGCAGTAGCGCGCCGTCGACACCGATCATCCCGTCGTCGCGGGTGTGCAGCCGCAACCCCCGGTTGGCTTCCTGGTGGGCACGGCGCCGGCGTGCCTGCCTCGGGTCGGCGGCCACCACCCAGCGGGCACGCTTGGCGACCTCGTCGGGATGTGCCCGCGTCGCGAGGTCGACCAGTTCGTCCTGTGCCTGTTCGAGTGCGGTGACGTCCGAGGGCTGTCGTCGGGCCCGGGTGATCGCGTCGGCGGCCGCGGGGGAGATGTCCCCGGCCTCGAGGGCGTCGGCGACGGCGGGCAGCGCCTCCAGTGTTCGGGCGCCGGCGACGACCCGTCGGGCCTCCCGTCGGCCGATGGAGAGCTGGTCCGCGAGTTCGGCTGCGGTATCGCGTTGGCGTGCCGTGCTGGCGTCTCGGCGTTGCGCATCCAGCAGCCGGATCGCAGACATCCGCAGGCTCGTCGCCTCGTCCAGTAGCACCTGGATCGCGTGGAGGGTGTCGGCGGCGTTCTGTTCATCGAGCCCCTCACGGAGTCCCGTGAGCACGTCGCGCACCACCTCGACCGCTTCGGTCGCTGCCATCCCTCCACCTCCTCGCGGGAAGCCCGAACGGCACCCACGATAGAACGCATATTCGATAATGTCAATGCTTTCTGTCGTCCCTGTGGATTCTGATCTGCCGGCCGAATCCTGCTCGGCCGATTCGGGCTTCCGCTGAGACGTCCCTGCACGGGCCCCCTGTTGCGTCGGGGACGGGACAGGACTCGAAGGACACCGGGCGCCGCTCCTACAGTCACCGCTCCCGGCGAGCAGGACAGGTGCATGGACGAAGCAGAGATCCGACGACAGGCACAGCAGCTGCTGCAGGAGCTCGGGCCCGCACACGTTGAGGAACTCGCCAGCCGCCTCGGGGAGCGCCTCGGCGATGAGCTCGATGCGGTCGTGCAACCCTCGTGGCTGCACCAGCTGCTGTTGGACGATCTCGAAGACGAATTTGCGGCCTTCCCACTCGCCGACGGTCGGCTCTGCGACCTCGGACACCTCGTCGACGGCCTGACCCTGACCCACCGCCTCGACGACGAGGAGCGCGAGCACGGGGTCGTCACCCTCGACCCGGACCTGTCACCACTGCACCTGCTCAGCCCCGACGGCCGCACGTTCCCCCTGACCGGCGGGCGTGAACTGACCTATGCCGACGAGGGGGTAGAGCAGCTCACCGGCCCGCCCGGCTGGCTCCCTAACGCGCCGGTGCTCGTCGCCCGCATCGTCGACGGTGCGATCGAACTCGACGGCGCACCGGAGGTCCCTGAACCGAACCCGCTCACCGCCGAACGCCTCGCCCGGGCCTTCGAGGTGGCCCGCCAGAACGACCCGGTGCTGCTCGACGTCCCGGAGCTGCTCGTCGAGGCCAGGGCCCGACACCCCCGCCTGCTCGCACGGGTCGATGCGCCCCTGGCGCAGCTGCTGGCCGCGGCCGGCCTGGAGGTCTCGGGGGAGCGGCTGCACCTCGCCGGGGAACCGGATCGCGAGGAGGACGAGGGCGTCGACGAGCTCGTCGAGCATCTCCGCGAGGGGCACGGGTTCAGCGACGACGAGGTCGCCGCGGTCACCCAGCTCCTCACCGACGTCGATCACCTGCTGCGTCGCCTGACCGAGAGCTTCGCCGGGGAGGCCCCCGTCCTCCCGCCGGAGGAGCTCGTCGCAGAGACGGTCGGCACGCAGGAGGCCGGCGAGCACCTCCTCGCCGTGCTGTCGGACCAGGAGGTGACGCTCGCCGTCGCCCACGACGTCCTGGGCTCCGAGGCGCTCGCCGCCATCTGTCTGCTCGGTCTTCTCAAGGGCTCTGGTGTGCGGTTCCGTGACCGGCGTGTGCGCGCCAATGCGCACTGGCTCACGGCCCGTGCGCTCGAGTTGACCGCCGACGACCACCGTGAGGCCGAGCGGGAGTTCCGGCAGGCCCACGAGTCCGACGCCCACCACGCCGAGGCGATCGTGGATTTGGCGCGCTACGTCAGCGATCGTGGGCAGGCGGGTGCGGCGCTTGGCCTGCTGCGCCTGGTCGAGGGCGACGACCTCGACCCGTTCAAGGAGATGCTCGAGCGCTATGCACAACCCGGGCCGATGTCGGCGGGGCGCAACGATCCGTGCCCCTGTGGCTCCGGGCGCAAGCACAAGGTGTGCTGCCAGGCGCGTGGCGGCTGGCCACTCACCGACCGCATCGACTGGATCTGGGACAAGGTCGTGGGTTTCGCCGCGCTGCCGGTCGCCGAGGATCTCATCGTGCCGGTCGCGCTGGCGGCCCGCAGCGAGATCCCCGGGCCGCCGGCGATGCAGGACGTCACCGTGGCCAACCTGGTGATGTTCGAGGGCGGCCTGATCGAGGAGCTGTGCGAACTGCGGGGTGACCTGCTGCCGCCCGACGAACTGGCCCTGTTGCGTGACTGGCAGGAGGTCCGCGCCGGTGCCTACGAGGCGGTCGAGGTCGATCCGGTCGGCCACACCGTGACGTTGCTGGATCTGTTGACCGGCGCTCGCACGACCGTGCACGACCGGTCGATGTCTCGGCACCTGTCGGGCGGAGAGGCGCTTCTCGCCTGGTTGCTGCCGACCCCGGACGGGGCCCTGCCCTCGGGTGGGGTCACGCGCATTCCCGATCACCACCGCAGCCACGTGCTCGATCTCCTCGATGCCGGGG
>SLRZ01000087.1 GCA_007130695.1 Nitriliruptoraceae bacterium
CCGGGAGTCCGGTTCGGTGTGGGACCGAAGCCTGGACCTCCCCCCCGGCGCGTGCACGCCCCCGGTTCAGGCACCGCCGTCGAGGTTCCCGCAACTGTGTGCCGCGCCGTCCCCCGAGGCCCACGCGCCGCCCTGAAACGGCATGGCTTCACACGCGTGCTGCCAAGATGTACGACAAACCGGACGATATTGGCTGTACAGTCTGATTTGTCGGACATCACGCGGCAGGAGTGAAGCATGGCGCGGACGCACTCGCCGGTGACGCGGGACGCGGTGACCGTGCTGGGACAGCTCGTCGCCACCGAGCGCCGCACACAGCGGCGTACCGCCGCCGACCTCGCTGAGCGCGCCGGCATCAGCCGCGACACGCTCTACCGGGTCGAGCGCGGGGACCCGACCGTCGCGGTCGGGACCGTGCTCGAGTTGCTGGTCCTTCTCGGTGTGCCGCTGTTCGGCGAGGACGCCGAGGGGCTCGCCCGCGAGGCGGCCGCTGGTCGGCGGCTGCTGACCCTGCTCCCTGAGCGGGTCCGGCGCAGCTCACCGTCGGAGCCCGACGATGATTTCTGAGCGCGCCTACGTGTGGACGTGGCTGGCAGGGCGTGAGGAGCCGGTCGTCGCCGGCGCCCTGGACGTGGACGGCGACCAGCTACGGTTCGTCTACGGCCAGAGCTACCTCGCCCGCCCGGACGCGGCGCCCCTGTATCTGCCGGAACTGCCGCTGGAGCCCGGGGGACAGCGGCCGCCTGCCGGGCACGACGTGCACGGCTGCCTCGCCGACGGTGCACCGGACGCTTGGGGCCGCCGGGTGATCCTCCACCGGCTGCACGGCGGCGACACCCGCCACGTCGACACGAGGGCTCTGCCCACCCTCACCTACCTGCTCGAGTCCGGCACCGACCGGATCGGCGCCAACGACTTCCAGTCCTCCCCGGAGGTCTACGTGCCGCGTGAGGTCGAGGGGACGCTCGAGGAGGTCCTCCATGCGGCCGACCGGCTGCAGGCCGGGGAGCCGTTCACCCCCGAGATGGACCGGGTGCTCAACGCCGGGTCGTCGGTCGGAGGCGCCCGCCCGAAGGCCCTGGTACGCGCTGACGATGGCCGGTCGTTGATCGCGAAGTTCTCCACGCCGACCGACCACTACCCGGTGGTGCGCTCCGAGGCCGTCGCGATGGAGCTCGCACGCCGCATCGGCCTCGACGTCGCCGCCACATCGACGACGTCGGCGCTGGGTCGCGATGTCCTGCTGGTCGAGCGGTTCGACCGCGAGCCCGGCTCCCGTCGACGCCACGCGCTCGTCTCTGCGCTCACGCTCCTCGGACTGCATGAGCTGCACGCCCGGTACGCCACCTACCCGGACCTCGCCGACGTGATCCGCCACCGGTTCGTCGCCCCGGAGCGCACGCTGCACGAACTCTTCCGACGGGTCGTCTTCAATGTGCTCACCGGCAACCGCGACGACCACGCCCGCAACCACGCCGCCTTCTGGGACGGCGCCGCCCTGCAACTGACCCCGGCCTACGACCTGTGTCCGCAGCCGCGCCACACCGGCGAGGCGACCCAGGCCATGGCCATCACCCGCGACGGTCGACGTGATTCGCGCGCGCAGGTGTGCATCGAGGCGGCCGAAGTGTTCCTCCTCACCGAGCGCGAAGCCCGCGAGGAGGTCGAGCGACAGCTGACCCTCCTCCACGAGCAGTGGGCCGATGCCGCCGACACCGTCGGCCTGACGGCCGCGGACCGCCAGCAGCTGTGGGGGTACGCGCTCGTGCATCCCTACGCCCTCGAGGGCTACGAACACCGCTGAGAAGTACCCGGAGGAGCCAGCGCCTGACGGGGTCGCGGCGACGGGACGACTAGAGGTCGGCGAGGGTCTCGTCCACCAGACGGCGTTCGTCCTCGGTCGGCTCGCACACCCACTCACCGAAGTACCGCCGCAATGCCTCCTGGAACACCTCCGACCGTGAGCCGTGCTCGATCTGCCGCAGCCGTTCCACCAAGTCGAACAGCTCCTCAGGCAACGTCACCGCGATCTCTGCACAGCCACGAAACGCACCTCCACCGGCCAGGTATGACAACATCATGCCTGTGGCTTCACCGAGGCCGGACCGGGGCTCCTGCCTCTGACGTCAGTCGGAGGCGCGCCGCCGTTGGCCGGTGTCGGTGGGCACCGAGGGGCCGCGGAACTGGCGCACCGGGTTCGACACGCCACAGGTGCGGCAGGTGATCTCGTCGTTGCGGCGACGGAACTGGAACTCGGTCCCGTCGATCACGACCGTGGAGCCCTCGATGCGGTCGGCGAGCCGGTCGCCGCAGGCGCACAGGATCGCCCCGTCCTCGGTGCGGACGGCCGCGCCCGCCGCTTCGGGAGCCGGGTCCCTGGCCACGATTCACCTCCGCTGACGATCCACGCACGACGGCGTCGTCGGCAGGTCACCGACGGTAGCGCACCATTGACCGGCCGGGTCGCGCTGATCAGAAGAGCTCGACGTCACCCATCGTCAGCCCCCACCGCTCCAGCGGCGGCACCTGCGTGTGGTTGACGGCCTTCCAGGTCAACACCGGCCCACCGCCGGGCAGCGGCAGGAACCCGCCGCGCAGGTGGGGTCGGTCGGTGATCTGCAGCACCTGGTCGGCGCGGCTGACCTTGGCGATGCGCCGCAGCAGTCGGCCGGCGATCGTCTCATCGGGAGCCAGCAGGTGGCCGACGACGCACTCGGTGGCGGCACCGCGGCGACGCAGCCGGAACAGGCCGATGCCACCGGCCTCGCGCACGGCCCGGTAGTGCAGGGGCCCGAACCCGTACCGCCAGCGCAGCACGTCGACGTCGAGGTCGGTGCGGATCCGCTCGTCGGGCAGCGCGGCGACCAGGGCGGCGACCTCCGCGTCGTCGCCCAGCACCTCGAGCGCGGGCTCACCGGCGTCGGTGGGCAGCGACCACTTGTCGGCGGGGACCCGGGCACGCACGGCGGATGCGGCGGCCAGGGGCGAACGGAACCGGACCCCGACGGGCAGCTTGCCGACCTGTTCCCAGCCCATCTTGAGGTAGCCGGGCCGGGACTGCTCGTTGGGGGTGTTGAAGACGTGGGCGACCCCCTCCTCGCGCAGCACCTCGAGCGACGAGGTGGTCAGCCGGCGGAAGATGCCGCGCCCCTGCGCGTCGGGGTGGGTGGCCGTGTCGACCGCGCGGACCGCCTCCCACCGTTGCCCGTCCTGCACGAACCGCCACCGCAGCCACACCCGCAGCCCCAGCAGCCGGTCACCGTCGAGGGCGACCCAGGCGGGCGAGGTTCCGAACGGGTTGGCGTGGTGCTTCCAGCGGTAGAACGCCGCGTACTGCTCGTCGGGCACCCACCCGAGCGACGACTGCAGCAGATCGAGGATGGCCGGCAGGTCGTCGTCGCCGGCCCGGCGGATCGTCAGGTCGTCGCTCACGGTCGTCCTTCCCCTGCGGGCCCACCGGCGCCCGGACCCGCGGTGCCGGGCCCAGGAGCGCGGCCGGGACCGTCGGTCGGATCGGGGTCGGGCGGGCTCGCAGCGCCGTCCGGGCGGTCGTGGGTCTCGCCCCGGAACTCGACGGTGGTGGCGTGGCCGTCGAGCGCCACCCCGTCGCGACGCACCATCACCCACAGGGTCTTCAGCAGGATGCGCACGTCGAGCCAGAGGCTGCGGTGGTCGACGTACCAGACGTCGAGGTCGAGCTTGTCGGGCCAGGGCAGGTCGTTGCGGCCGTTGACCTGCGCCCACCCGGTGATGCCGGGCCGGACCTCGTGGCGGCGGGCCTGGTGGGGGCTGTAGCGCTCCAGATAGGCCATCAACAGCGGCCGGGGGCCGACCAGCGACATGTCGCCGCGCAGGACGTTGAGCA
>SLRZ01000237.1 GCA_007130695.1 Nitriliruptoraceae bacterium
CACGGCGCTCGCCCGGCCGCCCGGGTCGTCGCCGACGTGGCCGCCCAGCGGGCGCTGTGGAAGGTCCGTGCCGACGGGCTTGGGGCGGTCACCTTCACGCCCGGAAGCCGCCCGAAGCTCGGGGGATGGGAGGACGCCGCGGTCGCACCGGAGCATCTCGGCGCCTACCTCCGCGACCTCGGCGGACTGCTGGCGCAGCACGGACTCGAGGCGGCGGTGTACGGCCACTTCGGCGACGGCTGCGTGCACACCAAGATCGACTTCGACCACACCACGGCCGCCGGACGAGGCACGTTCCGGCGCTTCGTGGAGGAGGCGGCCGACCTCGTCGTCTCCCACGGGGGGTCGCTGTCGGGGGAGCACGGTGACGGGCAGGCCCGCGGTGAACTGCTCGAGCGCATGTACGGGCGGGAGCTGGTGGACGCCTTCCGCGAGTTCAAGGCCCTCTGGGATCCCGAGGACGGACTCAACCCGGGCCGGGTCGTGGACGCGTTGCCGCTGGACGCCGATCTGCGGCTGGCGGACCAGCGGTCCATGGCCACACCCGGCACCTGGTTCGCGCTCGCCGAGGACGACGGCGATCTCGCCGCGGCCTCGGCACGGTGCGTCGGGGTGGGGCTGTGCCGTCGCGACGAGGGCACCGGGACGATGTGCCCGTCGTGGATGGCCACCCATGAGGAGGCCCACTCCCCCCGCGGTCGGGCACACCTGCTGTTCGAGCTGCTGCATCCGGACACACGGCTCGACGGCTGGCAGGACGACCGCGTCGCGGAGGCGCTCGATCTGTGCCTGTCGTGCAAGGCCTGCAAGAGCGAGTGTCCGGTGGACGTCGACATCGCCACCTACAAGGCCGAGTTCCTCGCCCACCGGCACAAGGGGCGGATGCGTCCGCTCCACCACTACGCCCTGGGCCTCGTGCGGTGGTGGCTGCGCCTGGGTTCGCGCGTCCCGAGGGTGGCCAACGCCCTGCTGCGTTCACGCCTCGGGCTGCTGGGCCGTCGGCTGGTCGGGGTGGACACGGACCGCCCCGCGCCCACCCTGGCCACCGAGTCCTTCTCGGCCTGGTGGCACACCCGTGCGACGCGACGGGGCCGCGGCGGGGGGACCGCGCCGACCGGGACGGTGCTGCTGTTCGTCGACACCTTCACGGAGACGCTCGAGCCGGCGGTGGGCCGTGCGGCGGTACGGGTGCTCCAGGCTGCGGGCTACGAGGTGGAGGTCGCCGACCGGCCGGTGTGCTGCGGGCGACCGTTGTACGACCACGGCATGCTCGACACCGCCCGCCGGCAGCTGACCCGGCTGGCCCGCACGCTCGGTCCCGCGGTGCGGGCGGGAATCCCCATCGTGGGGCTCGAGCCGTCCTGTGTCGCGGCCATACGCGACGAGCTGCCCGCGCTCCTTGTCGACGACGCTGAGGCACGGGCGGTCGCGGCGGCCACCCGGACCTTCGCGGAGTTCCTCGACGAGGCCGGCTGGGTGCCGCCCCAGCTCGGGGAGGTGGTGGTGCAGGCGCACTGCCACCACGAGGCCGTCATGGGCACCGACGCGGACCAGCGCCTGCTGACCGCTGCCGGAGCGGGGTGGCGGGAACTCGACGCGGGCTGCTGCGGGCTCGCCGGCTCGTTCGGGTTCCGCCGGGGCGAGCCCGCCGAGGTCTCGGTGGCCGTGGGCGAGGATCGGTTCGCCCCGCGGGTCCGGGAGGCAGCGGCGTCGGGGACGCCGGTGGTCGCGGACGGATTCTCGTGCCGGACCCAGGCCGCCCACCTGTGCCCGCAGGCCCCGCGCCCGAAGCATCTGGCCGAGCTGCTCGCCGAGGCGCTCGACCGGGCCGACGAGGGCACGCCGGAGGTCTAGAGCGGCCCTAGAGCCGGCGCACGTAGTTGATCTCGGTGGTGTCCGAGGGATCGTGCAGGTCCCGTCGCGCGCCGGTGTCGTGGTAGCCGAGCCGCTCGTAGAACCGGTGCGCGTCGGTGAAGCGCGTGTCGGACCACAGCACGACCCGGTCGGCCGCCAGCTCGGTGGCACGGTCCTCGACCCGGGCGACGAGTTGTGCCGCGAGTCCGCGCCGGCGGTGTCCCGCGGCGACGTAGAGGCGTTTGAGTTCGACGTCTCCGTGCTCGTCGCGCGGCCCGGCCCCGACCGTGGCGACCACGCCGCTGCCGGGTGCCTCGACGACCCACCAGCGCCCGTCCACGGCCCGGGTCGCGGTCGCGGGTTCGAGCAGGTCGGCGTCGACGCCCGGCAGGTCGAGCACGCATCCCGGATACTCGGCGTAGGTGGCACCGATCAGCGCGATCAGGCCGTCGGCGTCCGCGTCCGTGACCGGTCGGGTCCACCAGTCCTCGTTCACCTTCGGGACTCCCGGGTCGTGATGGGCCGGCCGCGGCGGGCCACGGTAGTGCCCAGGTCGGGGCGTCCCGCAACGCGAGACGTCGCACCGACATCGGTGTACAACAACAGAGGAGAGCGCCGAACCAGGGGCCGGGCATGGACCACGTACCTGCCACGCGACTTCATTGCGGCGACTGCGGCGAGGTCTGTGTGGACCTCGACACCGTCGAGGTCCACACCAACCCCCAGGAGGATTTCGCGGTCTTCGCGTTCCCCTGCCCCGGGTGTCGTGAGCTGGTGGTCAGCGGGTGCCGGCGGACCATCGAGGCCCTGCTGCGCGCGGGCGCCCGGCGACGGGAGCTGCGCTCGACCTCGGGGCCCCCGCTCACCTACGACGACCTCCTCGACCTGCACGAGTGGCTGGCCCAGGACCTTCCGTGGCCGTCACCTTCCTAGAGGGACGCGGCTCGGGTGACGGCGCGGGAGCAGGCGCGGCCCGCGGCACGGATTGATAGTTGCGATGCGAACTGATATCGTTGCATCGGCAACCAACTTCCCGCACGCTCATCCCGCACCGCAAGGAGTCGCCCCATGGCAGAACAGACGCTCACCCGAACCTGGCAGGGCCTCGAGATCCCGCCCGCTGGCACCTACGACATCGACCCGGCCCACACCGACCTCGAGGTCATCGCGCGCCACATGATGTTCGCGAAGGTCCGCGGCCGCTTCGAGGAGTTCTCCGGTCACCTCGTCGTCGGTGACGACCCCACCACCTCCAGCATCGAGATGGAGGTCAAGGCCGCCAGCATCAACACCTCCGAGGGCCAGCGCGACGAGCACCTGCGCTCGGACGACTTCCTCAACACCGAGCAGTACCCCAACATCACCATCAAGGGCTCCGACCCCGAGCACGTCTCCGGGCAGGACTACCGGATCACCGTGGACGTCACGATCCGTGACGTCACCAAGCCCGTCGAGGTCACCTTCAGCCTCGAGGGCGTGACCAAGGACCCGTGGGGCAACACCCGCGCGTTCTTCTCCGGCGCCTTCACCATCGACCGTGAGGCGTTCGGCGTGACCTGGAACCAGGCCATGGAGACCGGCGGCGTCATGGTCGGCAAGGAACTCAAGGCCGAGGTCGAGCTCCAGGCGGTCCTGCGCCAGGAGTAGGCCACCACGCTTCCCCCGAGTCGCCCGCGCTCCCGGTCCGCCGGGGCGCGGGCGGCGTCGTCGTGGCCGGCGGCCCTTGCCCACAGGTCGGACGACCCCACGTCCCTCCGTGTCACCACCCCCGTCTAGCGTGCTCCACGTCCGGTCCGTTCCGGCTCGGAGCACCACCGAATGTCCGGACGCCGCTACACCGATGAGCAGTTCCGGGCCGCGGTCGAGAGCCGGGAGGTCCGGACCATGGCGGACCCCTGTCGTGCGCTCGGGCTGGTCCCCGGGGCGGCAACTACGAGACCCTCCGGCGGTACGCAACCGGTCTCGGCATCGAACTGCCAC
>SLRZ01000160.1 GCA_007130695.1 Nitriliruptoraceae bacterium
CGCTCTGAAATGAGTTCAATCACCGCGCGCCCCGCGCGTTGCATCTCGGAGTTCTACCGCCGTTGCTCGGTCGAGGCTGCGCCTCCCACCGTTTTGGGGACCGACGTCCCGGGCCTGGACCGCCTCGA
Source organism: Nitriliruptoraceae bacterium (assembly GCA_007130695.1). Taxonomy (GTDB): domain Bacteria; phylum Actinomycetota; class Nitriliruptoria; order Nitriliruptorales; family Nitriliruptoraceae; genus SKLC01. The sequence goes on from SLRZ01000160.1 coordinate 129, forward strand.
GGTCGTCGAGGTCGACCACTCGCTCGATGAACTGGAGATTGTCCGCCGCGCCGCCGCTCAGGAGATGGCCGACCAGTCGCACGAGCCCGACGCCGCCACCTCCGGGCAGTTGACCGATGTGAGGGTCCTGCCCCGGGCCAGCCGTGTGCGGCTCACCGTCGCCGACCTCGACGAGGCCCGAGCCGACGAACTCACCGAACGTCATGGCGCCACCCACATCTGTCTGCTCGACCAGCCGGTCTCGACCTCCGACGACTTCTCCGCCACGAGCCGTCCCACGACTGACGCCGGGCCGGTCACCGACGCCGGCTGAGAGTCAACGCGCGACGGTGTGGTCGCGACCCGCGCCCTTGGCCCGGTACATGGCGTGATCCGCACGGAGCACCATGGTGTCCACATCGTCCCCGGGGACCCGGACGGTGACACCCACCGAGACGGTCAGCGGCTGATCCCTTCCCGTCGAGATCTGGAGGTCAGCGACCAGCCGACGCCACCGGTCGGCGCTGCGCTCGATGTCCTCCAGTCGGGTCTCGGGAGCGATGACCAGGAGCTCGTCCCCGCCCCAACGGGCCAGGGTGTCCACCGAGCGCAGCTCCGCCTGCAACGCCTCGACGACCCGCACCAGGACGCGGTCCCCGAACGCGTGTCCGTGGAGGTCGTTGACCGCCTTGAACCGGTCGAGGTCGAGCACGGCGACCGCCAGCGGCCGGTCGTAGCGGTGCGCGGCATCGAGGTGCCGGTCGAGCACCCGGACCGCCTGTCGCCGGTTGGCGACGCCCGTCACCGGGTCGGTGCAGGCCACCACGTCGAGGTCGGCGAGTCTCGCCCGCTGGACGGCGAGTTGACGCTCGAGGTCCGCGAGCACGTAGAGCAGGATCCCCACCACCGTCGAATAGGCGGCGATACGCAGGGTGGTGAAGTCGCCGCCACGCAAGTGGAGCGCGTCGACGAGCACGAAGACGAGGAACCCACAGACGGTCCCGCCCACGGCCAGGAAGCGTCGCATCGCCGCTGGCCCCGCGCTTCGGCGACGTCGTTCCCCCACCGTGGCCGTCCCGGCGTCGCGCCCCAGTGCCGCCCCGTCATCCATCGTCTCCCGCTTCCCCGGTCTCGAGCCGAACGCTACGCCGCCGGTGCGACATGGCCGGTGGGGCCGCGCCTCCCGTGTCGTCGGTGCTTGGGGGACGGGCGTTCCGGCCCAGCTCAACGCGCCTCCCGCGATCGAGCGACGACCGCCGGCGCGACCGGCGAGCAGCGCCCCGACGGGCCGGCCCCTTGGCCCGTCGGGGTGTCCCCAGACCTCGCTACTCGCCGGTTCCGCCGGCGTCCCCATGGTGATGCCCCGCGCTCGAGATGGTCGTGTGGTCCATTCAGTTGTCGGCCGGCGGCTGCCCCTGGGTCAGCTCGCTCCGGCTCGCCCGGTGGAGGTGGCCGAGCAGGTCGGTGTCGTCCGCGAACGGCACCGACTCGCCGGTTCCGACGACCTCGACGAGGCCGTGGAGTTGTCCATCCCCACTCGGTGGGCTGAGCCGCACGATCACCGTCTGCACCCCGCCGCCCCTTTCCGTGCTCCGTCGCGAGGCGAGTATGCGCAGGGCGGTTCAGGTGACGTTCAGGTCACCGGGAAGGCGGCGGGCTCGACCCCGAGTTCGCGGACCCGCTCCACGTAGGTCTGGTAGCGCCGCCGGGCGTCGCCGCGCCGCGACGCGGCCAGCAGCGCGCCGACCAGGGCGAGGTGGGCGCGCTCGTCGTAGGGGTCACGCTCGAGCAGGCGCAGCCAGAACCGCACCGCCTCGTCGTGCCGGCCGGCCGCGGTGGCGGCTGCGGCCAGGCGGGCCACCGCCTGGGCGTAGGCGGCGCGGGCCTCCTCGCGGATCCCGACGGCCCAGTCGGCGTAGACCTCGTCCTCGCAGAAGTCGCCCCGGTAGCGCTGTTCCGCCGAGCGCCAGCAGGCGAGCGCCTCGTCGTGGTGGCCGTCCTGGTCGAGCCGGGTCGCGCGGTCCACGTCGGCGAAGAGTTCCTCGACGTCGAGGGACGCGTGCCGCAGGTCGAGTCCCAAGGTGTCCCGTTCGGAGGCCACCACGTGGTCGCTCGGCAGCTCCTTGTCCGGGTCGACGATGGTGCGCACGGTCGAGGCCATGACGTTGAGGCGCTTGGCGGCGACGGCCGGCTCGGTGTCGGGCCACAGTTGCTCCGCCAGCCATTCGCGGGAGGTGGGCCGGCCGCGACGCGAGGCCAGGAGCTTGACCAGTTCCCGGGCCTTGCGGGACTGCCAGGCCGTGCGCGGGATCGGCACGCCGTCCCGGAGCACCTCGAACGCCCCCAGGGTCCGGATCGCCACGACGCCCGGCGTGGGGGCCGTCCCGGCGGCCAGCAGGGCATTGATGCGCTGGTCGTACAGGCGGCAGCCCAGTGCCTGCATCCGCGCCTGCACGCCGGCGGCGGCCTCGGCGGCGGCCGCTCCCCCCACCAGCTCCGCGCGGGTGAGTTCCGCCCCGGCCAGGCCGACGACGTCGCCGAGGTCGCGCCACTGCTCGATGGCCGTCTCCGCCGCGGCCGTGTCGGCGTCCATGGCGGCCTCGAGCTCCGTGAGCAGGGCCAGCGCCGGACGGTCCCGACGGTCGGTGGCGGCGTCGCGGCCCTCGTGGATGTGACCGCGGGCCTCGGCCCGGCGGTCGTCGGCGAGCGCGAGCCGGGCGGCGGACAGCCGCGCCGCGACGTAGCCCATCCCCTCCCCCGCCTCCAGCGCCCGGTCGAGCAGGGCCCGGGCCTCGTCCGGGTCGTCGTGCCACACCAGCTCGGCGAGCTTCGCGAGCGAGGGCACCAGCCCCTGGACCTCGCCGGTCGCGTCGGCCTCCGCCAGCACCTCACGGAAGGTGGCGATCGCACCCGTGACGTCGCCCCGCAGCCGCTGGATGCGCGCCTGTTCCTCCAGGCCGTAGACGACCAGCCGGGAGCCCAGGGCGCGCCACGCGGCGACGGCGTCCGCGGCGTCCACCACCGCCTCCTCGAGGCGACCCAGGCCGACCAACGCCTCGGCACGGTTGGACAGGGTCAGGGCCATGAACGGGGTGAACCCCGTCAGCTCCGCGAGGTGACGGGCGACCTCGACCTCCGCCAGCGCGTCCTCGAACGCGCCCTCCTCGAGGTGGTGGGAGGCCCGGTTCGAGCGGATGCGGATGAGTTGGAGGACGTCGCCGGCCGCGTCCGCGTGCTCGATCGCCCGCAGGTAGTGGGCATCGTTGCCCCGCCGGTCGCCGTCGAGGGCGGCCAGCATCGCCAGCACCATGTGCGCGGCGGCCAGGGCACGCGGATCGTCGAGCGCGGTCGCCCGGACCATCGCCTCGTCGGCCAGGGCCGCGCAGGCGTCCCGCTCGCCCCGCAGCCACCGGGCCGAGGCGGCCCAGGCGGCGCAGATCGCCCCGTCCGCCGGCGGGTCGGCCACCTCGGCGCCCCGCTCGTAGATCTCCAGCGCCCGGTCGAGGGAGCCGCGCAGGTGGTGGATCAGGCCCAGACGCCACGCGACGGCGGCGTCGAAGGCGTCCGTGTGGGCCACCCCGCTGAGCAGCTCCAAGGCGGTGTCCCAGTCGCCGCGGGCCTGGTGGGCGATGCCGGCCAGGCGCCGGATCTCGGGCTCTGCGGCCGCGTCGGCGGGCAGCACGGCGACGCTGGCCAGCACCTCCTC
>SLRZ01000275.1 GCA_007130695.1 Nitriliruptoraceae bacterium
CGACGGCGACGACGGCGACGACGGCGACGATGCCGGCCAGGGGACCCAGGAGCCGGCCCCCTCCTCGCCGCCGGCGGAGCAGGTCAGGCTGCAGCGCTCGGGGACCGGGTTCGTGGTGGTCGCCGACGGCGAGGTGGTCTTCCTGGCCACCAGCCTCGGTCTCCTCGACGACCCCCGGGCCGGGGACCGGGTTCCCGCGGACGTCCCCGTCGAGGTCCGTCTGCCGGGTGGCTCCACGACGGCCACGGTCCACTCGTGGGACGAGGCCAACGACCTGCTGCTGTTGCGCTCGGAGATCCGCAACGTCGAGCCGCTGCCGTGGCGGGAGGAGGGCGAGGCGCTGTCACCCGGTGACCGGGTGATCGCGATCGGTGCGACCCCCGACCTCAGCGTGGTGCGCGTGGGTGCCGAGGTCGCGGGGGTCTCGTCGCGTGCGCTGGTCACCTCCCTGCCCGCGCTGCGGCTGGTGGCGGGCGGGCCGGTGGTCGACCTCGACGGCAACGTGGTCGGGGTCGCCTCGGCGGCACACGGGGCGCTGGGTGGCGACCCGGTGGTGGTCCCGATCCGGCGGCTGTGCGACGACCTGCTGAGCGCCTGCCCGGACTGACGGTCGGGTCAGCAGAACAACAGGCACGAGTCGTCGTCCTCGTCCTCCTCGTCCCCGCCGGCCCCGGGGGGGTCGTCCGCGGGGTCCTCGGCCTCGTGGTCGGCAGTGTCCGGGTCCTCGGGTTCCTCAGCGTCCTCTGTGTCCTCGGCGGGGTCCACCCCGTCCGGGTCCCACCCGTCGCCGGCATCCGGCTCCTCGGTGTCGTCGGTGGCCTCCGGCGCCGGTTCGGGCTCCGGCTCCTGGGAGGGCACCTGCCGGGCGGGGCTCACCCGGGGCCCCTCGTCGGGCACCTGCAGGTCGATCGGGATCGGCTCGGGGAACGGCTCGGGCTCGACGTCGTCGAGGATCGCGTTGGCGGCGTCGGCCCACATCACCGCCGGCAACGTCCCGCCGAAGACCTGGGAGAAGCCACCGAGCGGCGGCAGGGACTCGTTGTCGCCGGGCGAGCCGATCCACACCGACAGGGACAGGTGGGGGGTGTAGCCCACGTACCAGGCGTCGACGTAGCCGGTGGTGGTACCCGTCTTCCCGGCCTGTGGCCGTCCGATGTCGGCACGCCTCGCCGTGCCACGGGCCACCACGTCCTCCATGGCCGTCGTGGCCGCACGCGCGATCGAGGGGTGAGTCGCGACCCGGCAGTCGCCGTCCTCCTGCTCCCCACGAAGGACCTCGAGCCACTCGGGGTGCTCCGCGACCTCCTCCTCGGTCCAGTCGAGCGGGTCGCGGGGCAGGTCCGGGATCGTGCGGACCTCGTCGGGCAGGTCGACCTGTGCGCCCTCGGGGCCGGTGATCTCGAGGATCGTGCGTGGGGGGCACCACCCGCCGTCGTTCGCGAAGGTGCCGTAGGCCGAGGCCATGTCCAGCGGGGAGGCGCCCCGGTCGGTCCCGCCGAGCGCCACGCCGGCGTTGGTCGAGACCTCGTTGCGCACGCCCATGCGACGGGTCTGCTCGACCACCCGCTCGCCGCCGAGCTCGCAGCCGAGTAGCTGGTAGGTCGTGTTGTAGGACCGCACCAGGGCCTCCGCGACCGACGTGCTGCCCGAGCCGCCACCACTGACGGAGATCGGGGCACCGTCGTGACCGACGCAGTCACCGGGCGGGATCGTGACGCTGGAGGGGGCCGGACGCGAGGTGTCGGGCACCGCGATGCCCTCCTCGAGGGCGGCGGCGTAGACGAAGGGCTTGAGCGCCGAACCCTGCTGCCGACCGGTCATCATCGTGGCGAGGTTGAAATCGCCGATGCCCATGTCGCGACCGCCGTGCATCGCGAGCACCTCGCCCGTGTGCGGTTGCAGGGCGACCATCGCGGAGTCGACGCCCTCCCCGCCCTCCTCGGCGGGCAGGCGGTCGGCGGCGACCGCGTCGAGGGCCTGCTGGGACTCCAGATCGAGGCTCGTGCGCACGGTGAGTGCACCCGTGAGCATGACCTCGTCACCGAAGGCGTGCTCGAGCTGGCGGCGCACGTGGTCGGTGAACGCCGGGGCCTGGGTCTCCACCTGTCGGCGGTCGGGGGCGAGGTCGAGGTCGCTGGCCTGGGCCTGCCGGGCGGTGTCGTCGTCGAGGTGACCGTGCTCGGCGAGCCGCCCGAGCAGGGCGTCCCGGCGCGCCCGGGCCCCCTCGGGGTCGGAGACCGGGTTGCGCACCGAGGGGGCGGGCAGCAGCTGTGCGAGCGTGGCGCTCTGGGCGGCGTCGAGCTCCGCGGCCGGGACGCCGAAGTAGGTGCCCGCGGCCGCCTCGACGCCGTAGGCGCCCTGGCCGAAGTAGACCTCGTTGAGGTAGCGCTCGAGGATCTCGTCCTTGGAGACGTCGCGTTCGAGTTGGATGGAGATGACGGCCTCGCGGACCTTGCGCAGCACGGTGCGTTCGTCGCCGACGAAGGCGGACTTCACGTACTGCTGGGTCAGGGTCGAGCCGCCCTGGGCGATGCCGCCCGTGCGCACGTTGGCCGCCACCGCCCGGACCAGCGAGAGCGGGTCCACGCCGTCGTGCTCGTAGAAGCGCTGGTCCTCGGCCATGATGACCGCGTCGCGCATCTCGGCCGCCACCTCGTCGAGGTCCACGATCTCGCGGTCGAGTTGGGAGGTGAAGCGCGCGATCGGGGTCCCGTGCCGGTCGACGATCTCGCTGGGGCCGGCCATGGCCCCCGGGTCGGGGACCGCCCAGGACACGCGCAGCGCGGCCCACGCCGTGAGTACGACGAGCGCGGCCATCGTGAGCGCGGCGGCGGTCAGCGCCAGCGCCACGCGGCGAAGCAGGAGTCCCACCTCACACGTCCCAGGTTCGATCGGTCGGTACCCGGTCCAACGATCCGGTGGGGCCCGGGGAACGCTAGATTGCCGGGGTCCACCGAGGCCGAACGGGCTGCACGGGTGGCCGGTCCGGCAATTTGACTTTGGAGTGCCCGCTCCAATTCCATTGCCATGACCCTGGCACCCGTCGGCACACCTGGCCCGCCGACGCCCGCGGCCGTCGACGTCACGACGCCGTGTGACCACGACCACGAGAGGGAATGCCGGATGAAGGTCCTCGTCCCCGTCAAGCGTGTGCCCGACACCGCAGGCGAGAAGAAGATCGACCCCAACGACAAGACCGTCGACCGCGACTCGGTCGAGTCGGTGCTGTGCCCCGTCAACGAGTTCGCCATCGAGGAGGCCATGCGCCTCAAGGAGAACGACGGCGCCGAGGTCACCGTGCTCCTGATGGGTCCCGAGTCGGCGCAGCCCATCGTGCGCAAGGCATTGTCCTACGGGCTCGACGCCGGGATCCAGATCACCGACGACGCGATCGCCGGTTCGGACGCCCTGTCGACCGCCAAGGTGATCGCCAAGGCCCTCGAGGCCGAGGAGTTCGACGTCGTCATCTTCGGCAACCAGTCCACCGACGCCCGCACCTGCCTGGTGCCGGCCGCGGTCGCCGAGATCCTGGGCCTGCCGAGCCTGACCTACGCCCGCAACCTCGAGATCGACGGTGACAACGTCGTCGCCCACCGGGAGACCGAGGACGGCTGGGAGGTCGTCGAGTCGAGTCTGCCCGCGGTCGTGTCCGTGGTCGAGGCCATCAACGAGCCCCGCTACCCCTCCTTCAAGGGGATCATGGCGGCCAAGTCCAAGCCGCTGGACGTCAAGAGTCTGTCCGACATCGGCGGCGACGCCGGTGACGTCGGCGCGGACGCCGCAGCAGCCACCATGTACGAGTTCGAGCCGCGTCCGCCCAAGGAGGCCGGGACCATCGTCGAGGACGAGGGTGACGGCGCCGCCGCGGGGCAGCTCGCCACCTGGCTGGTCGAGAAGAAGTTCGTCTAGAGCGGTCCGTACCGGACCCCTGACGACACAAGAGGAGAATTCACATGAGTGAGTTGCTGGTACTGATCGACCACAGTGAGGGTGAGCCCCGCAAGCTGTCGCTGCAGATGCTCACGGCGGCCACGCAGGTCGCCGGCGAGACCGGGGACACCGTCGCGGCCGTCTGGCTCGGCGAGGGGGCCTCCGGCGCGGCCGACACCCTCGGCGCCCACGGGGCCGCCAAGCTCTACCACTGGGACAGCGAGGACGCCCAGGGCTACGTCACGCTGCCGCAGGTCGAGGCCCTGGAGGCGGTCCTCGAGCAGTCGGACGCGACCACCCTGTTCTTCGCCTCGGGTAACCACGTCAAGGACGTGGCCGCCCGCCTGGCGATCCGCGTCGACGCCGGCGTGATCACCGACGCGACCAACGTCGAGGTCGCCGACGGCGCGATCAGCGCCACCAAGGAGGTCTTCGGTGGCGAGATGATCACCCGGTGCAAGGTCGCCGAGGGCAAGAAGGCCTTCATCGGCATCTCCCCGAACGCCTTCGCGGCCGAGGAGTCCGGTGGCGGCTCGCCCGAGACGGTCGCGATCGACGTCACGCTCTCCGAGGCGGCCACGGCCAGCAAGATCACCGAGGTCGTCAAGCAGGGTGACGCCGACCGTCCCGACATCGGTGAGGCCGCGATCGTGGTCGCCGGTGGCCGCGGGCTCGGCGACGAGAAGGGCTTCGAGCTCATGGAGCAGCTCGCCGACGCCATCGGCGCCGGCGTGGGTGCGTCCCGGGCCGCGACCGACGCGGGCTGGTACCCGCACCGCTTCCAGATCGGCCAGACCGGGCGCACGATCGCGCCGATGCTCTACATCGGTTCGGGCATCTCCGGCGCCATCCAGCACCGCGCGGGCATGCAGACCTCGCAGAACATCGTCGCCATCAACAAGGACCCGGAGGCCCCGATCTTCCAGATCGCGGACTTCGGCGTCGTCGGTGACCTCTACGACGTCGTGCCCAAGCTGATCGAGGAACTGTCGGCCAAGATGGGCTGACGCTCGACACCGTCCGATGAACGGGCCCCGGCCGGGTGATGGCCGGGGCCCGTCCACGTCCCGACACCCCCGCGGGTGTCGCCTACGCTCCGCGCGATGTGCCGACGGCGGGAGGAGACCCTTCGTGAGCGCCCCCTGGGACCAGCGTTCGCTCGAGGAGCAGGCGCGCGTCACCGACCTCACGCTCGCGCGCTGGCTGCCGACGGTCACCTCCGCCGCACCGTTCTGGTCCCGGCGCGTGGCGGCGGACGGCGTCGAGCCGCGGTCGTTGACCTCACGCTCGGCGCTCACCGGCCTCCCCCCCGTGCGTGAGGCGGACCTGGTCGCCGATGCGCCGGGGGCACCCGGCACCGTGCTGCTTCCCTCGGAGGACGACGTCAAGTCCTTCGCCGGCAGCGACGTGCTGCGCGGCATCGCCACCGCGATCCGACGCGAGGGGCCCACGGGCAAGCGCACCGTGCTCCTGCGTGAGTACCAGCCCGTCGATCTGCGCCGGGCCGGGGTGGAGGCGGGCGTGGTGGTCGCCTCGGCCCGCTCGGACCTCGACCGGGCCAACCGGGTGGGTGCCCGGGCCGCCGCGCTGCTCGGCCTGGACGACCGGGACGTGCTGCTCAGCGCCGTGCCCGCCGGCCCCACGCTCGCGGCCTTCCGGGTGGCCCATCTCGCCCAGGGCGCCTCGATCACCGCGCTGCACGCCCGCGGGCACGACGAGGACCTCGCCGCCGTCGCCCGCGCCACCCGGCTGCTGCCCGTGACGGTGCTGGTCGTGGCGGTCGAGGAGGCCGTCCGCCTCGCGAAGACCCTCCAGGGCGCCCGGCTGCCGATGGGGCGGCTGCGGCGGGTGGTCACCTACGGGCCCCCGCCCGACGAGGCGCTGCGTCTCGAGATCGAGGAGGCCTACGGCGGGCTGGGCCCGAAGGTCGACGTGCGTGCCCTGTGGGGACCGGAGTTCGGGCGCACCCTGTGGGCGGAGTGCACCCACGGCACCCACGGCCTGCACACGATGCCGGACCTGGAGTTCCTCGAGGTCCTCGACCCGATGACCGGGGAGCCGACCGAGGGTGACGGCGACCTCACCCTGACCTCGCTCGGGTGGCACGGCACCGGGCTGGTGCGGGTGCAGACGGGGACCTGGGTCGACCCACTGCGTCTCGAGCCGTGTCCGGGCTGCGCACGCACCGTGCCCCGGCTGGTGGGGGAGATGGCCGCGGGCGCGTGGCAGCTGCCCATCACCGACGACAGCTGGCGGCAGCGCTACGTCGACCTGCGGGGGGTCCCGGCGGTCCTCGCGCACACCGGCGGAGTGCGCGCCTGGCGGGTCGAGCTGCGGGGGCCCGACGACCGGGTGCCCCGGGACCGGCTCATCGTCGAGGTCGCGGGCGACCTCGACCGGTCGGCGCGCACGGGGCTCGAGCAGCGCCTCGAGCGTGCATGTGGCATCGCTCCCCACCTCGTCGCGGGCGTGCACCCCGACGAGGTGCGACGCTCGATCGATCAGCTCGGCGGGGTGTTCGCCGACCTGCGCTGAACGCTCCCGCCCGGGCGTTTACCCGGCCTCGTCCGCCACCTCGGCGGGGACGGCGTCGGTGGCCGAGAGCAGCTCGTCCGGGGCGAGCGCGAACACGTGGGTGGCGGTGCCGGCGGCGGCCCAGACCACCGGGTGGCGCGTGAGGTCGGCGTCGAGGAGCACGGCCAGATCGGTGTCGTGGCCCAGCGGCGGGGTGCCCCCGATCCCGTAACCGGTCGCCTCGCGGACCTCGGCGGCGGTCGCCTTGCGGACCTCCGTCGCGTCCAGCTGGGCGGCCACCCGGTCGAGGTCCACCCGGTTGGCGCCCGAGGTGAGCACCAGGACGGGCCGGCCGTCGGCGACGAACACCAGCGACTTCACGATCTGCGCCACGTCGCACCCGATCGCCGCGGCGGCGTCGGCCGCCGTCCGTGTGCCCTCGGGGAACTCGCGCGGCACGACCTCGAGGCCGCGGGCCGCCGCGCGCTCGACGAAGCGCTCCACTCCGGTGGCCATCAGGATCCCCCCGCGCCGGCGTCCGACCGGGGCAGCACGAACTCCCCCTCCAACGGCGGCGAACCCGTGAGCAACTCGACCGCCACGTGCACGCGAGCGCCGGGGGAGGGGGCGGGACGCAGGCGCACCTCACCGTTGGAGAACTCCCGGTCGCCGCGGCCGACCGCGTCGAGCACCTCGAGGGACGCGCCGTCGGCCGTGACCGTCCAGGCGCCGGCGGGGGGAACCCGGCGGGGCAGTGGCCGCGGGGCCCCCTCGTCGGTGCGGGCGAAACGCAGGTCCGCCCAGCCGTCCCACACCTCCAGCGAACGCAGCAGCAGGCGGTGCCCACCGACCTGCCCGAGATCGACGTCGAGAGGCAGCACCGCGACCGCACGCGGTGGCCGTGGGAGGTCGGCCGGCAGATGGGGGGCGCTCACGCGGACCTCGTCGTCGGGGGCGTCGTCGTGGGTCGGACGCTACCGTCGCGGCCGTGACCGAAGCGCACTGCACCTATCTCGACCATGCCGCCTCGACGCCCGTGCGTCCCGAGGCGCGCGCCGCGCTGGAACGGTGGCTCGACGCGGCCAACGCCTCCGCGGTGCACCTGCCCGGGCAGGCCGCCCGCGCGGCCGTGGAGGAGGCCCGTGAACGCGTCGCGACCGCGTTGGGTGCGACGCCCTCGGAGGTCGTGTTCACCTCCGGTGCGACGGAGGCCGACAACCTCGTGATCAAGGGGGCCCTGTGGGCCGCCCGCGAGCGGGGTCGGCAGCACCTCGTCGTCTCGGACGTGGAGCACCCCGCGGTCCTCGAGGCCGCCCGGTGGCTCGCGGACCGCGGTGAGGCGACCCTGAGCGTGGTCCCGCCGGCACCCGACGGGCGCGTCGAGGTGGACCGGGTCCTGGACGCCGTCCGCGCCGACACCGCGCTGGTCTCGGTGATGGCGGCCAACAACGAACTGGGGGCCGTCAACGACGTGGCGATCCTCGCGGGGGAGCTGGCCGAGCGGGGGGTGCCCCTGCACACCGACGCCGTGCAGGCGCTGCCCACCCGTGCGGTCGACGTCGCCGGGTGGGGGGTCGCGGCGCTGGCGCTGTCCGCCCACAAGCTCGGTGGACCCCAGGGGGTCGGAGTCGCGGTCCTGCGTCGTGACCTGCCCGTCGTGCCGTTGACCCACGGCGGCGGACAGGACCGGGGTGTGCGCTCGGGCACCTTCGCGGTCGGCCTGGACGTCGCGTGCGCCGCCGCGCTCGAGGCGACGGTGCGTGACCGTGCGGCCCTCGACGCGCGACTGGGTGCCCTGTCGGACCGGCTGGCGGCCGGTGCGGTCGCGATCGAGGGGGTGCACCGCAACGGGCCGGCCGCCGCCGCGGACCGCCTCTCCTCGCACGTGCACCTGTCGCTGGACGCCGCCGACCCGGCGGCCCTGAGCCTCGAACTCGATCGCGCCCGCGTGGCGGCCTCCACCGGCTCCGCCTGTGCCAGCGGGGCGGGGCAGGGCTCCCACGTGGCCGCGGCCTGCGGGCTGACCGGTACCCCGCTGCGGCTGAGCCTCGGCTGGACCTCCACCGAGGCCGACGTCGACCGTGCGGTCGAGGTGCTCGCCGACGTCGTGCCGCGCGTGCGGCTCGATCTGGCACTCTCCTAGATGGCCCGGGTCCTGGTCGCGATGTCCGGCGGCGTCGACAGTGCCGTCGCCGCGGCGCTGCTCGTCGAGCAGGGCCACGAGGTCACCGGTGTGCACTTGAAGCTCGCCGAGGTCGACGAGGTGGCGCAGGTGCCCGGCCACGGCTGCTGCACGCTGGACGACGCACAGGACGCCCGGCGCACGGCGGCGGTGCTCGGCATCCCCTTCTACGTCTGGGATCTCGCCGAGGTCTTCGAGCGTGAGGTGCAGTCCCCGTTCGCGGCCAGCTACGCGCGGGGCTCGACCCCGAACCCGTGCGTGACCTGCAACGAGCGGGTCAAGTACGCGGCCCTGCTCGAGCGCGCCCTGGCCAGTGGTTTCGACGCGCTGGCCACGGGGCATCACGCCCGCCTGCGTCGGGACGGGGCGGCCGTCACGCAGCCGGGCCCGGGGACCCGGCTGCACCGCGCCGCCGACCGCGCCAAGGACCAGTCCTACGTGCTCTACATGGCCGCCCAGGAGCAGCTGGACCACACGCTGCTTCCGGTCGGGGAGCTGTCAAAGACGCGGGTGCGGGAGCTGGCCTCCTCGCTCGGGCTGCGCGTGGCGGCCAAGCCCGACAGCTACGACGTGTGCTTCATCCCCGACGGCGACACCGCCGGCTACCTCTCGGAGCGGCTGCCGTCCGCGCCGGGCCCGATCGTCGACCTCGACGGCCGGGTGCTGGGCGAGCACGGCGGGGTGTGGCGGTTCACGGTCGGCCAGCGCCGGGGCCTGGGCCTCGACCACCACCGGCGCCGCTTCGTCGTGGACGTCGACGCCGTGCGCAACACGGTGGTCGTCGGGCCGCGTGAGGCGCTGGCGTGCCGGTGGGCCGAGGTGGCGTCACCGAGATGGACCCGCTCGAACGTGCCCACCGGGGCCGTGCGGGTGCAGATCCGCGCCCACGGGGCGACGGTCCCCGGGCGGGTCGTGCCGCTCGACGACGGCGGGCCGGGCGTGCGGGTGGAGTTCGACGAGCCCGTCCACGGCCTGGCCGTGGGGCAGGCGGCCGTGGTCTACGACACGGACGACGAGGTCTGCCTCGGGGGCGGACCGGTGGTCGCCGCGGAGCGTCCGGCGGCGTTGCCGGTGGTCTGAAGGCCCCGCCGGGTCAGGCGGAGACGGCCAGGGCCACCGCGGCCCAGTGCAGGGCGATCGCGAGCAGCGTGAGGGCGTGGAAGACCTCGTGGTGGCCGAAGGTCGCCGGCCAGGGGTCGGGGCGGCGCCGGGCGTAGACGACGGCACCGGCGGTGTAGACGATGCCGCCGGCAATCACCAGCAGGGCCACGGTGGGCGCGAACCCCCAGAACGCGGGCAGTGCGAGCACGCCGATCCATCCGAGCACGATGTAGGGCAGGGTCCTGGCCCAGGTCGGCGCCCCCTGGAAGACGTTGCACACCACGATCCCGGCCAGCGCCCCGACCCACACGGTGGTGAGCAGGAGGGCGCCCCAGCGGGGGCTCATGACGGCGAGGACCAGTGGGGTGTAGGTGCCGGCCACGCCGAGGAAGATCGCCGAGTGGTCGGCTTGACGCATGTGGCGCTTGATCTCGGCCGGCCAGTCCGGCACGTGGTAGGCGGCGCTGGTCGCCAGCATCGCCGTGACCCCCAGCACGTAGACGGTCACGCCGACGCGCAGTCCCGCGTCGACGGCCAGCGCCCAGAGCGCCGGGGCGCTGGCGGCGACGAGAACGGCGCCCACCAGGTGCAGGCGACCGCGGAGCCGGGGCTTGGCCGTCGGTGGCGCGGTGACGCGGGTGGGGTGCATGGAAACCTCCGTAACCTACGGTTGAGTAACCTACGGTACCGTAACTTCTGCGCGGGTGGCCGTGGTCCGGCGCCCCGGCGTCCGGACGGGGCCGGGACGGGGACGCCCACGGTGCCCCCGGCACCCGTGCGGAGGACCGACGGGAGTAGCCTCGCCGTGCCCGCCCGACGAGTCAGCAGGATGTAGCGGTGGCCGACGTCCCCTCCGATGCGACCGAGGCGCGCGCCCGGCACGACGAGCTCACGCGCGTCCTGCGCGACGCGCGCTACCGCTACTACGTGCTCTCCGATCCTCCGATGACGGACGCGGAGTTCGACGAGCGCTTCGCCGAACTGCTCGCGCTCGAGGACGCGCACCCGCAGTTGGTCACGACCGCCTCGCCCTCTCAGCAGGTCGGTGCCCCGGCGAGCACGGCCTTCCCGCCGTTCACCCATCTGCAACCCATGCTGAGCCTCGACAATGCGTTCTCGCGGGAGGAGCTGGAGGCCTGGGCCCAGCGCGTGGAGCGCGGCCTGGCCGCTGACGGCGGGGGCACGGTCGCCTACGTCTGCGAGCTCAAGATCGACGGGGTCGGGGTCAACCTCGTCTACCGGGACGGGCTGCTGGAGACCGCCGCGACGCGCGGCAACGGCACCGTGGGCGAGGACGTCACGGCCCAGGTGCTCACCATCGACGATGTGCCCTACCGGCTGACGGTCGACGAGCCGCCCGCGCTGCTCGAGATCCGCGGCGAGATCTACTACCCGCTCGAGGCCTTCGAGGCGATGAACGCCGAACGCATCGAGGCGGGCGAGGAAGCCTTCATGAACCCGCGCAACGGGGCATCGGGGGCCCTGCGGCAGAAGGATCCGGACGTCACGCGCCGTCGGCCGCTGTCGGTGTGGTGCCACGGGCTGGGCACCGTGGAGGGCATCTCCTTCGAGCGGCACTCGCAGGCGCTGGCGTGGCTGCGGGACGCGGGCCTGCCAACGCCGCTCGAGACCACCGTCGCGACCGACATCGACGAGGTCGTCGCCTACATCGACACCTGGACCGATGCCCGCCACGACGTGGCCTACGAGATCGACGGTGTGGTCGTCAAGGTCGACGACCTCGCCCAGCGTCAGCGGCTGGGGTTCACCGCCCGGGCGCCGCGCTGGGCCATCGCCTACAAGATGCCGCCCGTCGAGCAGGAGGCGACCCTCGAACGCATCGAGATCAACGTCGGGCGCACCGGACGGGTGACGCCCTACGCCGTCCTCGACGGCGTCGTCGTCGGTGGCGTGCGGGTCACCCACGCCACCCTGCACAACGAGATCCAGGTACACACCAAGGACGTGCGCGAAGGGGACCGGGTCATGGTCCGCCGTGCGGGCGACGTGATCCCCGAGGTCGTCCGGCCCGTGCTCGACCGACGCCCCCCCGACGCGCGGGTGTGGTCGATGCCGTCGGACTGTCCCTTCTGTTCCCAGCCGCTGGTGCGTCCGGAGGGCGAGGCCCACCACTTCTGCGAGAACGTCGACTGCCCCAACCGGCTGCTGGAGTCCCTGTCCCACCTCGCGTCGCGCACCGCGCTGGACATCGAGGGGCTCGGCGAGCAGACCGTCGAACTGCTGGTCGAACAGGGCCTGGTCGCCGACCTCGCCGACGTGTTCCGTCTGCACGAGCACCGCGAACAGCTGCTGGCCCTGGAGAAGTGGGGCGAGAAGCGCGTCGACAACCTGCTCGCCGGGATCGAGGCCGGTCGCACCCAGCCGCTCGACCGGGTGCTGGTGGCGCTCAACATCCGCCATCTCGGCCCGACCTACGCCAAGACGCTGGCGCGGGCCATGGGCAGCATCGAGGCGATCCGTGCCGCGGAGCCCGAGGAGCTCGAGGCCATCGACGGCATCGGGCCGGTCATCGCCCGGGCGATCCACTCGTGGTTCGCCACCCCCCGAAACGCGGAGCTGATCGACGAGATGCTGTCTCTGGGCGTCACCAGTGCCGTCGAGGAGGAGGCCGGCGACGACGACCGGCTCGCCGGGTGGCGCGTGGTGGTGACCGGCACGCTGGAGGGCTTCACCCGGGACGAGGCGCGTGCGGCGCTCGAGGCCAGGGGAGCGAAGGTCACGGGCAGCGTCTCGGGCAGCACCTCGGTCGTGGTCGTCGGCGACTCGCCCGGATCGAAGCGCGACAAGGCCGAGCAGTTGGGCGTGCCGGTCGCCGACGAGGCCGCCTTCGAGTACCTGCTGGAGCACGGTCGGCTGCCGTGAGATTCGACCCGGCGACCTACCCCGGCCCGCGACCGCCCGGGCCCGCGCTGCTGCAGGACGGCCGGGTGCACCGACTGGTGGTGGAGGGGAAAGCCGCTGCACCCTGGCGCCGCCGCGACGGTGGCCCGGTGCCGCCGGTGGATCGTGTCCGTTTCAGCGTCGCCTACGGCGCCAACGCGTCACCGCCGCGGCTGATCGACAAGGGCCTCGACCGCCGTGGGGCCGTCCTGCTGCCGGCGAGGATGGTCGGCTGGGCCCCGGTGTTCGAGGCCCGGCGGACCGGGTACGGCGCCGTGCCGTTGACGCTGCTGCCGGCCGCCGACCCGCACGAGGTGCGCGACACCTGGGTCCTCGGGATCCACGTCGAGGACCTGCCGGCCCTGGACCGCTCCGAGGGTCGCGATCCCGGCACCGGCGGTGGTCCGGAGAGCGACGACGTTCGCACCGCCCCCACCGGCTCCTACGTGTTGGCCCCGATCGGACCGGTGGTGGTCGCCGAGCGGTTCCGGCTCGCCGACGCGCTCGCCTACCGGCCCGGGCCCGGGACCCGGGTGCTCCACGGTCCGCAGGGGCCGATGACCTGGCCGGAGGCCGGGCAGGCTCACGCCCGGATGGCGTTGGCGGCCGGGGCGGGACGGCGGGCCGCGGGCGCCGTCGTCGATCGCGTGGTCCGGGGCCCCTGGCCGGCGACGGTCCTCGGGGACATTCCGCCGTCACCTGCACGGCCGCGCCACTAGGGTGCTTCGGTATCCGTAGGACATGACCGGGAGAGTGAGCACATGGGATTGCGATCGACCCGCGGGGCACGACGCCTCGCCGTAGGACTGGCCACCGGGCTCGTCGTCGCCGGCTGCGCCCCCGCCGACGACGGGGAGGACTCGGCGATGGCCGAGGGCGACACGGGGGCGGCCACCGACGTGGCGGAACCGGAGGGCGACCCGACGCCCGGAGGCACCGTCACCATCGGCCTGGAGGCCGAGAGCCCCGGCTGGGCGCCCTGGAGCGACACGTGGTCGCAGTCGGGCTGGATGGTGGCCCGCGCCGTCTACGACACGCTGCTCGAACGCGATGAGGACGGGGTGCCGCGCCCCTACCTCGCGGAATCCTTCGAGCCCAACGACGAGTTCACGGCCTACACGCTCACCCTGCCTGAGGGCGTGGAGTTCCACGACGGCGAACCACTCGACGCCGAGGCGGTCGCGCTGAACCTCGAGACCCACCGCCAGGACGGCGGGCTGCAGGCCGCCGACGTCGCCGCCATCGACGACGTCGTGGTCGAGGACGAACTGACCCTGACGATCCAGCTCGACCAGCCCCACGTCGCCTTCTCCGACGTCCTCACCCGCGAGGCCGGGATCGTGGTCTCGCCCGCCTCGATCGAGGACGAGAGCGCGACCAGCGAGCCCGTCGGCACGGGGCCGTTCGTGTTCGAGTCCTGGCAGCGCGACCAGCAGCTCGATGTCACCCGCAACGAGGACTACTGGCAGGAGGACCTGCCCTACCTCGACGAGATCAGCTTCCGGCCGATCCCCGACG
>SLRZ01000211.1 GCA_007130695.1 Nitriliruptoraceae bacterium
GCGGTGACGGTGACGTACCCGCCGGTGCGCCGCAGACGCCCCAGCGGGTCGCGCTCGAAGGCCGAATGGTCGGCGACGCCGGCCATCGCCAGCGGATGCAGCAGCTGCACGACCAGGCCCCGGACCCCGCCGACGATGGCCGCCGGGTCGCCGATCACCCGCCAGGTCGCCGACCCGGGCCCGTGCAGTCCGGGGTCCCCGGGGGCGCGTTCCTCCGAGTAGGGCACGTCCCCGAACACGTCCTGCATGGCGCCGGCGACGAGCCCCCGCACCACCGGCAGCCCGTGTGGGGTCGCCCAGGAGGTCAGCCGCACCGCCGTCCGGGTCAGTCCCATCGGCCTCCCAGGCTCTCGCCGGCTGCCAAGGTAACGCCCGCCGGCGGCGTCCGGGACGACCTCACAGCAGGTCGGCCCGTCCCAGCGCCCAGATGCCGATGCCGAGGAGGACCACCCCGAGCGCGACCCGCACCCACAGGGCGAGCAGGCGGCCCCGGGCCGGGTCGTCCGAGGGCCGTTCCTCGCCGGGGAAGGTGCCGGTGCGGTGGTAACGGACGATGGCACCCAGCGTGCCGACCGCGAGCGCCGCGCCGACGGCGGCGAACGAGCCGATCAGCAGGAACGCCCAGGAGGTCTCGCCCACGTCGTACACCTCGGTCGACAGCAGGGGAGAGTCTACGGTCACCGGGACAGGGTGCCCCCGCCGCGGACGCGTCATGCTGTGCGCCGGCCGGCGGGAACCGCCGTCCCACCGACGACGTCGAACCACACACACGACCCGTTCCCGAGGAGGCCCCATGCGACCGTTCCGATCCACCGCGCTGGTCCTGGTCCCGTTCCTGCTGCTGGCCGCCTGCGGGGACGCGACGGACGACTCGCCCCCCGCCGGCGGGCAGACCGAGGAGGCCACCCCCCTCCCCGACGAGGACGACGAGGACGAGCCCATGGGCGACGAGGACCTGCGGGAGGAGACGCAGCTCGCGATCGAGGACGCGGCCGACGAGCGCGGGCTCACCGAGGACGCCATCGAGGTCCTGCGCGCCGAACACGTGGAATGGCCGGACGGTGCACGCGGCTGCCCCGAGGAGGGTGAGATGTACACCCAGGCGATCGTGCCCGGCTATCTCATCGTCCTGGACGTCGAGGGCGAGGAGGTCTTCTACCACGGCGCCGACGGCGAGCCGCCCTTCCACTGCGAGGACCCGCAGTCGCCGACCCAGGGCTCCTAGGCGATCGTCTCAGTTCACCGACGGGTCCGCCGGGAACCCGGCCAGCAGGCGCAACCGGCCGGGCTGCCGCGCGAGCACCCGGTGCCACAGCCCGTCGGGGTCATCGGTGAACACGTCCTCGGGCAGCGCCTCCACGCTCGTCCAGGCCCCCTGTTCGATCTCCCCCTCGAGCTGCCCCGGTGCCCAGCCCGCGTAGCCGGCGAACACCCGGACCTCCTCGAGCTGGTCGGACGGTGGCCCCTCGGAGACGTCGACCAGCCGCACCGCACCCGCGTCCGGGTCGGCGTCCCCGACCGAGAGGAGCGGCGTGTCACGGCCGAGGGCGACCACCGCCGTGGGTTCCACGGGCCCGCCACCGAACATGACCGCCGGTCGGGCGGCCAGCGCCGACCAGCCGGCCAGCGCCTCCTCGACGGCCACGTCCGAGGCCCGGTTCAGCACGACACCGAGCGCGCCGTCCTCGTCGTGGTCGAGGACGAAGACGACCGCCCGGTCGAAGTTCGGGTCCTCGAGCAGTGGAAGGGCCACCAGCAGGCGGCCGGTCAGCGAGCCCTGCATACACGCCTCCTCGCCACCGGGCACGATACCGCGGGTGGCCGGGGCGGCGTGAGCGGGACGCGGCTGGCGGTGGCCTACCCTGTGCCCCATGAGACTGCGGATCGACGAACTGGCGACGGAGGCGGGGACCACCTCGCGCAACATCCGTGCCTACCAGGCCCGGGGCCTGCTGCCGGCCCCGATGCTGGAGGGCCGGACCGGCTACTACGGCGAGGAGCACCTCCACCGCCTGCAGATCATCCACGAGCTCCAGGAGCGCGGCTTCTCGCTGGCCGCCATCGGTGAGCTGCTGGCGACGTGGGCCCAGGGCGGCGACCTCGGGCACCTGCTGGGCTTCCGGCACCTGCTCGCCGCACCCCTGACCGACGAGGAGCCGACCGAGTACTCCCTGGCCGAGCTGCTCACCCGGTTCCCGGAGGCGCAGGGGGAGCCGAAGCTGCTGGACCATGCCGTCGACCTCGACCTCATCCGGCCGCAGGAGGACGGCACGTTCGTGGCCCCGAGCCCACTGCTGATCGAGGCCGGTGAGGAGCTGATACGTGCCGGGGTGCCCCTCGACAGCATCCTCGAGCTGGTCTCCGCCCTGCGGCAGGACATGGGGGGCGTCGCGGACCGTTTCGTCGACCTGGTCACCGAACACATCGCACCCTCCGTCAGGGACGACCCGGCGGACACCGACCTCGTCCAGACGTTGGAGTCGCTGCGTCGGCTCCGGCCGATCGCCATCGAGGTGGTTCGGCCGCTGATGGCCCAGGAGCTCCAGGCCGCGAGCGAGCGCGCCTTCGAGCGGCTCGCCGAGGAGCTCGGGAAGACCGACGACCTCGAAGCGTCCTGACCCGCACCGGGCCGGACGCGCATCCCGTCAGTCCCGTGCGTCGCGCAACAGCTGATGGTCGGCCCGGTCGCCGGCCCCGTCCTGCCTCGGCGCATGGTCGATACCGGGTGAGGTCGGGTCGGGTGGCATCGGGTCCGGGTCCGACTGGCGCACCGCGTCGACCCCCAGCCCGAACGGGGAGTCACAGTGTTCGCCGGGCAGCGTCGGTGGGGTGGGCGCGCGCGGGTCCTGCGCAGCCGCCGGCGGGTGGGTGAGCCCCTCGACGAGCAGGATGTTCACCCGCGCCCAGACGGCCTGCGGCCGGTAGGGGTCCCACTGTGTGCCCGCGTCGAAGCTGCCGTAGAAGAACTGCTGCAGGTCGAGCAGCCGCGCGAGTGACGGTGCCACCTCGTCACCGGTGAGCAGGCGGCCGAGGGCCAGCAGGTCCCGGTTGAGACAGTGCAGGTTCGGCGCCTGCTCGTCGACGAGCCGGGTGACCTCGTCCAACGCGCCCGGGGCGTGTTCGAGGATCGAGGCCACGTCATCCCCACGGGCGGCGAGCGTGTCCAGCAGGTCGGCGCTGTCGGCCAGGCCGGCCCGTAGTTCGTCGCGCTGCTCGTGGATGGTCACCAGCGTCGGCTCGCTGACCGCCAGCAGGCGCTCGATGTCGTCGCTGGCGTCCAGCAACGTGTCCGCCAGGCCCGTCCCGTCCCGCGTCAGCCGGCGCAGCACGTCGTCACGGCCCTCCACGGCGGTCCCCAGCTCCTCGACGACCGTGTGCAGTGCCTCGACGTCGATGGTCGTGAGCAGGTCCTCCGCGAGGTGCAGCACCTCGGGCACGGAGGCCGGGACCGCAACCCCCCGGATGTCGGGGTCCTCACCCGGGGTCAGCGCCGGCCAGCCGTCCGCCCGCGGCACGTCGCGGGCCACGAAGGCGTCCCCCTCCGCCGGCGGGTCCCAGTCCGCGGGGACCGGCGTGAGCTCCACCGCCTGCTCACCGATCGGTGAGCGGCGCAGCACCTGGACGAACACGTGTGCGGGGACGTCCTGGCGCTCGTCGATGTCCATGACCACCCGCACCCCGTCCGGGGTGAGCTCGGTGCCGCGGACCACGCCGACACCGACCCCGCGCACGGTCACCGGCTGTGCCGCGAGCACACCGCCGGCCTCGGGCAGCTCGACCGACAGCTCGTACTCGTCGGCC
>SLRZ01000134.1 GCA_007130695.1 Nitriliruptoraceae bacterium
CGGTGCGCGACCCTGCCGCAGGGGGACCGGCACGCCGGGCTCGAGCACGGCGTCGAAGGGCCCGTGCGGGCCCTGGTCGCGGGGCAGGAGCACCGACTCGACTGCGCCGCGTTCCGGTGGTGGTGGGAGCAGCGCCAGCACAATCCGCAGCACAGCCACCGCTTCCGCAGGCGCACCACGACCGCGGCGGTGGTGCGCCTGCCGGCCAGCGTGCCGACCGCCATCCGCGTGCGACCGGAATCGGTGCTCGGCCGCCTGGGCGTCACGCGGGGTGGCCGGCAGTTGGAGTCCAGCGAGTTCAACCGGCGGTTCCGGGTGGAGTGCGCCGACGACCGGCTCGCGGTGATGGTGCTCGACGCCGATCTGCAGGCGACACTGCTCGAGCACTACGCCGGCCGCAGCGTCGAACTGGTCGACGATCTGCTGGTGCTCGAGGGCAGCCCGTCCCACCGTGACGACTCGCTGGCCGGTGTGGTCGGTGAACTGCCCGCCGTGCGGCAGGATGTGGTCCGGCTGGTCGCTGCGGTGCCCGACCAGCTGTGGCGGCAGTTCGGCGGCACCCCGTGGACCCCGGAGATGCCCGGGCGGCCGGACGTCGCACCCGCACGGGAGCCCCGCCATGGGTGAGACCCTCATGGTGTTCGGTGTGGTGGTCGTCGCCGTCGTGCTCGCCGTGGTTCTCTCCTACAACCGGTTCGTGGCCCAGCGCACGGCCATCGACGCCTCCTGGGCCGGTATCGACGTCGAACTGCAACGCCGGCACGAACTCGTCCCGAACCTGGTCGAGTCGGTGCGTGGGTACGCCGCCCACGAGCGGGACCTGTTGGAGGCCGTGGTCCACGCCCGCGCAGCGGCCACGCGCGCGGTCGAGCCCGGGGTCGACGTGCGCGAGCAGGCCCGGGTCGAGGACGAGCTCACCGACCGGCTCACCGGACTGTTCGCGCTGGCCGAGGCCTACCCCGACCTGCGGGCCGACACCCTGTTCCTCGACCTGCAACGCCAGCTCGTCGAGACCGAGGACCGGATCGCGGCCTCGCGGCGGCTGTACAACCTCGAGGTCGCGGCCTACGAGCGTCGACGCGGCTCGATCCCCAGCAATCTGATCGCGTGGGTGTTCGAGCTGCCGCCCCGGTCCCTGTTCGAGATCCGCGACCCTGCCGCGGCCCACCGACCGCTTGCGGCCTTCTGAGCTCGGCTCCCAGGCGCCGTTTCGAGCGGGACGTGGGCGACCCGTCGTCCCACGGTCCGACGTGAGTGACCGGCGATGGGCGGCTCACCGCAGGGTCGTCGCAGCGGGGTTCCCACGGCCTAAGGCACGGGGAGGCCTCCCGCGGGGACGGCTCCATCGGGGGGTGTCGTACCGCTGAGGTGTCGACCGCCGGGGAGGTGCGGCGACCCTGCTCGTACGTGCCGGGTCGTTTCCGGCCTGCGGCACCGGATCGTCGCCCACCGTTCACCTTCCGTTCTGCTCCTGAACGGCCCCCAGCAACGGGGCGTCCGTAGCTTCCTGAATGTCATCCCGACCACTCGACACCAGGAGCTCCGAAGCTCATGAGACTTCCCATTCGCACGGCCGCCGTCATGGCGGCGCTCTCCCTCACGGCGGTCGCCTGTGGGAGCAACGGTGACGGTCCCGTCACCGCCGAGGACGCCAACGACGGCACCGGCGATGCCGCCGGTGCGGAGACCGAACTGATCGACGACGGTGACCAGGTCGGTGTCGAGGCGGAGCGGGCCGACCTCCTCGGCGCTGGCGCGACCTTCATCACCCCGCTGATGCTCGAGTGGACCCGAGACAACGAGCCCGGCATCGCGGTCAACTACCAGTCCATCGGGTCCGGCGGCGGGGTCGAGCAGTTCCTCTCCGAGCAGGTCGACTTCGGCTCCTCCGAGCGCTACCTCACCGAGGAGGAGATCGCCGATGCCCAGGAGATCCGCGGCTGCGACGCACTGCACATCCCCGACGCCTTCGGCTCCGTGCCGATCGCCTACAACGATGAGGACCTCGATGCCGCGCTCGCCGACGCCGGGCAGGACAGCCTGGTGCTCGACGCCGAGACCATCGCCGGCGTCTTCGCCGCCGAGATCGACACCTGGCAGCACCCCGACATCGAGGCGTTGAACCCGGACGTCGACCTGCCCGACACGCCCCTGATCCCGGTGCACCGCTCCGACGGGTCGGGCACCACCTACATCTTCACGACCTTCCTCGACCACGAGGTCGACTGGTGGTCCGACGAGTACGGCGCCGGTGACGAGATCGACTGGGCCGCCGGCACCATCGGTGGCAACGGCAACGAGGGTGTCACCGCCAACGTGCAGCAGCAGCCGGGTGGCATCGGCTACCTCAGCTACGCCTACGCGGTCGAGAACGGCATCTCCGTCACCTCGGTCGTCAATGCGGATGGCAACGCGGTCTACCCCGACCTCGACACCATCGCGGCCGGTCCCAACTCCATCATCGACACCATCCCCGACGACTTCCGCTACGACATCCTCGACGTCGGCGCGGACGGCTTCCCGATCGTGGGCACCCACTGGGTGCTGGCCTGGGAATGCGGCTACGACGACGAGGTCGGCGACTCGCTGCGCGACTTCCTGCGCTGGGCCATCGAGGCCGAGGAAGCCGACGCCCTGGCACGCGACCTGATGTACGGCCCGGTGACCGGTGACTTCGCCGACCGGGTGGTCGAGCAGATCGAACGCATCAACTCCGTCGACTAGCCACCACGTCGTCGGCGCCCGGGCACCGCCCCCGGGCGCCGACGGCCCTTCCACGTCAGGAGGTCGCATGGCCACCACGACCGAACAACGGCCCGACGGGTCGTCGCCGAGCAGCCTGCGCGCCACGGGACGGGGTCGTTGGGGTGACCCCATCTTCCGGTGGACGGTGTTCGGGGCCGCCAGCAGCGTGCTGGTCATCCTCGGCGCGATGATGTTCCGCACCACGATCGACTCGATGCCGATCTTCCGCGAGTTCGGGTTCTTCGGCTTCCTCACCGGCGACACCTGGAGCTCCGGGCAGTCGCGCTCCGAGGTGACCGGCGAGTACGGCGCCTGGCCCTTCATCTACGGCACGGTCAAGCTCTCGCTCATCGCCGTGGTCATCGCCGTGCCGCTGGCCATCGGCATCTCCCTGTTCACCAACGAGGTGGCGCCCAAGTGGCTGAAGAAGCCGCTGAGCTACGCGATCGACACGCTGGCGATGATCCCCAGCATCGTCATCGCCGTCGTCGCGATCTTCTTCTTCATCCCCTACGTGACCGACCCGATCGCGCGCTTCCTGGTCGACACCCCCCTGGGGGCGCTCCCGTTCTTCTCCGGCCCCGCGCAGCGCCAGAGCTACTTCTCGGCCGGCCTGATGGTCTCGATCATGATCCTGCCGATCATCACCGCCGTCACCCGTGAGACCTTCGCCAACACCCCGGCCGACGAGCGCCACGCGGCCTTCGCCATGGGCGCCACGCGCTGGGAGGTGATGCGCCACGTGATCATCCCGCGCGGTTTCCCGGGGATGGTCGGCGCCACGATGCTCGGTGTCGGACGGGCACTGGGGGAGACGATGGTGGTGGCCTTCACCGTGGGCTCCAGCCAGCGGATGGGCGCGAGCATCTTCTTCGGTGGTGACGCCATCACCGCCGTGATCTTCAACACCTTCGCGACCTCCTCGCCAGAGGCCATCTGGGGCCTGCTCGCCCTCGGGGTGACGCTGTTCCTGATGACCACCCTCGTCAACATCCTCGCCCGGCTGATCGTGATGCGCTCCGGGCGCGTCGTCGGAGACGCTGCCGTATGACCACAGACACCCTGCTCCGCACCGACGCGCCGCTGCCCCCCGAGGGCACCCGGAGCCTCCACGAACTCGAGGGCAACGCCCGCCGGCGCAAGCGCACCTCGCGCCTGCTCACGATGGTGCTGTTCGGCGCCATGGTCGGCGGTATCACGCCGCTGGTGCTCATCCTGTGGCAGGTGGTCGCCAACTCCGGCGCCGCATTCGGCTGGGAGTTCCTCACCCAGGTCGAGCCCCTGTCCTACCGCGAGACCGGCGGCGGCTACCTCCACGGCATGTGGGGGACCGTGTACACCACCGGCATGGCCGCGATCATGACGGTGCCGATGGGCATC
Organism: Nitriliruptoraceae bacterium; assembly: GCA_007130695.1. GTDB lineage: Bacteria > Actinomycetota > Nitriliruptoria > Nitriliruptorales > Nitriliruptoraceae > SKLC01. The sequence continues at coordinate 4,126 of SLRZ01000134.1, forward strand.
GCCGCGGCGGTCTACCTCACCGAGGGCGGCGGCGGACGCTACGCCGTCGTCGTGCGCTTCTTCACCGATGTCATGACCGGGGTCCCGTCGATCTTCGTCGGGCTGGCGGTGTACGCCATCCTGGTGACCCAGTTGCGCTTCGGCACCTTCACCGGTGCGGTCGCGTTGTCGATCATCATGCTGCCGATCGTCGTGCGGACCGCGGAGGAGATGCTCTACCTCGTGCCACCGGACCTGCGCAACGCCAGCCTGGCCCTGGGCGCACGACGGTGGCAGACCACGCTGAAGGTCGTCCTGCCGGCCGCCGGGCCCGGCGTGATCACCGGCGTCATGCTCGCGGTCGCTCGGGCCGCGGGCGAAACGGCGCCGCTGGTGCTGACCGCGCTTGGGGCCCGCACGGTGGTGACCGCGATCCAGGGCGGCAACGGCCAGGCCGACATCGGCCTGCTGATGACCGACGGACTGCGGCAACCCTTCGCCCCCGGCATCGAGCGCGCCTGGGCGGGTGGCCTGACGTTGATCGCGATCGTGCTGCTGCTGACTATCATCGCCAGGGTGATAAACCAGCGCAGCCAGATCTGATGCCCGCGGGGCGCGACAAACCGTTGGCCCCTACCGACACGACACCCGATGGCGATGTGACGTCGCCTCCCATCGGAGTGCGGGCGGTGGGGGTCAGCACCAGCGCGATCGCCGACCGTGGCGTCGGTGACGGCCCGGTTCGTCTGCTCGACCGGGAACTGTCGTGGCTGCAGTTCGACGAGCGGGTGCTCGCGCTCGCCGAGCGTGAGGATGTCCCGCTGCTCGAACGGGTCCGCTTCCTGGCGATCTTCGCCGGCAACCTCGACGAGTTCTTCCAGGTCCGGGTCGCCGGACTCAAGGAGCAGGTCGCCGCGGGGGTCGTCGGGTCCGGGGTCGCGGATCTCCCGCCCAGCCAACAGCTGCGCACCATCCACTCGATGCTCCGGGACGTGCTCGTCCGCCAGGACGAGGTCCTGCACGAACGACTCCTGCCCGCGCTCGAGGAGCAGGGCATCCGCATCTCGGACTGGGCCGATCTCAGCGCGGCCGAACGGCGGCACTGCACCGAGGTGTTCGAAGAGCAGATCTACCCCGTGCTCACGCCGCTGGCCGTGGATCCCGCCCACCCCTTTCCCTACATCTCGAATCTCTCCCTCAACCTCGCCGTGACCGTGCGTGATCCCGCCAGCGGCCTCACCCGGTTCGCCCGGATCAAGGTGCCGCCGGTGCTGCCGCGGTTGCTCGCGGTCGACGAGACGGGGCGCTTCGTCCCGCTCGAGCAGGTGATCGCCGCCAACCTCGGCCATCTCTTCGCCGGCCTGGATGTCGTGGCCCACCACCCGTTCCGGCTCACGCGCAACGCGGATCTCGAGATCGAGGAGACGGAGGCCGACGACCTGCTGCTCGCCATCGAGTCCGAGCTGTCGAGTCGACGCTTCGGCCGTGCGGTGCGGCTCGAGATCGAGCCCGACATGCCCGACGAGGTGCTGCGGCTGCTCCAGCGTGAGCTCGCCGTCGACCCCGAGGACGTCTACCGCTTGCGGGGGCCCCTGGATCTACGCCGTCTGGCCCTGCTGGCAGAACTCGACCGGCCCGAGCTGAAGTACCCACCGCTCCAGCCCACCACACAGCCGCGCCTGTCGACCGACGCCCAGGGGCAGGACCCCGACCTGTTCGCCGTCCTACGGGCCGGGGACGTGCTGGTGCAGCACCCCTACGACGCGTTCTCCACCTCGACCCAGGCGTTCGTCGAGCAGGCCGCCCTCGACCCACAGGTCCTGGCGATCAAGCAGACGCTGTACCGAACCTCCGGGCAGGACAGCGGCATCGTGCGGGCGCTGCTGGATGCCGCGGCGAACGGCAAGCAGGTCGCGGCCCTGATCGAACTCAAGGCGCGCTTCGACGAGGAGACCAACATCGAGTGGGCGCGCGCGCTGGAGGAGGTCGGCGCCCACGTTGCCTACGGCGTCATGGGTTACAAGACCCACACGAAGATCTCGCTGGTCGTGCGGCGTGAGGGCGACGGCCTCCGCCGGTACGCCCACATCGGGACGGGCAACTACAACGACCGCACGGCCCGGGCCTACGAGGATCTCGGGCTGCTCACCGCGGACCCGGCCCTGGGGGCCGACCTGTCCGATCTGTTCAACGTGCTCACCGGTTACGCGCGCCACACGCAGTACCGCCGGCTCCTGGTCGCCCCGACCACCCTGCGGCCGCGGCTGCTGGAGCTGATCCAGCGCGAGGCCGAAGCCCCCGAGGGACGTATCACCGCGAAGATGAACAGCCTCGTCGACCCCGAGATCATCGAGGCGCTCTATTCCGCGTCCCGGGCCGGCACACGGGTCGACCTCCTCGTGCGGGGCATCTGCTGCCTCGTGCCGGGTGTCGAGGGAATGAGCGAGAACATCCGGGTCCGCTCGATCCTGGGCCGCTACCTCGAGCATTCCCGCATCTACCGCTTCGGTCAGACGCCCGGCGAGGTCGTCCATCTGATGGGCTCCGCGGACTGGATGCCACGGAACCTGGACCGCCGCGTGGAGGCCGTCACGCCGGTCGAGGATCCCGCGCTCCGCGCCCGGCTCGACGAGATCCTCGAACTGGGTCTCAGCGATGACGTGCTCGCCTGGGAGCTCGACTCCGACGGTGCCTGGCACCGCGTCCCGACGCTCGAAGGGATCGACAGCCAGGCCGAGCTCCACCGTCGGGCCCGCCGGCGGGCGCGAGTGGACCGGGAGCGCCCGGGGCAGGACCCTGAACGGGGGAAATCATGACGGTGCTGGTCGTGCGGCACGCGAAGGCGGGGAAACGTCAGGCATGGGAGGGCGATGACCGTCGGCGCCCACTCTCCGAGGACGGCCGTGCGCAGGCCGACGCGCTCGTGGACCAGCTCGCCGGATTTCCCGTGGACCGCATCCTGTCCAGCGAGTACGACCGCTGTGTGCAGACGGTCGAACCGCTGGCCCGGCAGCGTGGCCTCGAGGTCGAGCACGACCCGGCCCTCGCGGAGGGCGCGAGCCTCGACCAGCTGCACCGCCTGCTGCGAGGCATGTCCGGCCAGCACGTGGCGCTCTGCAGCCACAGCGACGTCGTCGGATCGTTGGTCCAGGAGCTCCGTGACCGAGGCGTCGACCTCGGTCCCGAACCGCGGTGGCCCAAGGGATCGGTGTGGGTACTCGAGGGCGAGCCTGAGCACCCCGCGGCGACCTACCTGCCGCCTCCACGGTGAGCGTGCGCCTCGCGGTCCTCGACCTCGGCAGCAACTCCTTCCACGGCCTCGTCGCCGACCTCGCCGAGGGGCGACTCCACCCGGTCGTACGCGAGCGCGAGATGCTCCACCTCGGCCGGGTGGTCGAACAGCACGGGGGGCTGCCGGACGACGTGCGCATCCGCATCGTGGAGACCGTGGCCCACCTCGCCGAGCTCGCCCGGCGAAGCGGTGCGGTCGAGCGGGTGGCCGTCGCGACCGCGACACTCCGTGAACTCGACGACGGTGCGGAGCTGCTCGCCGAGCTGGCACACGCCGCGGGCACGCCCGTGCGGGTCCTGCCCGGCCGGGAGGAGGCCCGACTGGCCCACCTCGGCGCCTGCTCCGCGGTGGCGGTCGCGCCCGGCACGGCGCTGGTCCTGGACCTCGGTGGCGGTTCGCTGGAGGTGGCGAGCGGGTCGGGGGCCGAGGTCGCGGTCGCGGAATCCGTGCCACTGGGAGTCAGCCGGCTGTCGACCCTGCTCGCCAGCGACCCGGCCACCAGCTCGGAGATCGACGGCCTCGTGGAGCGTGTCGACGAGCATCTCGCTCCGCTGGTGGGCAGGCTCGTCGCATCGAAACCGGCGACGGTGGTGGCCGTCGGGGGCACGGTCCGGGCGCTGGCACGGATCGCCGCCGCCGGCTCCTGGTCACCGCCGACCGTGAACATGCTCGAGATGGACCGTGAGCAGCTGCGGGGGCTGCGCGACCGTCTGCTGGAACTCGATCTGGACGGCCGTCTCGCGGTGAAGGGCATGAAGGCACGGCGGGCCGATCATCTCCATGTCGCGGCCGTCATCCTCGTCCGCGTCCTCGAGGTGCTCGATCTGTCGCGCGTCACCGTCAGCGACTGGGGCCTGCGGGAGGGTGTGCTGTTGGACGCCCACGGGATCACCGACCCGCCGGATCCGTGCACGCTGCGAGAGCACGAGGTCGGGCGGGTCCGGCGGGCCCTACTCCCCGACGCCGACGTCTACCCGCACGTCGTCGCGTTGTGCGAGCGCGTGTTCGACGGCACGCACGCCCTGCACGGCCTCGGCCTGGCCGACCGCGAACTGCTGCGGCACGCGGCACGGTTGATGGACGTGGGCCGTTCGCTGGCGCTGCGTCGCCACCAGCGGCACAGCGCCTACCTCGTCGAGCACAGCGAGCTGAAGGGCTTCCGCCCCGACGAGGTCGCGATGCTGATCACGCTCGTGCGTTATCACACGGCCAGTGGGGTCGACCCGTCGTTCCCGCCCTTCGCCTCACTCCCGGACGCGGCTGCGGATCGGGTGAACCGGCTGCTGCCGCTGCTACAGCTCGCCGACGGGCTGGACCGTCCCCGGGACGAGGCCGTCAGTGACCTCGCGCTGCAGTTGCGGGGCGATCGTCTCTCGGTCGCGCTGCTCGGTCGTGACCAGCGTGTCGCCCGTGCCGAAGTCGAACGACGCGCCCGGCTGTTCGCCTCCACCTACGGGGTACGGCTCGAGCTGGTGGACCGACTGGGGTGCTGACGGGGCCGTGCGGTCCGGTGTGGGCCGCAGGAAAGCTGCGGACTCAGCGGGCTCGGCCTCGAAACGGCAGGGTGATGTCGGGCTCGTTGCGCATCGGGTCCGAGCCCACGGTCACCCGCGCTGCGCCGGCGTCCCCGGCGAGATGCCCCTGGGCGGCCGGGACGCGCTCTCTGGTGCCGGGCGCGTCCGCGGCAGCTTCGCCGTCGTCGGCGTTCACGTCTCGGCGCCCGTCACCCGGTGTGACGACCACGACGGGGCACGGGGCGTGGGCCACCACCTGCTGGGTCACCGACCCCAACAGCAGCCCACGGAAGCCGCCCAGGCCTCGGGCGCCCACGACGACGAGCTCGGCACCCTGTGCGTGTGCGCACAGCAGCCCGGCGGCGCCTCCCACCTGTGCGTGGCTGGTCACCGTGACGCCGGAGGTGTCGGCCGCCGCGAGCCGTTCGTCCAGCAGGCGCTCCCCGGCGGTGACGAGCTCCTCGTTGCTGGGGAGTTCGGGCACTGCGGGCAGGGCGAGCAGATCGGGGCGTGGGACCGCGTACACGACCTCGAGGTGGGCGCCGCGGAGTCGGGCCTCCTCGACCGCCCACCGCAGGGCCCGGTGGGCATGATCGGAGGCGTCGATCCCGACGACGATGCGTGCCATTGGTGTTCCTTCGGCAGGATGAAGAGACGGACGGCGGCAGTGGTCAGCTCGTGCCGGGGATCGCCTGGGTCAACGTCCAGACGGTGGCCAGGACCGCGCCGAGGATCAGCAGGCCCGAGATCGCTCCCGCGAGAACCCAGACCACCCCCCGGTGCCGGGCGCGGGCGAGGAGGGTGAAGAGCACCAGCGTGCCGCCGAACGACCACACGGCCGGGCGGAGGAAGCCCAGCTGGGGCGCGAACTCGAGGAACATGGCTGCCGGGATGACCCCGAAGGGCAGGCCGAGCGCGGCCGCGAGCTCGAGCGCCTCGCGCCAGCTGCGCCGGTCGGTGAGATCGGGGTCGTCACGCCAGGTCGGGGTGCCCGCCCGGGACACGAGACATCGGTCGGTCGGCTGCTCCGGTGCACCGGAAGGAGCCGTGGTCATCCGAACCGTCCCGTGACGTAGTCCTCCGTGCGCTGGTCGCTGGCCTGCGTGAAGATGGTCTCGGTGTCGTCGAACTCGATCAGCTCGCCCGTGCGCATGCCCTTGTCGTCATCGACGTTGACGGTGAAGAACGCGGTGCGGTCCGACACCCGCGAGGCCTGCTGCATGTTGTGCGTGACGATGACGATGGAGTAGTCGCGCTTCATCTGCTGCATCAGGTCCTCGATGCGCAGGGTCGCGATCGGGTCCAGGGCGCTGCAGGGTTCGTCCATCAGGATCACGTCCGGGTCGGTCGCGATCGCGCGGGCCATGCACAGCCGCTGTTGCTGGCCTCCGGACAGGGCGAGGCCGGAGCTCTTGAGCTTGTCCTTGACCTCGTCCCACAGTGCCGCGGACCGCAGCGAGCGCTCCACGATGTCGTCGAGGTCCTTCTTGTGCCCGTTGAGCTTGGGGCCGAAGGCGACGTTGTCGTAGATCGACTTCGGGAACGGGTTGGGCTTCTGGAAGACCATGCCGATACGGCGACGGACCTCGACGGGGTCGACGTCCGAGGCGTAGACGTCCTCGCCGTTGTAGCGGACCTTGCCGTCGATGCTCGCGCCGGGGATCAGGTCGTTCATCCGGTTGAGACTGCGCAGCAGCGTCGACTTCCCGCAGCCGCTGGGGCCGATGAAGGCCGTGATCTCGTTGCGCCGGATCTGCAGGTCCACACCCCGGACCGCGACGAAGTCCCCGTAGCGGACGGTGAGTCCCTCGACGTCGAAGACGTGGCCGGCGGGGGCGGCAGCACCGTCGGTGCCGACGGTGCGTGCGGGCACCGTCGTTCGGGCCACGGGGGTCTTGGTCTCTTGCTCCATCGAGGGGTCTCCAGGGTCGGACGGTCGGTGGTCCTTGGCCGATGGAGGAAGTGTGGGGGACGAAGGTGAACGGACCCTGAACGTCATCCGTCGGTTGAGCGAAGATGTCCGCAGACCGGTGGGGCCTGGGCACCGTCCCCCGAGGACGGCGCTACCGTCACCGTCGGCCCCGGGTGCACCGTGGATGCGCGAGAGGATGGCGAGTATGGGCGCGGACGATCCGCTCGACCGCCTCGTCGAGGAACGGGCCGCGGAACCGGCGATCCGGACCGAGTTCCGGAGCCAACTCGACGAACTCGAGGGAGGGCTGATCGCGGCCGCGGAACAGGTGGCCGACGCGATCGTGCCGCTGACGACGACCTTCCTCGACGGGGACCACGCGGCTGCGGACGAGTGGCTCCTGCGGCACCGTCAGCTGACCCGCGTGTGTCGTGACCTCGAGGAACTCGGGTACGTGGTCCTCGCGCGCCAGAGCCCGGTCGCCGGCGACCTACGACGGGTCGTCACGGTGGTGCGGGCCAGCGGGGACGTGCAACGCACCGGCAACCTCCTGCGCCACATCGCCTCGTCGTTGACCTGGATCGATCCGACCACCCTTCCCGGCGGGCTGCGGCGGATCATCGAGGAGTTCGGTGAGGTGGTCAGCACGATCTTCCATGGTGCGGTCGAGGCGTGGCGCGGGCACGACAGCCTCGCGGCGGTCGAGCTCCAGCGGCTCGACGACCGTGCCGATGAGCTCCAGCGCGCCCTGCTCACCGAGATCCACGAGGGGCGCTGCTCCGTCGAGGAGGCGGTGAGCCTGGCGCTGATCGCCCGCTACTACGAACGCATCGGGGACCACGGGGTCGAACTCGGGCGCGGGGTGACCTACGCGATGACGGGTGAGCGGCTCATGGAGTCGTGATCCCGGGGACCGGTTGCTCGGGCGGTGTCCGAGGTGGGCGGTCGCGATGCGCTCTCGAGCGTTCACCTTCGTGAAGGCTCGAGGACGAACCCGGTCACCTGAGCTCCGTAGCGTCGTGCGCGTGACAGGCCCGGCTCGGCCGCCGGCGTTCATCGCCCGTCGACCACCATCGGATTCGCATCTGACTGGATCCACGGAGCCGTTCATGTCCATCGCCCGATGCGTTCGCGAACCCGGCGGTGACCCTGGCGCGCATACTCAGCGACACCTGGACCGGCATCGCGCCGGCCTCGGTATCGGCCTTCCTGGTCGGACAGGCCGTGGGGACGGTGGCGGCGATCACGCTGGTCACCTGGCTGTACCACCCCAGACCGCGGGAGGCCGCCCAGATGATCGTCCCCTCATGCGGTGGGTAGCCACGTGCCCTCGTGGATCGCGCGCACCGTCGCCAGGGTGTCCGCGTCCGCCGGGTCCTTGTCGGGCCGGTAGCCGCGGACCCGTGCGAACCGCAGCGCGAGACCACCCGGATACCGGGGCGAGCGCACCACCCCGTCGAGCGCGATCTCGACCACCAGCTCCGGTCGAACGTGCACGACGTGGCCGTCACGTTCGACCTCGCGGGCGAGCAGCTGCTCGGTCTGCCAGGCCAGGGTCTCGTCCGTGAGGCCCTTGAACGTCTTGCCCAGCATCACGAAGCCCTCGCCGTCGTCGACACGGGCCCCGAGGTGAAGATTGGACAGCCAGCCACGCCGGCGGCCCGAGCCCCACTCCACCGCGAGGACCACGAGATCGAGGGTGTGGACGGGTTTCACCTTCCGCCACGCCGAGCCCCGTCGCCCCGCCTCGTAGGGCGCGTCGAGGTCCTTGACCATCACGCCCTCATGCCCGGACACGAGCGTGCGTTGCACGAAGTCGCGCGACTGCGCCCCGTCGGCGGTCACCAGCTGGTCGACGCGCAGGTCAGCTGACACCTGGGTCGCGAGCACCACCAGGCGTTCGCGCAGCGGCCGGTCGAAGACGTCCTCGCCCTCGGCGTGCAGGACGTCGAAGAATCGGGGGTGCAGTCGCTGCGGCCCCACGGCCCCGGCGTCCTCGCGACCGAAGCGCTGCATGGTCTCCTGGAACGGCAGCGGTCGTCCATCGCCGTCGAGGCCGATCGCCTCGCCGTCCAGCACCAGGGTCGAGGCGGGCAGGGATCGCACCGCCTCGACCACCTCGGGAAGCCGGTCGGTCACCTCGTGCAGATTGCGGGTGAACACCCGTACCTCGTCGCCGTCGCGGTGCACCTGGAGACGGGCGCCGTCGAGCTTCGCTTCGAGGCAGACCTCGTCGCGGCCCTCGAGCGCGTGGTCGAGGTCGGGCGAGCTGGCAGCCAGCATCGGCTGGAGGGCGGTGCCGATCTCGAGTCGGACCTGTTCGAGCTCGCGGCCACCACCGGTGAGCGTCATCGCGGCCGTCCGTCGCAGGTCGCCGGTGAGCATCGCCGCCCGCCGCACCGGGGCGTCGTCGATGCCCCCGGCCTTCGCGATCGCCTGGACGAGCAGGCCCTCGAGCGCACCCTGACGGAGTTCACGCAGCACCAGTGACCGCAGCCAGGCCTGCTCGGTGGGGGTGGCCCGGGTCAGCAATGCGGCCAGCAGTTCGCGCCGGCGTGTCCGTGAGCCGTCACCCGGGGGCACGTCGGCGATCGCCTGTAGCGCGTGGTCGACCTCGACGACGCCCAGCGAGGGGTCGGTCGAGGCCGGCGCGGTCGTCTCGCGGACGGCGGTCGGGCCCAACTCGAGCCGGTCTTGCCTCGGCTCCCCCGAGAGGAAGGAGACGCCCGCGTCCAGTTCGTCCGCGTCGAGGTCGCCGAGCGCTCCGGCCAGCAGGTCCAGCTTGCGCTTGCGTGACCGGGTCCCGGCGACGGCATCGGACACCTCGACCAGTTCCGCCAGACGCATGGGCACCTCCGACCATCAGCATGACGGCCCGGGTCCGGGTGCGACAGGACCGGACGTGGCCCGACGGCGGGGGTGGGGCCGGCCGGAAGTCCCTACGGCAACGTGGTGCCCTCGACGGAGCGCAGGCCGAGCCGGCGGAGCACGTCCGTGGAGAGACCGGATAGGTGGAGCGGCGCCACGACGGAGCCGTGCCGTTCGACCAACGTCGCCAGGCACACCTCGAGGGCCTCTGCCGGTGCCTCCCACATGACCCCCGGCAGCGAATCGATGGTCGCCACGCCGGTCGCCCCCGCGACGCCGGCGTCGGGGCCGAGCAC
>SLRZ01000117.1 GCA_007130695.1 Nitriliruptoraceae bacterium
CTTCCTGCTGGCCGGCGGCCGGGGGGCGCAGCTGGCGGACGCCGACCTGCTCGCGGGAGAGGACTGGCTGGCGGTCGCCGCCTTGGATCGAGGCTCCCAGGAGGCCCGCATCCACCTCGCGGCACCGCTCTCTCCGGCGCAGTTACGGGCCGCGGTGGGCGACCGGCTGGTGACGCAGGACGAGGTGGGCTGGCGGGACGGCGACGTCGTCGCGCGCCGCAGCGAACGCCTGGGGGTGCTCACGCTGGGATCTCGGCCGTTGCCCGACCCCGACCCGGACGCGGTGCTGGACGCGCTGCTCGACGGGCTCGTCGAGACCGGACTGGAGGTCTGCTCGTGGGACCGGGCGACCCGGCAGCTGCAGGCGCGGGTGCTGCTGCTGCACCGCCACCTCGGTCCACCCTGGCCCGACCTGTCCGACGAGGCCCTGCTCGAAAGGGTCCGGGAGGTCTTCGGTCCGTTCCTGCTCCGGGCGCGGCGCCGGACGGACCTCGAGGCGCTCGACCTCACCACGGTGCTGCGCTCGCAGCTGCCGCCGGGGCACGAACGGGAGCTCGAACGGCTCGCGCCCACCCACCTCGAGGTTCCCTCCGGGACGCGCGTCGCCCTGGATTACGGCGAGGGGGAACGACCGGTCCTGGCCGTGCGGGTCCAGGAAGTCATGGGCGCGTCGCACACCCCGACCGTCCTCGACGGTCGGTTGCCGGTGCTGCTGCACCTGCTCTCTCCCGCCCGTCGACCCGTGCAGGTCACCGATGACCTCGACGGCTTCTGGGAGGGCGCCTACCCGCAAGTTCGTGCCGAGCTGCGAGGTCGTTACCCCAAGCACGACTGGCCCGAGGACCCGCGACGGTCGCAGCCCACACATCGTCCACGCCCGAAGCGGCGCGGTTGACGTGGCACCCTCCTGCGTGGGTGGGCCGGGGAACGAGGTCGGTGGATCCGACGGTCCGCTCAGTGCAGTCCGAGCAGGCTCCCGCTCGACGAGCTGTCGTCGCCCGGGGTCAGGTCCGGCAGCACGAGACCGCCACCGAACGGCTCCGTGCCGGTCGCGAGTTGGGCCGAGACCCCACCGTGGGTGTTGGCGTAGTCCAGGGCCAGGGCGAGGTCGGTGACCCCGTTGGACCCCGCCAGCGGCGCGATCGCCAGGGTCGACAGGCTGCCCACGGCCGCGCCGGCGCCGTCGAGGAAGGCGCTGCCCGAGTCGCCGGGGATGCCCGGGGTCGCGGTGTAGACCGGGTGGTTCCAGCCGCTGGCGGTCTGGCCGAGGCTGTAGCCCTCCTTGGGCTTGAGCAGGTCGATCCCCAGGCGCAGGGAGGAGTTGCCGTACGTGTAGACCTTCTCGAGTTCGGCCGTCGAGGAGCCGAGGGCGTCGGGCCCGCCCCAGAACGGGATGGTGGGGTTGACCGCCCCGTGGTCGTCGGGGTGGAGGGTGACGAGCGCGAAGTCGTTGAACTGGCAGGTGTCGAGGTCGCCCTCGCCGCGCTGCTGCATGGTCTCCCAGGAGGAGTACGTCAGCGTGCCGGGCTGGGTCGCGCCCTCGATCTCCACCGGCGTGCCCGTGGGGTGGGTCGCGGCCTCGCAGCCATTGGTGGAGGTGGCCTCGCCCGTGCCGGCGCAGTGCGCCGAGTATCCGAGGAGGATGTCGGCACCGTCGGTGAACACGAAGTTCGCGGTGCACTGCCCGCCCTCGGTCACCATCTGCACGCCCGGCTGGATGCTGGCCTGCTCGAACTCCGCCCAGTCCGGGGCCGCGTCCGCGGCGGCCGGTGTGGCGAGCGCCCCGGCTGCCGCGAGCGCGAGCGCGACGAGCAGCAGCGGCCAGGTGGACGTCAGACGTTCGATGTTCGGCATGCGTGCGGTCCCTTCACGGGGCGGACTAGTCAGAAAGGCATACTCTACCACCGTCGTTCTGTCACCGAACATGCGGTCACCACCGGCCGGACGGCCGGAGCGGTGGCGGTTCAGTAGCCCAGCTGGTCGAGACGCTCCGCCACGGCGCGGTGGTAGCCGGCCCCGAACAGCCGGACGTGCACCAGCAGGTGGAACAACTGCAGTGCGGGGCGGCGACGGGCCCACCCTTCGTCGAGCGGCCACACCGCCTGGTAGCCGGCCGCCAGCGCACGTGGCACCCCTCCGAAGAGGTCCAGCATGGCCAGGTCGATCTCCCGGTCGCCGTGGTGGACCGCCGGATCGATCAGGACCCGGCCGTCGAGGATGTTGCCGGCCCACAGGTCCCCGTGGACGAGGCTGGCCTCCGCGCCCCGCTCCAACAGGTCCGCGATGTGCGGCGTGGCGCGGAAGAGGCGTTCGGCGAGCCCGCCCGGCAGGTCGTCGACGTAGGGCCGTAGCCGGTGCTCGACGAAGAACTCGCCGTAGGTCGAGGTCCACGGGTTGGCCTGGGGCAGCGGCCCGATCACGTTGTCGCGGTGCCAACCGAACCGTGCAGCGACCGTGCGGTGGGCCGTGGCCAGTTCCGCGCCCAACGCCTCGAGGTCCTCCTCGGCGGCGACGTGCTCGAGGACGATCGTCCGGGACGCCACGGCCAGGACCGCCGGCACCCGGACGCCCGCCGAACCCAACGCGCGCAGGCCCTCCGCTTCGAGTTCGGCGTCGTAGGGGGTGGTCTTGAGGACCACCACCCGCCCGTCCGCGAGTTCCGCGCCGCGCACGTCGGCGATGTCGCCCCCGGCCAGAGGCCACGAGCGCACCACCTCGCCCAGCGACTCGGGCAGGTCCCTCATCGGGCCCGGAGGGTGGCCAGATGCCCGACGACCGCCGGCGCGGTGCGTCGCACCATCCGTACGACCTCGGCGAACCCGTCGTGGCCGCCGTAGTAGGGGTCGGGGACGTCGAGGTCGCCGTCCGCCTCCGGATCGAACTCCCGGTAGAGATGGATCGGGGTCTCCACCCCGCTGCGGTCGGCGAGGTCGCGGAGGTCGGCGAGGTTGGAGCGGTCCATGGCCAGGACGAGGTCCGCGGCCGCGAGGTGGTCGGGCGTGACCTGGTCGCCGACGCCCGACAGGTGCAGGCCCTCCGCCGCGGCGGCCCGGGTCATCCGCTCGTCGGGGGGCGAGCCGATGTGCCAGTCACCGGTGCCGGCCGAACGTACGGTCACCTCGACGCCGACCTCGGCAGCGGCCTCCCGGAGGGCCGCCTCCGCGGTGGGTGAACGGCAGATGTTGCCCAGGCACACGGTCAGCACGACGGGTGGAACGTTGTTCATGGCGTCAACCTCCTGCGTCCGGGCCCAGCAGCACGAGCACGTGGCCGGCGTCGGGATCCTCTTCGATGTCCGCCCCGCCGGGGACCTCGGAGGCGACGAGTTCCGCCGCCGCCTGTTCGCCCGGGGGGTGGCGCACGAGCGTCCGGTCGCGCTGGTCGGTGTTGGCGATCTCGGCGACCTCGTAGCCGCGGGCTTCGAGCACCTCCGCCACCGCGCCGGCCAGCCCGCCGGTCGTGGTGCCGTTGAACACGCTGACCCGCACCTCGTCGGGGGTCACCTCTGTGCGGGCCTCCGCGAGCACACTGCCGTCGCGGAAGCGGGCGTAGAGCGCTTCGCTGCCCACCTCGTCGGGGATCAGTACGGCGGCCTGCCCCCGCCGCTCGGGCGTGGCCGGGACGGTGTGGGTGATGGCGTCGCCGCCGGCGAGCCCCCGGGCGCCGCGGGCCAGGCGCACCATGCCGACCAGGCCGAGGCGGTCGTCCACCGCCACCGCCTCGCCGGCCTCGTCGCCCAGGCGGTAGACGCGCAGCGGGTTGAACATCGTCGAGGGCGAGGCGATCTCCTTCGCGAGCGCCTGGAGGAACTGCTGCTGGCGCTGGATGCGTCCGAGGTCGTCGTCGATCTTGCGGACCCGCACGTAGCCCAGCGCGTCGGTGCCGCCGAGTTCCTGACACCCCGCCGGCAGGTCGATGTGCGCGTCGTCGTCCGCGATCGCCTCCTCGAGGCACAGTTCCACCCCGCCGACGGCGTCGACCACGTCCACGAACCCGTCGAAGGTGACCCGCACGAAGTGGTCGATCTCGATCCCCGACAGGTCCCGCACCGTCTGCACCATGCAGGTGGGTCCCGGCTCGATCGCCACGTTGATGCGGCCCGTGGACCCGTCGCAGCGCTCGATCCACAGATCCCGGGGGAACGCCAACAGCGCCACGTCGCCGCCCCGGATCGTCATCACGAAGATGGTGTCGGCGCGCTCGCCCTCCGCGCCGCCGACCCCCAGCTCGCGCTGCTGCTCCCGCGTGAGCCCCTCGCGCCGGTCGGTGCCCACGACCAGTACGTGCAGCGGCGTGCCGCCCCCCGCCAGGCCGTCGACGTCCTCGCGGGGGATCTGGCTGCTCAGCCAGAAGCCGAGCGCGACGACGGCGACCAGGGAGAGCACCACCAGCAGGGCCAGCGCCCGGAACAACCCCCGGCCGACGCGCCGGCCGCCGCCGCCCACGGTCGGGCCCCAGGCCTCCTCGCTCACCCGTGCCTCCTCGTCGCGCCGTGCGGCGTCCCGGTCCGCGACCTCACCTCAGGCGGTCACCAGGTCGGGGCGCAGGTGCTCGACGTCGCTGAAGCTCTGGAGCCCGAAGATGTGCCCGCCGGCGATGGCCGCGGTGCGAAGCAGGGTTATCGAGGCGTGGTTGGAGGCGAACCGCTCCCACTCCCACGGCTCGGGTTCGAGCCCGAGCAGCGCGCCGAGCACCAGGCTGTTCGTGCCCGCGTGCGCCACCATCAGCAGTCGCAGATCGTCGTCGTCGGCCTCCCAGAGGCCGTCCGGCTTCCGGCGCACGCCGTACTCGGCCAACTCCTGCATCAGCCCGGTCGTCACCCGCTCGTGGAAGTCCCGGAAGCTCTCACCGCCGGGCAGCCCGTCCCACCACTCCTCACGCGGCCGGTCGCGGGCCTCGAGCAGTACCCGGCCGACCTCCTCCGCGGGCGTGTCGGCCCACGACCCGGGCAGCTGGATCTCGTGGAGCCAGAACCGGTCGGTGAAGGGGGTGCCCTCGAAGTGGTCCCGCATCGGCCGCGCGGTCTGCTGCGCACGCCGGGCGGTGGACACCAGCACGTGGTCGAAGCTCTCGCCGGTCAGGCGGCGGGCCGCACGGTCGGCCTGGCGCAGACCGAGGTCGGTCAGCCCGGGATCGACCTGCGAGATGCTCTCGCGGGCCCATTCGGGCTGGGCGTGACGGACGAGTACGAGCTCCATGGCGCGGACGGTAGCGCGTGTGGTGCGCATCCCGGGGCACCAGGCCTCACCCGTGCCGGTCCTACCGGGGCCGTGGTGGCGGCGCGGCCCCGACCGTGGGGTGCTCGGTCTGGCCGGGGGAGAAGCAGCAGTCGGTGGGACACTCGTCCCAGTTGGGTCCCCTCGTTCCCAGGGCGCGGGCCTCCGCCCCCTCGTGGCGCTCCAGCACCAGCTCCCGGATCATGCGCACGAACCGGTCGTCGGTGCCCACCGTCGCAGCGCGCTGGTACTCGAGCCCCAGCTCACGGGCGGTCTCGGCCGCCTCGACGTCGAGGTCGAACGCGACCTCCATGTGGTCGGAGACGAAGCCGACCGGCACGACCACCACGCCCCGGGTTCCCCGGGCGTGCAGGTCGGTGAGGTGGTCGTTCACGTCCGGCACCAGCCAGGGGACGAACTCGGGGCCCGAGCGTGAACAGAACACCACCTGCCACTCGCGTGGCCG
Source organism: Nitriliruptoraceae bacterium (assembly GCA_007130695.1). GTDB lineage: Bacteria > Actinomycetota > Nitriliruptoria > Nitriliruptorales > Nitriliruptoraceae > SKLC01. Next base: position 5,683 of record SLRZ01000117.1, read on the forward strand.
TCCGTCGCCGCGCGGTGCGCGGCGCTCGACCGCCTCCATCACCAGGCGGCAGGTCTCGTAGTGCTGCACCTCGTAGTCACAGTGTCGCGACATGGTGCGGGGGATGGAGTGGGTGGTGAAGACCACCGGCGCGTCGTCGCGCACCTGCGGGTCCAGGCGGCCCAGTGCCTCGACGACGTAGTCGACCTGGGGCTCCACGAAGCCCGGGTGGTTGTAGTAGACGCGCAGCTTGTCGAGTTCGGGCACATCCGGTCCCACCGCGGCCTGCGCGCGGGCCAGATCCTCGCGGTACTGCCGGCAGCCCGAGTACGAGGAATAGGCGGCGGTGACGAAGCAGATCGCCCGGCCGATCCCGTCATCGCGCATCTGTGCCAACGTGTCGGCCAGCAGCGGGTCCCAGTTCCGGTTGCCCCAGTAGACGGGCAGGTCGGGCCCCTCCGCGGCGAGCAGTTCCCGCAGGGCCGACAGCAGGGCACGGTTCTGGTCGTTGATCGGGGACCGGCCGCCGAACAGGTAGTAGTGCTCGCCGACCTCCTCGAGGCGTTCCCGCGGGATGTTGCGGCCGGCGGTCACCCGTTCGAGGAACGGTACGACGTCCTCCTCGCGCTCGGGTCCGCCGAACGACACCAGCAGGATCGCGTCGTAGCCGCTCACGGGTTGCTCCTCGTTCTCGGGTGGTCAGGTTGCCGCGTCGGCGCCCTCGCCGGCGTCGCGCAAAGCGGAGACGTCGTGGCCCGCCGCACGCCATGAAGCCTCCAACTGCTCCAGGCGGGCCCGGCTCGGTCGCGCCCGCAGCAGGACCGCGACGCTCGCCGCGCCCCCGACGAGCACGATCCAGTTCGGGCCGAGGACGAACGTCAGGGCGAAGGCCAGCAGGGCCGGTGCCTCGGCGATCGCGATCTGGATCGCGAGCCGGGAGCGCACCTCACCGCGGGCGTCGAGGTCCGTCGCGGGTGGGTTGGCGGCCAGCCCTCGGCCGACGGCCTCGACCGCGGCGGCGACCCCGGCGGCGACGACCAGGACCAGGGCCAGGGGCAGGAACCAGGGGACCGTCGACTCGGCGTCCGCGAACGCCGCCCCCGCGACCGACAGCAGCAGGACCGTCAACGTGAACCCGGCCCACAACCGCTGCAGTCCCGCCAGCACCATGTCTCCTCGTCCGGGTCGGCCGCGACCCGGACGAGGAGCTTACTCGTCGTCCGGAGGGCCACCGTCCCGTGCCGGCGTGGTGGCCTCGAACGGCACCCGGGCGAAGTCGCCATCCGCGGCCGCCTTCGTGCCGCGCTGGGCGAGCCACACGCCACCCACGATCAGCATCCCGCCGAACAGCGCGGGCAGGCCCAGCCGCTCACCGAGGACCACGGCCCCGGCGACCACGGCCACCAGGGGGATGAGATAGGTGACCAGCGTGGTGTTGGTGGCACCCACCCGCTCGATCAGGGTGTAGAAGACGAGGAAGGCGAAGCCCGTGCCCAGTGCACCGAGCGCGATCACCGCGCCCAGGATCGCCGGAGTCCAGTCACCCGGGTCCGGGAGGGGGTCGATCAGCAACGCGACCGGGACGGTGACCAGGAACGCGGTCACGACCTGGCCCGTGGCGATCGTCAACGGCGAGGCCGTGCCCGAGACCCGCTGGCTCGCGAAGACGGCGCCGCTGGCGTACATCATCGTCGCCACGATGATCACCGCGATCGCCACCAGGCGCCCCGGGTCCCCGAGGTCGGCGGCGACGGTCAGGCCCACGCCCGACAGGGCCAGCGTGAGCCCCACCACCCGCGTGACGGTGAAGCGTTCGAGGCCCACCATGGCCGAGACCACCAGCGTGCTGCTCGGCACGGCGGCCATGAGCAGGGCCACCAGGCCCGACGGCAGCGACTGCTGCGCCCACGCCACGGCGCTCCAGGGCACCGCGTTGGTGACCACACCCAGAATCAGCAGTCGGCCCCACATCCGGGCCGAGTCCGGCATCCGGTGGCCACGCAACCGCAGTACGGCGAAGAGCACGACCCCGCCCACGCCGGTCCGCCCGACCACGATCCACATCGGGCCGAAGCCGCGCAGGGCGATCTCGATGAACAGGAAGGACAGACCCCACATGCTGGCCAGCACCAGGAGCATGAGGGTCTCGCGTGGCCCGAAGGCACGCGTGGAGGGAACGGTCACGGGGGAACTCTAGGGCGCGAGAGGGGAGCCGGGGCGACCACGGGGGTCTGTGCACCTGACGCTAGCCTCCGCGCACAGGCGCTGTCGACAGGAGGTACCAGGTGGGTCCGTCGTGGTTCGAGGAGGCGGTCGCGATCGAGCCCGAGCAGGGCAGCGTCCTCGTGGACGGCTGCGAGATCCGGTGGCTCGCCTGGGGTGAACGCGGCGCACCGACCCTGGTCCTCGTGCACGGTGGTGCCGCCCACGCCCGGTGGTGGGCCCCGCACGCGCCGATGTTCAGCGCCGACCGGCGGGTCGTGGCCATCGACCTGTCGGGCCACGGCGACAGCGGCTGGCGGGACGTCTACCGCGCCGAGCAGTGGGCCCAGGAGGTCCTCGCCGTCGCCGACGACGCCGGCGGCTCGGGCCGCCCGGTCGTGGCGGGCCACTCGATGGGCGGCTTCGTCACGATCGTGACCGCGGCCGAGCACGGCCGCGACCTCGAGGGGGCGATCGTGCTCGACTCCCCGGTCCGCCGCCCCGACCCGGAATCCGACGAGGGCCGCGGCGGCAACCGGCGGGGGTTCATCCAGCGCCGCGTCTACCCCGACCGCGACGCCATCCTCGCGCGCTTCAAGCTGATCCCGCCGCAGGAGTGCGACAACGACTGGTTCCTCGACTACATCGCCCACAACAGCATCCGCGAGGAGCCCGAGGGCGGTTGGACCTGGAAGTTCGACCCCGGCGTGTTCGTCCGACGTGAGGGCTCGCACCGTCCGATCGATTTCGCCGCCCGGCTCGCGGAGGTCACCTGCCGGGTCGCCGTCATCAACGGTGAACAGTCGGCGATCGTCGACGAGGACGTGGTCTCCTACATGAGCGACCTGCTGGAGGGCTCGCCGGCCGCCGCGGCCGGTGTGCCGTTCGTGCAGGTGCCCCGGGCCCACCACCACCTGCTGCTCGACCAGCCGCTGGCGACCGTCACCGCGATCCGCGGGGTGCTGGCCACCTGGAGCCCCGTGGGCGAGCCCCCGGTCGACGTGAACTGAGCTCGGTTCTCACAACCCCCCCATCGCGGGCGCCGCTTCGCTTCGGCGCCCGCTCGTTCCCCCCTCGGCTGGGGGGAACTCCGTGCCCCCCGGCGGGCGGACCCCCCGGGTGGTTACAGCTTGCGGAGGTGGACGCGCTCGACGCTGTGGTCGGCGGCCTTGTGCAGGATCAGGTCCGCACGCGAACGGGTGGGCAGCACGTTGGTGTGCAGGTTGACCCCGTTGATGCGCCGCCAGATGTCGCGCGCGAGTTCCTCGGCGTCCGCGTCGCCGAGGTCGGCGTACCGTCGGAAGTAGGACCGCTCGTCCCGGAACGCGGTGGAGCGCAACCGCTTGAAGCGTTCCACGTACCAGTTCTCGATGTCCGGTTCGTCGGCGTCCACGTAGATGGAGAAGTCGAAGAAGTCCGAGACGAAGACCCGGCGCTCGTCGGGGGAGGTACCGGTCTGCAGGACGTTGATGCCCTCCACGATCAGCACGTCGGGCTGGCGCACCACGACCTGTTCGTCGGGCACGACGTCGTAGTGCAGGTGCGAGTACACCGGCGCGGTGACCTCGAGCTCGCCCGCCTTGACGTCCGCGACGAAGCGCACCAGGGCGGCGGTGTCGTAGGACTCGGGGAACCCCTTGCGCTCCATGAGACCCCGACGCTCGAGTTCCGCGTTGGGGTGCAGGAAGCCGTCGGTGGTCACCAGTGCCACCTCGGGGTGGTCGGGCCACCTCGACAGCAGCGCCTGCAGCAGGCGCGAGGTCGTGGACTTGCCCACCGCCACGGACCCGGCGACGCCGATCACGAAGGGCACCTTCGCGGTGCTCGCCCGCAGGAAGGTGTCGGTGGCCCGGTGCAGTTCCTGGGTCGCCGCGACGTAGAGGTTGAGGAGCCGCGACAGCGGCAGGTAGATGTCGGTGACCTCGTCGATGGAGATCTGTTCCGTGAGGCCCTGGAGGGACTCGACCTGTTGGGAGGAGATCGTCATCGGTGTCGAGGCGCGCAGTGCCGCCCAGTCGTCCCGGGCCAGCGCGACCCAGGGGGAGGGGCGTTCGCGGTGGGGCACCCGGCCACTCCTTCACATCGTCGAGCACGGGCGGCGGGCAGCCTACGTGGCCGCACGGGTGCCGAAGTAGTCGTCGGGCGTGCGCCCCGGGCCCGATCCCGGCCCACCGCCCGGCAGGATTCCCGCCCATGGGCGACACTGGTCCCGACCGGACCCCCGGCTGGCGACGACCCCCCACGAACAAGGTGACGGCTGGTGAGCTCCCCCTGGCGTCAGCGGCTGCCCGCGATCGCTGCCGTGCTGATCGCGCTGGTCGCCGTGCCCGTCGTGGTCGCCATGGGGGCGGTCGCCGACGAGCAGCCCGTCCGCGACGGCGAGCCGGCGCCGAGGACCGTGTTCGCGACCGAGCAGGTGCGCCAGGCCGACCCGGAGGCCACAGAGACGGCACGGCGCACGGCGGCGGAGTCGGTCGAACCCGTGACGTTCTTCGACCGTGACGCGCAGAGCGAGATCGTCAGCGACGTCCGTGCGGTCTTCTCGGCGGCCGCAGAGGTGCGCGGGGATGACGGCGACGCGCCCTCCCGAAGCGGGCAGCGGCAAGAACTGCTCTCGTTGGTCAGTGCGCTCGACGAGGACGTCGCGGCCGAACTGGTCGCGCTGTCCGACGGCGAACTCGAGACCGTCGAACGCGAGACGGTGGCGATCACCCAGGAGCTCGCTCGCCAGCGGGTCACCGAGGACGAGCTCGACGCGCTCCTCGCCGACCGCTTGCCGGGGGAGGTCGCCGTCCGCAGCTTCCCGGGAGAGACCGACGAGACCATCGCCGTGCCGCTCATCGAGCGCTCGATGCGGCCCACCGTCACGGTCGACCCGGACGCCACCGCCTCGGCCCGCGAGCGCGCGGCCGACGAGGCGACCGAGGTCGTCCGGTTCTGGCGGGCCGGCGAGGCGATCGTGCGCGAGGGCGAGGTGGTCGATCCGCTGCAGGCCCGCGCGATCTCGGAGCTCGGCCTGGACGGCTCCTCGCCGCTGCGCGCCTTCGGCCGCGCCGGTCTGGCCATGTTGCTGGTGGTGGCCGTGGGCGCGATCTACCTCAACCGCATGCAGCCCAGGGTGTGGGGCAGCGGCCAGAAGCTGCTGCTGTTGTCGCTGCTCACGCTGGCCTACAGCCTGCTGGTCGTCGGGGTCAGCGTCTTCACCGACGTCGCCTCCAGCGGGTGGTACTACGCGGTGCCCGCGGGGGCCCTGGCGATGCTCGTCGCGCTGCTGATCCATCCGGTCGTCGGGATCGCCACCATGCTGCCGGCGGCCCTGCTGGTCCTGGTGGCGACACCCTCGGCGGGTCCCGTGGCGCTGTTCGCGTCCGCGGCGGTGCTGGTCAGCGTCGCGCTGACCCGGGGGATCGGCTCCCGATCCGATCTGCGCTCGGCGACGCTGCGCGCCGGCATGTCCTACCCCGTCCTGGCCGTCCTGACGGTCGCGGTCTTCGGGCCGCACGATGAGCTGTTGACCGCCCTGGGCGCCGGCGCCGTCAACGGGGTCGTGACCACCCTGGCGGTCCAGGGCGCGCTGCCGTTCCTCGAGACCATGTTCCGCCTGCCGACGGTCACCGCGCTGCTCGACCTCGCCGATCGCAACCATCCGCTGTTGCGTGAGCTCGAGTCCAAGGCGCTGGGTTCCTACAACCACTCGGTGATGGTGGCCTCGCTGACGGAGCGCGCCTGCCGGGAGATCGGCGCCGACCCCCTGCTCGGCAGCGTGGCCGCCCTCTACCACGACATCGGCAAGGTGCGCCAGCCCCACTTCTTCATCGAGAACCAGCACGGCATCGCCAACCCGCACGACGACCTCGAACCGGAGGTCTCGGCGATCATCATCCAGAACCACGTCGTCGATGGGGTCGAGATGGCGACCGAGCACCGGTTGCCCCCCGAGGTGGTGGCCTGCATCGGCAGCCATCACGGCACCATGCTGGTGACCTACTTCTACGAACGGGCGCTGCGGGAGTCTTCGGACCCCGACGAGGTCGACGAGTCGCACTACCGCTACAAGGGCACCAAGCCGCGCAGCAAGGAGGCGGCGGTCCTGCTGCTCGCGGACTGTTCCGAGGCCGCGACCCGGGCGATGGCCATGAACCGGGGAACGCTGCCGCGCGAGGAGATCGAGGAGACCGTGGACAAGTTGCTCGCGGAACGGGTCGACGACGGGCAGTTCCAGGAGTGCGATCTGACGTTCCGCGAACTGCGCCGGACCCGAGACACGATCGTCGAGTCCCTGGTGGGCGTCTACCACCCCCGCATCGCCTACCCGGGTAGGGCACGGGCCGACGACGAACGTCCCGAGACCGCGTCCGTCGCGAACTAGCAGCGTCACGACCCGGTGCCCGTGGACGACCCGCCGCCCGACTCGCTGGCCGAGCGCATCCTCGAGGTGGTCGCCGCGCTGCCCGCCGGCGTGGTCGTCACCTACGGCGAGGTGGCGGCGGAGGCCGGCCGCCCCGGGGCGGCGCGACGCGTGGGCGCCGTGCTGCGCGAGCACGGCCACGGTGTAGCGTGGTGGCGGGTGGTCACGGCGACGGGGCGTCTGGTCCCGGGGGCAGAGATCGCGCACGCCCGCCGGCTGGAGGCCGAGGGGGTGGCCTGCAGCGACGGCCGGGTCACCGGAATCGAGAGGAGGCGCGGCTAGGGTTCGCGTTGCACACGATCGTGAAGGGGCGAAGCCAGTGGCCGGACAGGGGCACCTGCACCATCTCGAGCTCTACGTCAGCGACCTGGCGGTCGCGGTCGATTTCTGGGGCTGGTTGCTCACCGACCTGGGCTGGGAGTGCCGGCAGGAGTGGGACGAGGGGTGCGCCTACGCCCTCGGCGACACCGCACTCGTGCTGGTCCAGGCCCCCGAGGGCGCCGGGCGTCTCGACCGACGCTCCAGCGGCCTGAACCACCTGGCCTTCCGGGCGGACTCGGAGGCGGAGGTCGACCGCATCACCGAGGAGTTCCGACGTCGCGGGGTGCGGATCCTGTACCCGGACCGGCACCCCTTCGCCGGCGGGACCGACCATTACGCCGTCTTCTGTGAGGACCCGGAAGGGCTGAAGGTCGAGGTCGTCGCCCCCGCGACATGACGTGCGTACAGTGCACATAAGCTCGCCACGGGGACGCCCACGGCCGACTCGAGCGTTGAGGGGATGAACGCTCGCGACGCACACGGGGACCCGTCCGGGCGGACACCGGCCTCGAACCGTACGTGTCACGGCCCATCCCTTTCGTCGGCACCGCGCTGCGCGGAGGGCGGGTGGGGACGTGCGAGAGTGGGCTGCACGGCTCCGGGTGCGCTGGTCCCGGACTCGAAGGCTCCAAGACACGCCAGCGAGACGACAGTCCTTCTGTAAGGAGGTCACGGTGAACCCGACCGATCTCCCGACCGCCGAGATCGCGGTCGAGGAACTCCTCGAACGCTCGTCCGAGCGCGGCTACGTGCTGCTCTCCGAGCTCCAGGAGCTCCACGTCCCCGAACTCCACGGCGACACCTGGGTGGAGGACTCGATCGCGGAGGTCCGGACCCAGGGCCTGCAGCTCATCGACGACGTGGCCGACGACGCGCCCGAGCACGTGTTCGACAACTCCGCCGCCGTCACCACCGACCTCGTGCGCCAGTACCTCAACGACGCCGGTCGTCACCAGCTGCTCGACAAGGAGAGCGAGGCGGACCTCGCCAAGCGCTACCAGGCCGGCCTCGACGCCGACCGTATGCTGACCGACAAGTCGCTGACCCGGGCCCGCCGTGCCCGCCTGCGCCGCATCAGCCTCGACGGCGCCCGGGCCAAGGAGACGATGGTCCAGGCCAACCTGCGGCTGGTGGTGCCCCAGGCCCGGAAGTTCTCCGGTCGCGACCTCGACTTCATCGAGCTGATCCAGGAGGGCAACCTGGGCCTGCTCCGCGCCGTGGAGAAGTTCGACCACACCAAGGGGTACAAGTTCTCGACCTACGCGGTGTGGTGGATCCGTCAGGCCCTCCAGCGCGGTGTC
>SLRZ01000135.1 GCA_007130695.1 Nitriliruptoraceae bacterium
CAACGGGTGAGGCGACCTGCGGTCCGGTTCCCGACGCGACGGCGACCGTCGTCTCGAGAACGAGACCGCGATACGCACTCAATGGACTCATCGCAAGTGAGTAGAGGAGACTGTCGTCACCGATCAGTCCCTCGGCAAGTCCGTAGACGATTGCCAGATCGAATCCGAAGAGCAGGGCGACGAGCGCCACGATCGACATCCCAAGTGCGCTCCGAGTTCCGCTAACGAGCGAGGAGATCGCGAGCGCGATAGCGAGGACGACGAGACCGAACAGGACGGTCAGCACGAAGAACCGAGCGAACAACAGCGGCGAGTCGGCGCCGGTGTGTGTCGCGTAAATCGCGAGTACGTCAGTATCGGTGACCGCGATAGCGACCGCAGCAAGTACCAGCGGAACGGCGATCGCCGCTACCAACCCAGCGGCGCGGCCCGCGTACACCCCGAGAACGAGTTCGCGTGGCGAGATCGGATACGTCTCGAGAACGTCGAGTTCTCCCCGCTGTTCGTCGGCGAGGATCGCCCGGTAGCCGAAGGCAACGGCGACGATCGGGACGAGCAACTCGAGGGGAGTCAAGAGATCGACGGCCGTCGGAAGGTATCCTGCCGCGTAGCCACCACCGATCCAGGTGATTCCCACGACGACGGCCGCGAGTGCGGCCGTGAGCAGATAGAAGGTTCGGGTGCGAACCACTGTCCGGAGCTCTCGACCGATGACAGTTCCCAGGAGGTGGCTCGTCGACGGTGACTGCTCGCTGGCTGGCTGTGCGGATTCGTGTTCCATACTACGAACTCACCCCCTGTACCCGAACGGTACCTTCTTCGGCAGCAACCGAATTTTCGTATACCGCACGCAGCGACTCGACTCCGAGTTCCGCTCGAATCGCCCCCGGCGGGCCGTGACGGACGACACGTCCGTCGTCGAGTATCAAAACTTCGTCCGCAGTTCGGTCGACCAATTCGAGGTCGTGAGAGCTCAACAGGACCGCCGTTCCTGCACTGGCGAGGTCGGTCGCGATCTCGAAGACGTGTTTGCTCATTCCGGGATCGAGCCCGCTCGCCGGTTCGTCGAGCACGATAACCGGCGGATCCCCGATCGTTGCCTGGGCGATCCCGACTAACCGGGTCATTCCTCCGGAAAGCGCCTCGACGGGCCGGTCGGCTGCATCCTCGAGCCCGACTTGCTCGAGTCGTTTCCTCGCGTCGGCCTCTCCGGCTCCGACCAGCGACGAGTAAAACTGCAACGTCTCGAGGACGGTAAAACCGGGTCGGAAGGCTGGCTGTTGTGGAAGATAGCCGATTCGGCGGGTTGCATCGGTGCCGCGGTAGCGAACCGCTCCGTTGGTCGGCTCAAGCAGGCCGGCGAGGACGCGAAGGAGCGTGGTCTTTCCGGAGCCGTTCGGTCCGATCAGTGCAGTTATCGTTCCCTCACCGAAGGTAGTCGTGATATCATCTAGCACTTCGACGCTGCCGTAGTTGTAGTCCGCTGACGTAATCTCCAATACTGGGGTTTGTCGTGTCATGAGTTCGTTAGGCTGCGCTGTCACAGGGCCACGCTCGGTCTTGCCACGCGGTTCGCTCGAGTAGCTCGGGGTTGTTCGGCTCACAGGTCGGCGCTAGATCGACGATGCTCCCGGTCCGCATTCCGGGAACAGTGCCTTCGAGGCCGGCGAGTGCCTCGAGGGCAGGTGCCTGCGCGAGTGTCGGTGTGCCGTCGACTCGGTGCAACCGCTGATCGACTGGATCGGTCGGCGAGTACGCTCGCTCGATCGTCTCGCCGTCGCCGAAACCGACTGCCCCCTGCCAGTAGTTACCGCTTCCATCGTCGGTCCAGACTCGAAGTGGACCGGAACTTGCCGTCGCGTGTCGCTCGTTCTCGACGAAATCGTTCTCGAGCACCTGGCTCGTCGGCAACAGTGCCTGTACGTCGGCTCCGACCTCGTTGCCCGCGATGACGTTGCGTTCGTAGATCGAGTTCGTCGCGGAGATCCGTAATCCGACGTTGTTGCCTTCGAGAACGTTTTCCGCGACGTACGAGTCGCTCCCACCAGCTGAGAGCGCTTGCTCCGTATTCCGGATGTCGTTGTTGATAATCGCATTGCGTTCCGGCCCGGTCATGATGAAAATTCCCGTGTTGGATTGCTCTCTGAGCTGGTTGTTTCCGAGAAGCGCATCCGACGTGTGCATGAGATGGATCCCCAGCCGGTTCCCCTCGAGTTCGTTATCGCGAACGACGAGGCCGTGGGAGTGGTGAGAGTACACCGCGTCTCTGCCGTCGTACACCGTCGTGTGTTCGATCACGCCCGGCGTACGAAACGCCAGAATTCCCGCGTGTCCGTCCGACCAGTCCGCCGGACTGTGAACGGTGACGTTTCGGACGACAGACTCGCCGCTGCGGCGAAGGAGCACACCCGTCACTGACGAATCGACGGTGACGTCTTCGATCAGCGACTGGTTCGCGGTGTGGATGGCGATTCCGGCATCGCCACTCGCGTAGTTCCGCTCGAATGTTTCGTCCCACTCGCCGGTTTCGTTTTCGGTTCCGGGTAACTCTGCATCACCGCCCCGCTGTGCTCCTTGCGACCCCGAACCGGTAACGGTCAATCCGACGACTGCAGTCCGATCCGCGGTCGTCGTGATGACCGAGCCGGTGCCGTCGCCACGGACAGTGACATCGCCGTCACCGCGAAGCGTCAGCGGCCGCTCGATCTCGAGTTCCTCTTCGTACTCGCCCTCGGGAATCACGATCGTAGTGTTTTCGGGAGCCTGCTCGATCGCTTCCTGAATCGTCTCTGTATCGTCGCCGACCACTGTCGAAACCGGCCGTTCGCGAAGTTCTCTCGCGGAGTCGACACGCTCGTCGGCGTCCTGGTGTTGGCCCTCAACCCGATCCCGAACGACGCTCGCATCGTCTATTTCGAATCGCTCTTCGAGCAGGTCATCCCACGCGAGCACCGTTCCGCCGTGGGCGTCGGCGAACGCGGTTGCATCGTCGCGCTCCGAGAACGGGATGGGCGTCTCTCCACTCGGTGTTCTGGCGTCACTTCCGTGAACGAACCATGCGTCTTCCCCGTCGGTCCAGGATGGATCACTATCGGCTGTCGGGTAGCCATCTGTAGTCAGCTCGAGGTCCACGCTGGAGTAGTCCGTAACGTAGACCGTCTGAGGATGGCCGAACCGTTGTGTGTGGCCGTCCTGTCGTTGCGTCTCGACGAACCGCTCTACGCCGTAGTAACCGACGACGTACTCGTATTGCGAGTAGAACACCTGTGCCTTCGGCAGTTCGACTGTCTCCTCGAGTCCGTACTCGTCGTCTGGAGCAAGGCCCATCGAGACTGTATCGTCGAAAGGCGCCGGTTTGGGGGCTGTCGATTCTACATCGATTACGAATATACCCACCGCAGCGAGGACCCCCATTCCGAGAACGACTCCCACCAACACGATGCGCCAACGAAATCTGGGCACAGTCGAACTTAGGCTGCTTCGTACGTATACCGTCTGGTATACCCTTCGAATAGCTCCTCGATTACAGCGCACACTGGCCTACGGCTTCGGGGACCGCTCAGAATCCGTTTGACGAAGTGGTACTTCGAGGTAGCGTCTTTGACGTAACCGACTCCGGCGCATCTGATGGGAAGCGCTTCTTGGTTTGGACACCACGTATGGAAGAGGCAGCCGTCCAGAATGATTCTCGACTCACTACCTATTTCGTATGTGACGCGG
>SLRZ01000156.1 GCA_007130695.1 Nitriliruptoraceae bacterium
CGACCGGTGATTGGCCCAAGCGGCCGACGGGGTCGGTCCGGCCGCACCACGCCGTAAGTGGCCGAGCAGCCAGCAGCGGTCAACTTGTCCTCGCGAGCCACCAGTATCCAGACATCGATGTTGACCCTGCGGACTCTGCGGTCAACCCTGCCGACGGCGATGTCACTCGTGACCATGGCCTCGTCCTGGAATGCGTCTCTGCGACGTTCGGCACCGTCGCGCGACGCCCAACCCGGTGGGGCTAGAATCGATGATCAGCTCGGGCCCCGTGAGTCAGGGGCGGGCAAGGATGACGATGCGATCACCTGCGCCCAGGTGAGTGCGTGGGCACAGGTCGACAAGCTCCGCGCAAGAGCCGTGAAAGCATTCCGTGATCGTCGAGTTCGTTGGCCCGCCTGGCGCGGGCAAGACCACAACTGCCCGGGCAGTTGGGAAGCGGCTGACGGATGCACGGCTTCACCCTGGGCTGCGGCGTTTCCCGGTGAGGGGCCGTTGGTTGCAGGGTCTCCAGCGCGACGGGCAGCGGCTGTGGACACTGGTGTCCCATCCGACCATCGGACGCCACCTCGCGAGGGTCCGCAGTCGCGCGCAGTTCGAGTTGCTCGCCCGGCTCGCCCGATATGAGCAGTACCGCCGCAGCCTCGCCAGCGAGGCCGGGGTCGTGCTCCTCGAGGAGGGCCCCCTGCTCGGCCTGGCCACCCTGGGCGCAGAGGGCGGGCAGGTCGTCCCGACCAGGGCGATCACGCCCCCGGACCTGGTCGTCCACGTGACCGCCCCTGCTGAGGTGTGCCGGCAACGCATCCGGCAACGTCGCGCGAACCGGAGCTTCGACGTCCAGTCCGACGGCGCCCTGCTCGACCTGCTGCAGCGCTACGTCGACGCGGTCGATGCGGCCGTGGCAGGGACGGATGCGCCGGTGTGCCGCGTCGACACCACCTCGGGAGGGGCGGTCGACACGGTGGTCACCGCCGTGCGGCGGTGCGGTGCCGACGACTAGAGAAAGATCTGGTCGGTGGATGGGCCCACGAAGCGGACCCGGTCGTCGGCCCCCCGGGTCGCGACCTCGAGGTCGTCGGCGCGCCAGGTGTGGCCGTGATCGCCCCCGTGGCGCACGGCGATGAAGTTGAACCGGCTCGTCGAGTAAACGTTCATCCCCAGCGAGACCCCGCGCCGCAGCAGTTCGATGTCCTCACCCCGTGCCCGGGCCGGAAACGGGTTGGCGTCGAAGGCGTCGCGGGTCAGCAGCATCGTCGCCCCGGACACGTGCGGGTGCGTTCGGTGCTCGTGGCCGGGCCGACGAAGCACGGTCACGTCCAGCGAGGACAGGTACAGGTGCCACGACCACTTGCCCACGATCTCGGCACCGGCGTAGCCGGCGGCCAGCGCCTGCTCCTGCAGGTAGTGCGGGCCGTAGAGGTCGTCGTCGTCCACCTTCGCGAGCAGGGGCGCGTCCGCGGCACCGAAGCCGAGGTTGAGGACCTCCCCGAGTGAGTGGTCGGTGGGAGCCTGCCGGGTGTGGACCTCGCCGACCGCACCGCCGTCGAGGGCGGTGCGGAGGGCGGCGGCGTCCGGCTCGAACCCGTGTCCGACCACCACGAGTTGCACGTCCACCCCCTGCTGTGCGTCGAGGGCGCGGACGGCCTGCTCGAGCCGGTGGGGCCGCACGGTGGCGAGGACCGCGGAGACCGTCGGCACGTTCGGAGTCGTCGTGGCGCCCCCGGCCGCTCCCGTCAACCGTGAGGCGTGCGCCCGGCGGAGGGCGACCGCGCCGATTCGCTCGATCATCTCCGGGTTGGTCAGCAGGAAGCGGGCCTGCCTGGCCATCGTCGCGGCGTCCTGCGCCCTCGGCCCCAGGTCCGGCAGGCCGAGATCGGTGTACAGGCCACGAGGGTCGTGGCCCACCACGGCGCAACCGGTCGCCGCCGCCTCGAGTGCGGTTCGGCCGGCGTCCTCTGCCGTCGCCCGGTCCTCACCGAGGTCGACCATGACCACGCCCGAGGCCCGGAAGGCTTCCGCGCGCAGGGCCGGCTCGTCACGCAACGCCAAGACCTGCGCGCTGGGGTGAGCGGTCCTGACCCGGTCGGCGTCCGCCGGAGCCGTCAGCAGCCACAGCCGCGCGCCGTCGATCTGGGTGACCTCGTCGACGACGCCGCCGATCCACGGGGGTTCCGCACCCGGGGGGACGACCGCGGTGAGCGTCGCGTTGCGGGTCGGCGGGGCGTCGCAGGGCGCCAGGCGGGCCTGGTACTGCGCCCGACCCGTCGCGGCCTCGGTGAGTCGCTGGCGGGGGTCGGACGCCGGCCCCTTGGGTGATGGTGCGCCGGTCGTGACCGGAGGGTGCGCACGGTCGTCGGTGGACTCCCCGGTTGCGGCGACAGAACCCCGGAGCAGCAGTCTCAGCAGACGGGGCAGGAGCAGCAGCAGGGCACTCGGCTGCCGTCGGGCGTCGCGCAGCAGTTCGCGTGCCCGCCACCAGCGGGTGTGGGTGACCGCCTCGAGGTCCCGCTCGAGCCGGGCGATGCGCTGCCGTGCCTCCCCAAGCTCCTCCTGGGTTCGCTGGTCCGCCATTCCCGGGCCCCTTCCCGACGACCTCGACACCGGCCGCGGAGGCTACTGCGGTCGGACGGGTGCACCGCCGGTCGCGCGTCCTCGCCGCCTCCTGGACGCTCGGGGGCCGGCCTGCGGTGCGCGGGGCCTCACTCGCCCGCGTAGCGGTGGAGGAAGGCGGCCGCCGCCTGGCGGGCGACATCACCACGTGGCCGGAACGTGCCGTCCCCGTAGCCCCCGGCGAGGCCCTCGTCGGCGAGCCACGAGATCTCGTCGTGGAACGGGTGATGCTCGTCCACGTCCTCGAAGTCGTTCGAGAGACCGTCCGGGACGTCGCCCCCGAATTGGTAGTTCGCGAGGAATGCGGCCATGGCCTGTCGGGTCACCACCTGCCCCGGGCGGAAGGTCCCGTCGGCGTACCCGCCGACGATGCCGTTGGCGTCGGCCCAGGCGATCTCTTCGCGGAAGGGGTGGTCCTCGTCGACGTCGTCGAAGTCCGTCTCGTGGGAACCCTCGGGTTCACCCGCGAGCCGGTAGAGGAACGCGGCGGCGGCCTGGCGGCTCACCCCGGTCACCGGCCGGAACGTGCCGTCGTCGAATCCCTGTGCCACGCCCTCGTCGACCAGCCAGGCGATCTCGTCGTGGAACGGATGGTCGCGGGGTACGTCGGAGAACAGGTGCGGCAGCTCCAGCTCGATCTCCCAGATGCCGTGGGACGGCAGGCCGAGGTCGCCGCGCAGGTCCCGGTAGGTGTGCAGCTCCTCGGTGACGGTCTCGCCGTCACGCTCGCCCTCGACCCGGTAGACGCCCGGGTTGCCGGAGCGCAGGTGCTCCACCAGTTCGACCTCGAGAACGGCGTCGAAGCCCAGGCGCTGCGAGAAGTCCTCGTAGTCGAACTCCTCGGTCCAAGAGCTGCGCGGGTTGCCGGCGTCGGCGTCGTGCGCGTAGCCGTCGTCGACCGGTTCGAGGTAGGGCACGTCGGCGGTCCAGATGTCGCGGGGGTCCTCCGTCGTGCCCGGTGACGACGAGGAGTAGAAGGCGTTGATCAGCGAGCCGTCGTGGGTGATCACCCGGCCGCGGGTGCGCGTGTCGTTGTTGGTGGCGTCGACGGCCGCCACCCAGGACGGGGAGGCCGCCTCCTTGGCCCAGCCGGTGTAGTGCTGGTCGGAG
>SLRZ01000096.1 GCA_007130695.1 Nitriliruptoraceae bacterium
ACGTGCTGGCCCCGGGGCTGATCGACACGCCGCTCGGACGCCTGGCCAATCAGGGGCGGCCGTCGCGTGCGCGCACGCCGGTGCCGATGGGCCGGTCGGGCACCGCCGAGGAGGTCGCCTCCGTCGCGGTGTTCCTGCTCTCGCGGGATGCCTCCTACGTGACCGGTGAGGTCCTGACCGTCGACGGTGGGTTGCACCTCATCTGAGGGCTGTCGCGATCTGCCGCCTACCGCCGCGAGAGCAGGCCGGGGGCGTCCAGCACGATCTGGGGGACACCGTCACGGTCGCGGATCTGGCCCCGGACGCACACCCGGGCCCCCTCGAGCTCCTCGGGCGGTGTCTCGAAACGGTCGCGGACGTCCTCGTAGACCACCACGTCGAAGCGATCCTGTTCGGGGTGGGCGTTGCCGAGGTTGATGAACGTCGGTGCCCCGCCGACGTCCGGCTCGTGGGAGACGGCCGACACCGGCCCCTCGACGGCGCCGGCTTCCCCCACGAGCTGCCCCGCCATGTGCCAGGCCACCGGGTCCTCGCAGGTCGAGGCCGGTCCGCTGCCGGTGACCCCACCCAGGACGCGCCCGAGGCCGAAGCCCGCCACCAGGAGCACCCCGACGGCGATGCCGAGGACGTTGCGTACACGACGAGTGTCCATGCCGTCGACGGTAGGGGACCGGTGCCGTCCCCCGGTCCGCCATCGCACGGGCGGACGGGTCGGTTCGTGGCAATGGGGCCGCTTCCCGGTCAAGCTGTGACGGTGACGGACACACACGACCCGGTTGGAGGGCGAGATGATCGTCGAGGAGGACCGCAGGGGCCTGGTCCTGATCGACCAGGAGGCCCATGCCCGTCTGACGGGCGACCTGGCCGCCCGGCTGCCGTTCCTCGTTCCCCACCATGCGGCCTTCGTCGCCGCCGCCAGGGTCCACGACAACGGCTGGCGCGAGGCCGACGCCGCACCGACCGTCGATGAGCAGGGGCGGCCCCACACGTTCAACAACGTTCCCGACGACCGCTACGAGCAACTGTGGCGACGGGGCATCGACCGGGGCGCGGCCGTCGACGAACTGGTCGGGCTCTTCGTCGGCCTCCACGGATCGAGGTTCTTCGAGACCCGTGACAGTCCGGGGATGCACCGGCTCGTCGAAGAGGAGCGGGAACGTCAGTCGGCGGTGCTCCAGCGTCTGGGCCTGGGGGGCAGCTGGGACGCCCTGCCGGAGTCCGTGCAGGTCGCCTCCGACTGGATCGCCATGCTCGACGCGCTGTCGCTGCTGCTGTGCGGTGCCGGGCTGCCCGACCAGATCACGCCACGCGTCGGGCCGATCGGCTACACGCTGCGACGGACCGAGCAGACCGTGAGCGTCGACCCCTGGCCCTACGGGCGGGATCCGCTCACCCTGGGCGTGGAGGCCCGCCGACTGGAGGCGACGACCTTCGACTCCGAGCAGGCCCTGGCCGGGGCGCTGTCGGAGGCGGAGGCGTTCACCCGAGAGGTCAGGGTCACTCCGGCCGGCTGACCGACGACGTGTCCGAGGCCCGGGCGAGGTGCTGCGCGATCTCCTCGAGCAGGCGCGGCACGAGCGCTGCGGGCAGGTCGTGCGCCATGTCCTCGAGGACGACGAGACGTGAGCCGGCCACCGCGGCCGCGGTGGCACGTCCCTCGCCGACGTCGATGAGCGGGTCGTCGGCACCGTGGATCACCAGGGTCGGGGCGCGCACCCCCGCCAACCGTGCGGTGCGGTCGCCGTCGGCCAGGATGGCCAGCAGATGACGCAGGTTGCCCTCGGGCTGCACGCCCTGTTCCCAGACCGCGCGGGCGAGCTCGGCGGTCTCCTCCTCGTCGAACCACCGGCGACTGCTGAGCTCCCGTAGTCCGTCGACGAACCAGACACGGAACTCGTGCCACCCGGTGGGCGGTCGGGGGTCCGGGATCTGGGCGGGCTCGGCCAGCGGTCGCTCCGGGACCCGCATGCCGGTCGTGGAGTTGATCGAGGTCAGGCTCAGGACACGGTCGGGGATGGTGAAGGCGAGGTGCTGGCCCACCATCCCGCCCATCGACGTCCCGATCAGATGGGCCCGTGGGACGGCGAGGTGGTCGAGCAGGCCCTCCGCGTCACGGGCGAGGTCCTCGAGCCGGTAGGGCGGGGTGACCGGCCACCCGGCGAATGCCTCGCGCACGTCGTCGAGCGTCACGGGTTCGTCGTGCAGCACGGTCGAGCCGCCAACGTCACGGTGGTCGAAGGCGATCACGCGGTGCCCATGGTCGACCAGCCCGTCGATGAGCGCCGTCGGCCACAACAGGCGTGATCCGCTCAGGCCCATCAGCAGCAGGACCGGGGACCCACCGGACGGTCCGTGGGTATCGAACTCCAGCTCGATCCCCGTGCTCTGAATCCGCGCACGCGCCATGCGGGGCCTTCCGGTCGGGTGGAGGTGCAACGTAACCCGACCGGTCCGCGGACCGAGGTGGCCGAACGCCCCGGCGGTGCAGCCCCGCCCGCCGCGGCCTACGTCGCCCTGCCTGCCCTAGGCTTCGGCTTTCGCGGGCAGGGAGGGCACAGGTGGGTCGGACGTCGCGCGTCGACGTCGGTGCGGGAATCGCGCGGGTCGCCGGGTGAAGTTCCTCACGCCGCTGCTGTCCATGCTCGCCGCGTCGGGCGGGAGCACCCGGGGACGGGCCGCGCTGCGGCTGGTGGGCGTGTTCCTGGTCTCCATCGTCGTGTTCTCGATCGGCTTCCACGCGATCATGGCGTTCGAGGGGCGCGACTTCTCCTGGTGGAGCAGCGTCTACTGGACCGTGGTGACCATGTCGACGCTGGGGTTCGGCGACATCGTCTTCGAGTCCGATCTGGGTCGGATGTACTCCGTGCTGGTGCTGCTCACCGGATCCGTGCTGATCCTGATGCTGCTGCCGTTCACCTTCATCCAGTTCGTCTACGTCCCGTGGCGCGAGGCGCAGCGCCGTGCCCGCGCTCCCCGTCAGCTGCCCGCCGACACCCGCGGGCACCTGCTGGTCACGGGGCTCGAACCGCTCCAGGAGGTGCTCATACAGCGGGCGGGGACGGCGGGCGTCCCCTGGGTCCTGCTCGTGGAGGACGTCGACCTCGCGATCTCGCTCAGCGACGCGGGCTACTCGGTCATGTACGGCCAGCTCGACGACCCGGACACCTACCGCGCGGCGCGGGCCCAGCAGGCGGCGATGCTGGTCACCGCCCGCAGTGACACGGTCAACACCAACATCGTGTTCACGATGCGCGAGGTCACCGACGCGGCGACGGCCGTCGCCACCGCGAACTCGCAGGACTCGATCGACGTCCTGGAGTTGGCCGGGTGCGACCGGGTCCTCGACCTCGGAACGCTGTTGGGGCGGTCGTTCGCCCAGCGGATGCTGTCCCCGGGGGCGCGCTCGAGGATCATCAGCAGCTTCGAGGACCTCGAGGTCGCCGAGTCCGCCGTCCACGGGACGTCCCTGGTCGGCCGGCGCCTGGCCGAGTTGGACCTGCGTGCGCGGGTCGGGGTGTCCGTGATCGGCGCCTGGGACCGGGGGCGGCTGCACATGGCGCGTCCCGGCCTGGAGATCGAGGAACACCATGTGCTGGTGCTGCTCGGGCGACGTGACCAACTCGACGCCTACGACGACCTGCTCGCCGCCGACGACGCCCTCGGAGCGCGGCAGGTCGACGAGGCCCACGTGGTGGTCCTCGGGGGCGGCCGTGTCGGCCGGGCCACGGCACACGCGTTGGTCGAGGCCGGCATCAGCACGACGATCGTGGAGCGCCGACCGGAGCGCATCCGTCCCGGGGCGTCCTACGTGCAGGGGGATGCCGCCGACCGCGACGTGCTGCGTCGTGCGGGTATCGACCGGGCGACCGGGGTCGTCGTCACCACCCACGAGGACGACGTCAACGTCTATCTCACCATCTACTGTCGCCGACTGCGCCCGGACGTGGAGATCCTGGGTCGGGTCAACGTGGACCGCAACCTGTCGACCATGCACCGGGCGGGAGCCGACTTCGTCCTGTCGTACGCGTCGACGGGAGCGAGCGAGGCGTGGAACCTGCTGCGCCCCGACTCCGTGCTCGTGCTCGCGGAGGGCCTGCTGGTCTTCGAGGTCCCCGTCCCCGACGAACTGGCCCGCAGGCCGTTGGCGGAGGCCGACATCCCCGACGAGACGGGGTGTCAGGTGGTGGGCCTGGTGTCGCCGGACGGGCGGGTGACCACGCGCATCGACCCGGCCGAACCCCTGCCGGCGGACGGCAAGCTCATGCTCATCGGCGACGAACAGGGGCAGGAGGATTTCTACGGCAGCTACGTGACCGGCACGAACGGGCCGTGGTGGTCGCGGCAGTGGCGGCGCCTTCGTGGGACGGCCGACCGCTGAGCCCTCAGAAGGGCTCGCGCCACCGGTCGCCGTAGGTGATCTCCTCGACCGGCCGTCGGGGTGCCTGCTTGAAGTCGGTGCCCAGGGTGTAGGCGACCGGCAGCAGCGCGGTCTGGGTCACCTCCTCGTAAGGGATCCCCAGCAGGTCTGCGGCCTCGCGCTCGTAGGCGAGGTGGAAGCTGGTCCAGGCCGAGCCGAGTCCGCGGGAGCGCAGGGCCAACATGAAGCTCCACACGGCCGGCAGGATCGAGCCGTAGTAGCCGGCCGCGGCGATGCCCTCGGGCGGACGGCCGCGGTGGCAGGGGATCAGCATCGCCGGCACGCGGTCGATCACCTCCAGCAGGTGCCAGGCGGAGGAGATCACGCGCTCCTGCTGCGGGTTGCCCGCGGCCGCCTCCTTGCCGGCCTCGAGGTACTCCTCGCCGCCCGCCCGGTAGAGCCGGCCGAGCTCCGACTTCAGCTCGGGGTCGGTCACCACCAGGAAGCGCCAGCCCTGCTGGTTGCTGCCCGTCGGCGCCTGGGTGGCGATGCGCAGGCAGTCGAGGATCACCTCGCGTTCCACCGGCCGATCGAGGTCGAGCCGCTTGCGGACCGAGCGGGTCGTGGTGAGCAGGTGGTCGGTGACCGTGGTGTCCATGTGATGCCTTGATGAGGGGGCGGGTAGGGAGCATAGGGAGCGCGACGTCCTGTCTGCCGGCTCTGGGCGCTCGGCTCCAGGGCCACTAGGATCCACGCCATGAGTGACGAGCGGCTCTACATCCGACAGCTCCTCGCCGGCCGGGACATCGCCGACGAGGACCCCATCGCGGTCCAGATGCGCAACTTCGTGTATCTCGTTGGTGACCGCCAGAGCGGTCAGGCCGTGGTCGTCGATCCGGCCTGGGACGTCGCCGGCGTCCTGGCGGCCGCCGAGAGCGACGGGATGCGCGTCGTGGGGGCCCTGGCGACCCATCACCACCCCGACCACGTCGGCGGCTCGCTGATGGGCCATCCGGTGCAGGGGCTGATCGCCCTGGGGGAGCGGGCGGACGTACCGATCCACGTCCAGCGCACCGAGAGCCCCTGGGTCACGCGCGGCACGGACGTGGCGCCGTCCCAGCTCGTCGAGCACGACAGCGGCGACGTGGTCAAGGTGGGCGAGATCTCGATCGAGCTGCTGCACACCCCCGGGCACACCCCCGGCAGCCAGTGCTTCCTCGTCGAGAACAGCCACCTCGTCTCCGGGGACACGCTGTTCATCGACGGCTGCGGGCGCACCGACCTGCCCGGCGGTGACGTCGAGGCGCTCTACGACAGCCTCCACCGCGTACTGGCCGGCGTGCCCGACCACGCGCAGGTCCTGCCTGGCCACCTGTACTCCCCGCAGGCCGCCGCCCCGCTCGAACAGGTCCGCGAGCGCAACGTCGCCTACCGGGCCTCGTCGCTCGAACAGTTCGTGGAGATGTTCGGCGCGGGGTGAGGGCGTCGGGCCCACACCCCGCCCGGGTCCGTGCCGGCGGGGTCGGGCCCGTCGCCGGCGCTCAGCGGCCGGTCCACCGGGGGGCTCGCTTCTCGGCGAAGGCCTTGGAGCCCTCGATGGCGTCCTCGGACTGCATGACCTCCGTGATGTGGGGCAGTTGGCGCTGGCCCCATTCGTCGTCCGACCAGGTGTAGGAGTCGCGGATCACCCGCTTGCTGACCTGCAGGGCCAGGGGGGCGTTGGCGGTGATCCTGGCGGCGAGCTCCTTCGCCGTCGCGAGTGCCTGGCCGTCCTCGCAGAGGTGGTTGACCAGGCCCAGGCGTTCCGCGCGCTCCGCGTCGAGGAAGTCCCCGGTCAGCGCGAGCTCCATCGCGATCTGCTGGGGAATCCGCCGTGGGAGGCGTACCAGGCCGCCGGCGGCGGCGACCAGGCCGCGCTTGACCTCGGGGATGCCGAAGTTGGCGTTTCGGCCGGCCACGATGAGGTCGCACGCCAGTGCGACCTCGCACCCGCCGGCGAGGGCGTAGCCCTCCACGGCGGCGATCAGCGGCTTGTCCGGGGGCGCCTCGGTGAGTCCGGCGAAGCCGCGGTCGGCCACCTGCGGCCGCTCACCGCGGACGAAGGCCTTGAGGTCCATCCCCGCACAGAAGGTGCCGCCGGCGCCGGTGATGATGCCCGCCGAGAGCTCCGGGTCCTCATCCAGCCGGACCAGGGCGTCGGCCACCTGCTCGGCCGTGGCCCGGTCGACGGCATTGCGCGCCTCGGGCCGGTTGAGTGTGATGACCAGGGTCGCGTCGGCGACCTCCACGAGCACTTCGTCGGCCACGGCTACCTCCGTCGAATCGGGATCGGACCCGCAAACTACTACGGTTCCCGATCGGTCACCCACCGAAGGCGGGGTCGGCCGACATCGGGAGCAGGACACCACCGCGAGCACGTGCCCGGCGGGCACGGCACGTGAGCGGTGGCCGGAGGACGAGGAGCAGGGAGCATGGCAGGAGTCGAAGGACGCACCGTCGTCATCACCGGCGCGGGCGGCGGGATCGGACGCGAGCACGCACTGCTGTTCGGCGAGCAGGGCGCCAAGGTGGTGGTCAACGACCTCGGTGGTTCCCGGGACGGCAGCGGCGGCGGCAACGAGATGGCCGACGAGACGGTCCAGACGATCAAGGACAATGGTGGCGAGGCCGTCGCGAACTACGACAACGTCGCAACCGAGGACGGCGGTGCGGCCGTCGTCCAGACCGCCCTGGACACCTTCGGCAGCATCGACATCGTGGTCTGCAATGCCGGCATCCTGCGCGACAAGTCGTTCCACAAGATGTCCGACCAGGAGTGGGACGCGGTGGTCAAGGTCCACCTCTACGGCACCTATCACGTCGTCAAGGCCGCCTGGCCCCACCTGCGCGAGCAGAACTACGGTCGAGTGATCGTCACGTCGTCGACGTCGGGGATCTACGGCAACTTCGGTCAGGCCAACTACGGCGCCGCGAAGTTGGGCGTCGTCGGCCTGATCAACACCCTCGCGATCGAGGGGGCGAAGTACTCGGTCACCGCCAACGCCATCGTCCCCGTCGCGGCCACCCGCATGACGGAGGACATCATGCCGGAGGAGATGCTGGAGAAGCTCGAACCGGGCTACGTGTCGCCGGCGGTGGTGCACCTGGCAAGCGAGGAGTGCACCGACTCGGGCAGCATCATCCTGGCCGCGGGCGGCCGCTATGCGCGGATCCAGTATTTCCAGTCGCCGGGCCACGAGTTCGACCACCGTCCGAGCGTGGACGAGATGGCCGAGCACTGGGACGAGATCACCGACATGAGTGAGGCGCAGCCCCGGCGCTGATGCCTCGCCGACCCGGAACGGGGAGGGTCGCGGCGGACGACGTGTCCGTCGCGGCACCCCGGCCGGTCGTGCGCCCGGGGGCGGGTCGTCCCCTCGGGTCGCGTCAGTGCTGGGGCAGTTGGCCCACGTAGTCGGCCCACATCGGCGCCGGGATGGTGCCCCCGGCGACACGCTCGTAGTAGGTCCCGCCGATCGTGACGTCCTGCATGCCGTCGGGGTGCTCGAGCGGCTGCTCGAATCCCACCCAGGCGGAGGTGGTGTAGTCCCCGGCGAAGCCGATGAACCAGGCGTCACGGAAGTTGTCGGTGGTCCCGGTCTTGCCGTGGGCGTCGGGGACCCGGGCACCGACCGTCGCGGCGGTGCCCCCCGAGGAGACCGGCTGGCGGAGCAGGCCGCGCATCGTGGAGGCCGTCTCGGGGTCGGTGGCCTGCTGGCACTGCGGTTCGTGCTCGTAGATCACCTCGCCCTCGTGGTCGGTGATCGTGTCGATGATGTAGGGCTCGCAGTGGCGGCCGTCGTTGGCCCAGGCGCCGTAGCCCGCGACCATCTCCCACGGGAAGATCTCGGCGGACCCGAGCCCGATGGAGCAGTCCTGTTCCCCGAAGTCGCCGAGGTTGGGGGAGTGGGTCAACCCGTGGGCACGCGCGGTCTCGACCACGGAGAGCACGCCGGTGTCCCGGGCGAGCTTGCCGAAGTAGATGTTGGTCGAGTCGCGCATGGCCTCGGTCATGTCGATCTGGCCGTGGTCCTGGAGGTCGAAGTTCTCCGGCTCCCACTCCTCGTTCCAACCGCAGTCCTCGATCTCCTCACCCGACGGGGTGTCGTACACGATGTCCACCCCGACCCCGCCGACCTCGTTCCCGTTCTCGTCCCCGTTGTCCGCGTCGTCGCCGTTGTCCGTGTCGGTCTGCTCGAACTCGGGGACCTCGAAGTCGTCACCGGCCTCGATCGCGGCGGCCGAGACGAACGGCTTGAACGAAGAGCCCGACTGCCGACCCGACCCGCCGATGCCGGGCACGGCCGGGTTGACCTGGGTGGTGGTGCAGGGTTCCTCGTCCTCGGCGCAGTGCCCGAACTCCTTGGGGCCCAACGCCATGGCCCGTACGGCGCCGGTGCTGTGTTCCACGGTGATGATCGACCCCATCGGGTCGGTGACCGGGTCGGTGAGGTAGTCGCCGAGGGTCGCCGAGGCCTGTTGGTGCATCTCGCGGTCGAGCGTCGTGGTGATGCGCAGGCCGGCCTCGAACAGTGCGTCCACGCGTGCCTCGACGCTGTCGCCGACCGCCTCCTGCAGGCCGGGTTGGAGGTCGACGTCGGGGTCGTAGACGACCCGTTTGACCAGGTCCTCCCAGAAGGGCTGGCCCGGGTCGTCCTCCCGGACGTTCAGGGTGACCTCGCTGTCGACGATCGCTTCGAGCTGCTCGTCGTCGATCATGTCGAGCGCATGCATCTGGCGGGCCACGATGTCCCGGCGCGTGGCCGCGGCCTCGGGGTTGTCGATGGGGTTGTTCGCCATGGGGGCGCGGATGGCGCCGGCGAGCAACGCCGACTGGCCGATGTTGAGGTCGCCGGCGTCCCGGGAGAAGTAGTGGTCGGCCGCGCTGCCGACCCCGTAGACCCCGTGACCGAGGTAGACGCGGTTGAGGTAGGCCTCGAGGATCTCCTCCTTTTCGAGTCGGTCCTCGAGCTGCACCGCCCACACGATCTCTCGCAGCTTGCGGTCGATCGTGGGCTCGGGATCGAGGAAGGCCATCGTGACCAGCTGCTGGGTGATGGTCGAGGCGCCTTCCGCGATACCGCCTGCCTGGACGTTGCGGACCCCGGCACGCACGATCGAGTCGTGGTTGACGCCGTCGTGCTCCCAGAACTCGGCGTCCTCGGTGGCGATCGCCGCCTTGACCATCCACTCCGAGATCTCCTCGAAGGGCACGGGCTCGCGTTCGACCGGTCCGTGGAGTTCGGTGATCGGGTCGCCCGCGGCGTCGAAGACGTGCGTGACCCGAGGGGCCGCGGGGATCTCCTCGGGCAGCGGGGGGTGGTCGAACAGTTCCCGCTCGACGGAATCGACCGCGGCGTCCGCGGTGTAGACCGCGGGCAGCAGCGTTGCGGCCAGTAGCAGGGCGGTGACGATCACCACCCCGATCAACAACCCCAGTCGTGCAGCGACGAAACGGCCGGCGGCGAGTGCCCCATGAGTGTCCATACCCCGAGTATGTGGACCCACGGCGCACCGTCCACCCGTTCCCCTGGCCCGACGGCCGTACTGTGCAGCTCCGGCATGGCCGTCCGTGGGCGCGGTGTCCGCTCCGGGGCGGGATCAGCGCAGGTGTTCGTCGTGGCGGGGCAGGGTCGCACCGGTCGGTGGGGGCAGGAGCTTGCCGGGATTGCAGATCCCGGTCGGGTCGAGCCGCTCCTTGACCGCCCGGAGGGCCTCCACGCCGAGTGACCCGATCTCGTCCTGCATCCAGGCGCGGTGGTCGGTGCCGACCGCATGGTGGTGGGTGATGGTCGCCCCTCGCGCCACGATGGCCTCGCTGGCGGCGAGCTTGGCCGCGTGCCACTGTTCGAGTTCGTCGCCCGACTCCTGGCGCGCCACCCAGGTGAAGTACAGGGACGCCCCCGTGGCGTAGAGGTGGGAGATGTGGCACAGCACCAGCGGCGGGGTCCCGCGTTCGGTCAGTGTGCGGGTCAGTGCCTCGCGCACCGCCAGGTACAGCGGCCCGAGCTCCGACCAGCTCGCCGCGGTCTCCAGGGTCTCGGCCATGACGCCACGGTCCATCAGCTCGTCACGCAGGTAGGGGCCACGGAAGCGGCCGCTCGCCCAGGAGGCGCCGGCTGCGCGCCCCAGCGCGTGCACGCGGCGCTCGGCGAGCACCTCTCGGGTGGCGGCGCGGGCACGCGCGACGCCGGCCTCCGTGCCCTCCCAGCCGAGGATCAGCAGGCAGGGCCGGTCGATGCCGCGCAGCCACAGGTAGCGGCGGAGTGCGACCGTCTTGGGTCCACCGGTCTGGGCCAGGGCGGTCGCGGTCTCGTCCTCGTCGGAGAGGCGGGCCACGTGGGGCGCGACGCCGGCGTGGGTCAGCGCCCGCAGGGTCGCCGCGCCCGAGGCGAACGACGGGGCCACGTAGGCCTCGTAGCGCTCGACCTCCGGGGCGGTCTGGACCTGCAGCGTGAGTTCGGTGAGGATGCCCAGCGTGCCCTCGGAGCCCGTGAGCAGGCCCCGCAGATCCGGGCCGGCGGCGCTGCCCGCGCCGTGGCCCACCCGGAGTTCGCCCGCCGGAGTGGCGCAGCGCAACCCGACGACCAGGTCGTCGAGACGTCCGTAGCCGGTGGACGCCTGGCCCGCGGACCGGGTCGCGACGTAGCCGCCGAGGGTCGCGTACTCGTAGCTCTGCGGGAAGTGCCCGAGGGTCAGGCCGTGCTCGCGGAGCAGCGCCTCCGCGTGCGGCCCGCGCAGTCCCGGCTCGAACGTCGCCATGCGGGAGTCGGCATCGAGGTGGACGAGCCGGTCGAGGCGCCGGAGATCGACCGCCACCACGGCATCGAAGCCGCCGCGGTCGGGCTCCACGCCACCGACGACGGAGGTCCCGCCACCGAAGGGGACCACGGCGATCCGCTGCTCGGCACAGGTCTCGAGGAGCTGCTGGACCTCCTCGTGTGAGCCGGGCAGGAGGATCGCGTCGGGGGCGGCGACCGCATCGCCCCGGCGGCGCCGCACGAGGTCGGGGTAGGACTTGCCCCCGGCGTGCTCCACCCGGTCGCGGTGGCCGTCGAGGAGGTGGTCGGCCCCGACGACCGCCGCCAGCGCCGCACGTGACTCTGCGGCGAGGCGGCCGGGGGCCACCCGCACCTCGGCCAGACCGACCGGTGGCGTCGGCGGGCCGAGGGGGCCGATGTGCCGCTCGAGGAACGCCTCCGCGCCGGCCGGCAGGCCGTGGCGCTGGGCGGGGTCCCCCCACCCGTGCCAGATCATCGGCGCCGTGCTCGGTGTCACGTCGGTGGATCGCCGGGGGGTGTCCATCGTCTGTCCTTCTCGCGCCGGGCCGGGCGTGTTGACGCTAGCGCGGTCGACCATACACTCCTACAGACAATGTCGAAGTGTCCGATGGTGGCGACCGTCACCCGGGGAGCAGGCGTGAAGCGATCGAGCCGGGAACAGGTCCTGGACGCCGTGGCCGACAGCGTGCGGGCGGTGGGGGTCCGGCGCACCACCATGGCCGAGGTCGCACGACGTGCTGGCCTGTCGCGCTCCACGCTCTACACCCACTTCGCGGACGTGGACCAGGCGACCGCGGCCCTGCTCACCCGGGAGCTGATCCACCTGCTGAGCACCTCGGGTGATGACGACGGGGACGCCTCGAGCACCCGGGGACGTCTCGTGGCGCGCGCGGTCCGGCTCGCCGCGGCGGTGCCGGACGACCCCCTGATCGGACGCATCCTCGAACTCGACGGTCACCTGCTCGTGCCCTACCTCGTGCAGCGGCTGGGTTCCTCCCAGCGCGCCATCCTCGACACCGTCACCGATCTCGTCGCCGCAGGCCAGGACGACGGATCCATCCGCACCGGCGACCCGTCGGTGATCGCCTTCAGCACGTTCCTGGTCGTCCAGTCCTTCGTCATCTCGGCGCGGATCGCCGAGGCGGAGCACGGCCGTGAGGCGGCCCTCGGCGAGTTGGAGCACATCCTGAACGGGGCACTGGCCCCGACGACCACAGAGGTAGCCCCGTCGTGAAGCCCTCCTCCCTCAACGCCGCCCGTCGTGAGCGCGAACTCGCCGCACTCGAGGCCGGCGAGACCGTCGACGTCCTGGTCATCGGTGGCGGCGTGACCGGCGCCGGGGTGGCGCTGGACGCCGCGACCCGCGGTCTGAGCGTGGCGCTCGTGGAGCGCGGTGACCTCGCGAACGGCACGAGCCGCTGGTCCTCGAAGCTGGTCCACGGTGGCCTGCGCTATCTCGCCAAGGGCCAGGTGGGGCTGGCCCGTGAGAGCGCGGTCGAGCGGGGCGTGCTGATGGACCACACCGCCCCGCACCTGACACGTGCGCTGGGCATGGTGGCGCCCGTGGGGGTCGGCTTCCCTCCGGCCCAGGCCGCGATGACCGCCCTCGGCTTCGCTGCGGGCACCGCGCTGCGGGTCTCGGCGGGCACGCCCCGGGCGACGTTGCCCAACCCCCGGTGGTTGACCGCGCACGAGACCCGTCTGCTGGTCCCCGGGGTGGACCCCTCGGGGCTGCGCGGCGGGCTGTTGAACTGGGACGGGCAGCTGGTCGACGATGCCCGCCTCGTGGTCGCGGTCGCCCGCACCGCCGCGGCCTTCGGCGCGCATGTCCTCACGCGGGTCCGCGCGGAGGAGGTCGGGGCCGACGGTGCCCGGGTGCGGGACGTGCAGACGGGCCAGCAGCTGCTGGTGCGGGCACGCCACGTGGTCAACGCCACGGGCGTGTGGGCCGACCAACTGCATCCCGAGGTGCGTCTGCGGCCATCGAAGGGGGCCCACCTGGTGCTCGATGCTGCGAGCCTCGGACATCCCCGGGCGGCGCTGACCGTGCCCGTCCCGGACGAGCCCAACCGGTACGTGTTCGCCCTCCCACAGGACGACGGTCGTGTCTACGTGGGGCTCACCGACGACCCCGTGGACGTGGTCTCGGACCGGCCGGTCGCCGACGAGGCCGACGAGACCTTCCTCCTCGACGTGCTGAGCACGGCGCTCGAGGTCCCGCTCACGCCGGGCGACGTCGTGGGCTCCTTCGCGGGACTGCGGCCGCTGCTGGCCGGGGCCGACGGGGCCACCGCCGACCTCTCGCGCGACCACGCCCTGCTCGAACGTCCCGACGGGCTCCTCACGATCGTCGGCGGCAAGCTCACCACCTACCGCCGTATGGCCGAGGACGTGGTCGACCGGCTCGCGGCCAGGCCCGGGGTCGAGGTCGGGGCGTGCCGCACGGCGCGGCAGCCCCTGGTCGGTGCCGCACCCCGGCACCGCCTCGCGGACCTCGGGGCCGAGCGGCGCCTGGTGCGGCGATACGGCACCGAGGCGGTCGAGGTCGCCGAACTCGCCCGGCGCTCGCCGGAACTCTCGGAGCGGGTGGTGACCGGTGGGGACCACCTGCGCGCGGAATTCGCCTGGGCGGTGCGGCACGAGGGCGCCCTGGACGCCGAGGACCTGGTGGACCGACGCACCCGGATCG
>SLRZ01000259.1 GCA_007130695.1 Nitriliruptoraceae bacterium
GCCGGCCCGCGACTGCAGGGCGGCCGCGACACACCGCAGCCAGGTCACCGGGTCAACGCCCCGCGGCGGGGCCGGCTTCACCCGGGGCGCGAGGCCGTCGGCGACGCTGCGGGCCACCGACGCGCGGATGGATTCCTCCAGTGGTCGACGCAGCAGGTCCCGGACCGTGGCGTAGTCGCCGGGCCCGAGCCGGCTGACGTCGAGGATGCGCACGTAGGACTCGAGGCCCCGCGGCGGGTCGAAGCGCACGGCCTGGGGGGTGCCCGCCGAGCGTCGCTCACGGACCACCAGCGTCCCGGCGGCGAGGTCACCGAGGCGCTGGCCCCGGGACGAGGAGAACGAGGCGATGACCGCGATGGCACCGAACGTGCCGAGCAGTTCCAGCAGGCCGACCGCGGCCCGGGCGGCGGCGTGCCGGAAGCGGACCGGTGCGCCCTCGAGGGTCACGACGCGCAGGCCCATGGCCGCCTTGCCCGGTGTCCGGCCCCGCATGAGGGTCTCGAACCCGATCGGGTAGCCGAACTGCAGCGCGAAGCCCAGCAGCAGGAGCAGGGCGATGCCGAGCCAGTCGGGCACGAAGCCGCCGAACCCGAACGCCGCCTCGGCCGCCCCAATCAACAGCAGGCCGGAGGCCATCAGCAGGTAGTCGAGGATGATGGCCACGCTCCTCGACCCGACGGTCGCCGGCTCGAGGTCGAGTGCCACCGCCTCGGGGGTGATCACGGGATCGTGCACGGGCGCGCTCCTAGACTTCCGACACGGTAGTTGCCCGCCACCTCCCGACCGCCCCACCGGAAGGGCCCGCCACGAACATCGACCGCTTCATCGCGGCGCACGAGCAGGGCTGGCGTCGACTCGACGAGCTGGTCCGTCGGGCCGGCAGGGACCCGCGTGCCGTGCCCGCCGACGAGCTGGCCGAGCTCGTCCAACTCCACCTGCGCACCTCCAGCCACCTGTCGACCGTGCGCACGCTGGAGGCCGACCCGGATCTCGCCGCCCACCTCTCCCAGCTCGTCGCCCGCAGTAGCGCCGTGGTGCACGGGTCCCGCCCCCGGACCTGGCGCACGGTCCTGGTCGGGCTGCGCGACACGTTCCCGGCGGCACTCTGGCACGCCCGCCGACCGATCCTGCTGAGCACGGTGCTGTTCTGCGCCACCTTCCTGGTCATGACGATCTGGCTGGCCAACAGTCCGGCCGCGGTCGACGCCTTCTTCCCGGACCCGGAGCAGCGGCAACAGCTGCTCGAGGAGGACTTCGAGGCCTACTACTCGGCGGAGCCCGGCACGACCTTCGCCGCCCGGGTGTTCACCAACAACGCCGGTGTCGGCATCCTCGCCTTCGGCGCCGGGATCCTCGCCGGCGTGCCGACCGTGCTGGTGCTGGTGTTCAACGGCGTCAACGTCGGCCTGGCGGGTGGGTTGTTCCACGCCTCCGGTGAGGCGCCGCACTTCTGGGGCCTGATCCTGCCCCACGGGCTGCTGGAACTCACGGCGGTGTTCATCGCCGGCGGGGCCGGGCTGCGCCTGGGCTGGGCGGTGCTGGTACCCGGGGACCGCACCCGGCGGGCCGCGGTCGCGGAGGAGGGCCGCCGCGCCGTGGTGATCGTGGTGGGCCTGGTCGCGGTGTTCGCGGTCGCCGGGTTGCTGGAGGGCTACGTGACCCCGGCGCCGATCCCGACCTCGGCCCGGGTGGCCACCGGCGCCGTGGTCTGGGCGGCCTTCGTGCTCTACGCGGTGCATTTCGGGCGGTCCGCCGCGGCCCGCGGCCTCACCGGCGCGCTCGGGGAAGGGCCCGACGAGGCGTCCCCGGGGGTCGACTCCGGTGGCACGGCCACCCCTACAGGCTCCCGCGTCCCTTGAGGTCGAGGTAGGCGTCGGCGAGCCGGGCGGCGAGCTCGTCCGCCGGCGCGTCCACGACCCGGGCTCCGAGGCGACGCAGCCTGGCGGCCGCCCGACGGCGCTCGGCGAGGATGCCCGCGGCGGCCGCGGCGCGGTAGGCCTCGGCCGGACCCTCTCCCCCCTGCCCCGCGAACGCGGCCAGGGCGGGGTCCTGCACGGAGGCGACCACGACGGCGTGCTCGCGCAGCACCAGGGGCAGGGCCGGCAGCAGGGTCTCCTGCACCGCCTCCGAGGCGAGTTCGGTGACGACGACCAGCAGGGCACGCTTGCGGAACCGCGCGAGGGTCGCGACGAAGGCGTCGCGGTAGGCGCTCTCGGCGAGTTCGGGTTCCAGGGCGTGCATGGCCGTCGACAGGCGTCGCAGCTGGCCGACGTCGTGTCGGGGTGGCACCACGCCGCGCACGGCGGCGCCGAAGGCCACCAGGCCGGTGCGGTCCCCGGATCGGGTCGCGACCGTCGCCAGGGCGAGGGTGGCGTCCATCCCGTGGTCCAGGCGCGGCACGCCGTCGACGAGGCCCGCCATCACCCGACCGGTGTCGAGCAGGATCACCACGGTTTGATTGCGCTCGGCCCGGTGGGTCCGCACGATCGGATGGCCGAGCCGCGCCGTGGCCGCCCAGTCCACGTGGCGGAACTCATCGCCCTGGACGTAGTCGCGCAGCGACTCGAACTCGGTGCCGCCGCCGCGCCCCCGTACCGAGCGCTGCCCTTGCTCCAACGTCCGGGCGCGCCGCAGCCGCAGCTCTGCGGCCCGCCGCGACCGGAAGGTGGGGTGGACCTGCAGGCTGCCCGGTAGGTCGCGCTCGGCCTGCCGGGTCACCAGCCCGAGGGGCCCGGTGACGCGCACGGTCACGCGCGTGGGGCGGAAGGTTCCGCGACGACGGGGGCGCAGGCGCGCCCGGGCGGTCCCGACGCCGTGCGGCGCCACCCGCAGGCGGGCCCTCCTGGTCGTGGCGCCCAGCGAGGGTGCGAGCTCGTCGGCGAGTCCGACCGACAGTCCCCGCCGGGTCGGGTTGGCCACCCGCCACGACAGCTCGCCCTCGTCGTCGAGGGGGATCACGGGCGGCAGACGGCGCTCCACCCCCACCCGCCACGGGGCGGGGGCCAGGGCGGCGTCCAGGATCACCAGCACCAGGACCACGGCCAGGGGCAGCAGCACGCCGAGGGGCAGCTCGACCAGGAGCACGAGCAGGGCACCGACCCCGACCAGCGCCGCACAGCGCAAGGTCGGCACGGGCAGGGTGCCCGCCCACCAGGCCCGCGATCCGCGGGTCGGTCGCGCGACGTCGGCGGGACGGCGGGTGCGCTCCGCGAGGTCGCCCCCGATGGTGGCCGAGCTCACCGGGGCACCGGCACCGAGGCCAGCAGCCCGTCGAGCACCGCGTCGGGACTGGCGCCCTCGAGCTCGACCTCCGGGCGCAACTGGATGCGGTGGCGCAGGGTCGGCTTGGCGACCGCCTTCACCTCGTCCGGCGAGACGTACGCCCGGCCCGCCAACCACGCCCACGCCTTGGCGGCGTGCAGCAGCATCGTCGCCCCTCGCGGGGAGACCCCCAGCTCGATCGCCGGGGCGTCGCGGGTGGCGCGGACGAGGTCGACGAGGTAGTTGCGCACCGGCTCCTCGACGCGGACCGAGGCGACCGCGCGCCGGCCCGCCGCGAGCTCGGCGCTGCCCGCGACCGCGCGCACCCCGGCCGCCGCGGCGTCGCCGGGGTCGAGGCCGCGGTGGTGGGACTCGACGACCCGCCGCTCCTCCTCCACGCTCGGGTAGGGCACCACCAGCTTGAACAGGAACCGGTCGAGCTGGGCCTCCGGCAGGGGGTAGGTGCCCTCGTACTCGACCGGGTTCTGGGTGGCGACGACGAGGAAGGGGTCCGGCAGCGCCCGCGCGCGGCCGTCCACGGAGACCTGCCGCTCCTGCATCGCCTCCAAAAGGGAGGCCTGGGTCCGGGGTGGGGTGCGGTTGATCTCGTCGGCGATCAGCAGGTTGGTGAACACCGGACCCTCGCGGAAGGTGAAGGTCCGCCCGTCGGCCTCGAGCACCCGTTGGCCGGTCACGTCGGCCGGCATCAGATCGGGGGTGAACTGCACCCGCCGGGCGTCGAGGTCGAGCGCGGCGGCGCTCGTGGTCACCAGCAGGGTCTTGGCGACGCCCGGGACACCCTCGAGCAGCACGTGCCCCCGGACGAGCAGCGCCGTCACGAGACCGGTCACCACCCCGTCCTGGCCGATGACGACCTTGGCGATCTCCTCGCGCACGGCGCCGAGCGCTGCACGAGCCGCCTCCGCGTCCGTGTCCGTCCGGGGTGGTGGGGCGTCGCTCACGTGTCGGGGCTCCTGGGTGTGGCGGTCGCTGAACGTTCGGGCGTGAGGCTAGAGCCCGTGGTGGTGAGGTCGCGTCGGACCTGCTCGACCGCCTCGGCGACGCCGACCAGTTCGTCGTCGTCCGCCATGGGCAGGTCGACCAGGGCCCGGCGGGCGACGTCGGGATCCGTTCCGAGCCGGTGGTGGATCTGGCGGGCGAGATCTTCCGGCCCGAGGCGGCTGCCGAGCACCCGGCCGACGTCGTCGCGTGCCTGCCCGCGTAGCCGTGCCGCCGCCCCCTCGCGCCGGCCCGCCCGCTGGAAGAGGTCGCCCACGGACCGGGCGAGTTCGGCGGAGGGCACCGTCGGTGGCAGTCGCTCCTCCACGGGCCGGCCCGTGCGCCGTCCGATCGCCAGCAGGGCCAGCAGCACGGCCAGCGCCGCCACGGCGAGCGCGGCGGGCAGGCGGTCCGGCAGGAGTTCCTCGATCGCGACGTCCGCGGGCGGCGCCTCGCCGGGCGGCAGGATCTGCAGCCGGGCGTCGGCCCCGGGGAACAGCAGCGCCGCCGCGAGGACCGCGTTGTCGTCGCGGTCCAACGAGCGGTTCAGCAGCGGCGCGG
The DNA here is from genome assembly GCA_007130695.1 of Nitriliruptoraceae bacterium. Taxonomy (GTDB): domain Bacteria; phylum Actinomycetota; class Nitriliruptoria; order Nitriliruptorales; family Nitriliruptoraceae; genus SKLC01. Next base: position 4,822 of record SLRZ01000259.1, read on the forward strand.
GCGAGCCCAGGGCGATCAGGGTCCCCTCCCCTGTCGGGCGGGCGACCAGCCACGGGTTCTCGGTGCCGGCGAAGCAGGCCACGTCGTCGTCGCCGGCCTCGAAGCCGACCCACCCGGCGTGGCTGACCTCCCCCACCGAGGCGAGTGCGGTCAGGCCGCAGTCAGGGGTGCGGGCCCGGGGGCCGACCAGGTCGCTCACGGGTTGGCCCACCGGTTCGAGTCCGTGCAGGGGCGACGCCGGGTCGCTGACGACCAGGACCCCGCCCTGGCGGACCCACGCGGTGACCTCGTCGCGGGTGTCGTCATCCAGCCCGTCCTGTGCGATGAACAGATGAACCGACGTGTCGCTAGGTAGATCTGCCGATATGTCGACTTGTGCACCCATCGAGCCAGCGACCTCGACGAGGCCCCGCAGCCCGTCGGGGGCCGTCGAACGGGGATCGAGCGGCTGGCCGTCGGTGGGCGGGCCGGCCAGGAGCGCCCCGGCCACCAGGGCCGTCACCGCCAGGGCGGCCGCGAGGGCCCGCCCCCGGCGTCGTCGACGCACGCGGTCCGGGCCGGCGTTCACGACGCTCCCGCTCACGGCCCGGACCACCCGTCACGGGACCCCACCGCCGCGAGCACCCCGGGGCGCAGCGACCGCTCCACCTCGGCGACGAGGTCCCTGAGCCGTTCGAGCTGGTCGGCCTCGGCCGGGCGCCGGCCGTAGAAGACCTCCCCGAAGACGGCCCCGGCTCGCGCGACCGCCGGTGCGAGCGTGGGGGCCGTGGTCGCCAGCTCCCGGTCGAGTTCACCGACGGTTCGGGACGGGACGTCCTCGACGGCCCCCTGTTCCGCGAGCCGCGTGACCAGTTGCAGGTAGCGGGCGCGCACGGCCCCGTCGAGGTCACCCAGCCGCGCCTGCTCCTCGGCGTACGTCGCCCACTGCCCGGAGGTGTACCCGCCGCCGGTCTCCAGGCGTGGTGCCTCGGAGGTCCGGTCGACCGTCAGGCCCCGGATCACCCGCCACACCACCACCAGCAGGAGGAGGAGCCCGACGGCGACGACCAGCCAGCCCATCGTCGCGTCACCCGAGACGAGCCCGAGCACCCGTCCGACCACCTCCGCGACCCACTCCCGCACCGTGTCCCAGAGGCGCGAGACCAGCCCCTCCTCCTCCCGGTAGGGCGGCCGGGTGAGCAGGTCCCGCGCGGCCTCCCGGAGCTCGCTGGGATCGTGGTCGAGCCCGAAGCCGCCGTTCACGACCTCACCACGGGGCGGGCGGCGCGGCCCGCAGCTCGAGGTCCCACCCCTCGAGGCGGACCCGGGCGTCCACGTAGAGCAGCAGTGCGGCGAAGATGGTCACCGGGGTGGTGATCATCGAGACGGCGGTGCCGCTGATGCCCTCGACCACCCAGGCGAACGGGCCGGCGACGAACGCGACGGCGGTCAGCACGAGGCTGATCGCCAGCGTCACGACCAGCAGGACGAGCAGCACCAGGACGGTGACGCCCATCATGCGCCCGAGGCGCCGCCACACGAGGCGCAGTGCCCGACCGCCGGCACGCGCGGCACCGGCGTCGGTCTCGATCATGGCGACGGGCACCACCACCGAGGTCGCGGCGGCCATCGCCGCCATGAGGGCCAGCATGGCCGGTATGCCCACGACGAAGCCCAGCGGGAGGGCCACGGCGCCGAGCAGCACCGCCGTCAGGCCGATGATCGCGGCGCCGAGGACCCCGGCCCCCACCACCAGCAGGCTGCCACCGATCAGCGGCCACCCGCGGCCCAGCGCTCCCCGCAGGGCGTCGCCGATCCCGGCGGTCTCGCCGCGGTCCTCGCGCAGCACCAGCCAGACGAGGGCGCCGCCGACCAGGAAGTGCACGATGAACCCGAGGACCCCCGTGACGGTGAACAGGCCCAGGGCCTGTCCGACCGCGAGGTCGTCGAAGAGCATCACCTCCCCGGTCTCGGGGCCGGGGAACGTGCCGAACTCCGGCAGCCACCGGGAGGTGAGGAAGGCCGACAGCAACTGGTAGGGGCCGAGCACGACCAGGACGAGCAGGGCGATACGCGCGAAGCGGGCCCGCAGGATGCGAAAGGCGCCGTCGAGGATGTCGCCGACCGTCAGCGCCCGGATCGGCAGCAGCCCGATGCTGGCGGCTCGGCCACCCCACGGCCCACCCGGGACGCCTCCCGGCACGGGACCACCCCCCGGCGGCGCATGCTCCCCTGGCGGCGGGTAGCCGCCCGGGGGCGGGAACGCCCCACCGGGCGGGACGGCGCCGCCTGCAGGTCCGGGCGCGCCCCAACCGCCCCGGGGATCACCGGTCGACGGCGTGCTGCCCCCACCGGGGGGTGGTGGTCCGTCGTCGTGCGGCGGTCCCCCGGGTGGCGGGGGCGGCGGTTGTGCCACGGCTGGGTCCTCTCGTCGCGCACACCGGGCCCCACAGACCGGACCGGCACCCGGCCGGGTGTCGCCACCCGCGCCGGCATCGTTGCGGCACCACGTGGTCGACGGGCCCGGGGAGTATCATCCCTGGAGCCAGTGGGGTCAACGAGGCGGGAGCGGGCATGCGGGGCGCGTCTGCCCGGGGTGGAGGCACGGGCCGTGCGTGACCCCGGCCGCGGTCTCACCCACGACGCCGAGGTCGCATCCTTGCGGCGGGTCGGTGACGAGATCGCCCGGCTCACCTCGGCCGTCGGCCTGGAACGTTCGGCCCGGTTGGTGGCGGTCGCCCTCGTGCCGGTCTTCCTGCTCGACGACACCATCACGAGGTTCGTCCCCGTCTACACGGCGTTGATCGCCTACGTGCTGGCGACCTCGTTCTCGCCCCGCAACCGCTTCCTCCGGGCGGCGGACATCGCGGTCGCCACCGCCCTGATCGTGGCGACCGGCGGGGAGGTCCTGCCCTTCCTGCTGTTCCTGCTGGTCGCCGTCGCGGGCCCGGCGGCCCAGGCGGGCCTGCTGGCCGGCCTGGCCGCGGGCGGCACCCTCAGCGTCGTGCTGATCACGACCCTTGCGGCGATGCAGCGGTTCGACGAACTCGGACTGGCGCAACTCATGCCGATCGGTCTCCTGCTCCCGCTGGCCGGGGTGACCATCGGAGCCGCCGCACAGGTCTACGCCGCCGACGAGGCCCAGGACCGGCGGAAGCTGCAGGAGGCCAACCGGCTCCTGTCGGCCCTGCGGGCCGTCGCCGACGATCTGCCGGGGGGGCTCGACGTGACCACGGTGGCCGGTGCCCTGGTCGCCGAGGCGCGCGGCCTGGCGGAGTCGAAGGCGGTGCTGGTGTACGCGCTCGATGCCGGGACGCTGGTGCCGGTGGGCTCGGGCGGCCTCTCGCGGGGGAAGTTGCCGACCCTGCGGGTCGATCAACTGCGTGCGCTCAGTCGGCCGGGTCGCGTGCGCCTGCGCTCGCTGGCGAGCCTGCCCGCGGAGCTCCAGCCGGCGTGTGGGGCCCACCGCTGGTGGGCCGTGACGGGGATGTACCGGGAGGACGAGCTCGTCGGGTGTCTGCTGGTCGGTGCCGATGACCCCGATGCCGTACGGGTCGCGCGGGCCCGGATGCTCTCGCTGGGCACCGACGGTGCCATCGCCATCCAGAACGCCCAGCTGTTCGACGGGACCAGGGAGCGGGCCGCGCAGGCCGCCCGTTTCCACATCGCCGGCGACCTGCATGACGGCGCCGCGCAGGCGTTGGCGCACCTGCGCATGGAGCTCGAACTGCTGGCGAGGACCGCTTCGGGGAACGATGCCGGGGAACTCGAACGGTTGTCCGGTGTGGCCCTCTCGGCGTTGCAGGACCTGCGCGCCACCATCGAGGGCCTGCGACACCCGGGCCACGACGACCTCGCTGAAGCAATAAATCGACATATCGATGTAGTGATGAAGCAAGATGGCCCCCTCATCGAGTTCGACCCCGTCGGAGACACCGACGTGCCCGCCCTCGTCGGCGATGAACTGCTCCGGGTGGTGCAGGAGGCGATCTCGAACGCCCTCCGCCACGCCCGGGCCACACGGATCCGGGTGGCCCTCGAGGTGGACACCGAACTCGTCCGACTGGCGATCGAGGACGACGGCGTCGGCCTGGACCCAGGGACCGAGCACCGCGCCGACGGCGTGGGGATCCGCTCCATGAAGGAGCGGGCGGCGCGCCTCGACGGCCGCCTCAGGATCGGTTCCTCCGCCTCTGGTGGGACGCTCGTGGAGCTGCGGTGCCCTGTCCCCGTGGGCGGCGAGCCCGAGGGCCGCGACGGAGGCGGTTCCGGCGAGGCCGGGACCCCCAGACGACGGACCGGCCCCGCGGACCGACGTGCCCTCCCCCGGACGCTGCCGTCCGACGATCCCCCCAGGAGTTCAACGTGACGTTCCGTGTCGTCGTGGCCGATGACCACACCCTGGTGCGCCAGAGCGTGATCAAGGCGGTCCGCAGCGAACCCGAGGTCGAGGTCGTCGGCGAGGCCGCCGACGGCACCTCGACGCTCGAAGCGATCGAGCATCACGAGCCCGACCTCCTGGTGCTGGACATCTCCATGCCCGGCACCGACGGGCTGGCGGTCGCCGAACAGTTGCGCAGGTCCCACCCCAAGACCGCGGTGCTCTTCCTGTCGATGCACGACGACGACGGCAGCCTCCAACGGGCGGTGGCCCTCGGCGCCCAGGGCTTCGTCTCCAAGTCGGCGAGCATCGACGAACTCCTCGAGGCGATCCGGGCCGCACGGGCCGGTCGGTCGTACCTGAGCTCGAACGTCGCCAGCCGGGTCATGGACCTCGCGGCGGGGAGGAGCTCCTCCTCACGGATCGGCCTGACGACCCGGGAGCGGGAGATCCTCGAACTGCTCACCCGGGGCAACCGGCCGGGAGAGATCGCGAACGAACTGTTCCTGTCCATCAAGACCGTGAAGAACCACCTGACGAGCGTCTACCAGAAGCTCGGTGTCGAGACCGGCGCGCAGGCCGTGGCCGAGGCGTACCGGCAGGGCATGGTCAAGCGCAGCTGACGCGCCGCCCCAGACCGCCCCCAGACCCGTCGGGTCCGCCGTCCCGACGGAAAAGGCCCCCATCGGGGGGCCACGACCCGCGACGTGCGGCGATCTCCCGTTGAGCGCGATCTGAGAGCGTTTTCCCAGGTCGCGATCCGCTCAGGGGGCAGTCCCCCGTGCCCGGGTGCCGTCAGCCGCTGTCGAAGCCCACACGGCCGAGCACCAGTGGCAGGGCCTCGACCGACCGGTTGCCGGTCACGATCGCGCGCTGCAGCGAGGCGGCGGCGTCGCGGGCCGCAGCGCCGTCCGCCGCATGGATTCTCGCCACGGGCCGCCCGGACACGACCTCGTCGCCCACGCGGGCCAGGATCTCGAGCCCCACGGCGGGATCCACCGACTGGCCCTGACGGGACCGGCCGGCACCGAGTCGGCCGGCGGTCGCCCCGAGTGCGCGCGCATCCATGGACACGAGCGTTCCTGGCTGGCCGTACCAGTCCTCGACGACCGGCGCTGCTGGCAGCACTGCCCAGGGATTGTCGACGGCCGCCGTCAACCCGCCCTGTGCCTGAATGAGCTCCCTAAACTTCTCCAGTCCAGCTCCACTGTCCAGAATCTCCGAAACCGTCCGGGTGGCCGCCTCGGCATCTGTTCCAGTGAGTTCCAACACGGCGCTCGCGAGGACCTCGCTGCAGCGACGCAGGGGGCCCCGGTCCCGCCCGGCGAGCACGGCGACCGCCGCAGCCACCTCCAGCGCGTTTCCGATCGCCGGCCCCAGGGGCTCGGACATCTGGGTGAGCACGGCGGCGGTGCGTCGGCCCTGGCTCGTGCCGATGGCGACGCACCGCTCGGCCAGCCGCCTCGCCGTCGCCGTCTCGGCCATGAACGCCCCCGATCCGACCTTCACGTCGAGGAGGATGTGCTCAGCCCCACCCGCGAGCTTCTTGCTCATCACCGAGGAGGCGATCAGCGCCGAATCCGCGACCGTCCCCGTGACGTCACGGAGCGCGTAGAGGCGCTTGTCCGCCGGCGCGAGATCGGGCCCCGCCGCGGCCACCGCCAGGCCGATCCGGCCCACCTGCTCGCGGACCTCGTCCGGCGTGAGGTCGACCCGGAACCCGGGAATCGACTCGAGCTTGTCGAGCGTTCCCCCCGTGTGGCCGAGGCCGCGTCCCGACAGCTTCGCGACCTGGGCGCCGGCGGCGGCCAGGATCGGGCCGACCACGAGCGTCGTGGTGTCACCCACCCCACCGGTCGAGTGCTTGTCCACGGTCGGACCAGCCAACGACGACAGGTCGACCTGGCTCCCCGAACGCAGGAGCGCCTGCGTCAGGGCGGTGGCCTCGTCGTCGCTGAACCCGCGGATGACGCCGGCCATCAGGAACGCCGCCATCTGGGCGTCATCCATGTCCTCGTGGAGATACGCGTCCACGAGCCACTGGAGCTCGTCGGGAGCCAGCTCTCCGCCGTCACGCTTGTGGCCGATGAGTTCCACGACATCCCGCGTCACGGTCGCAGATCCGTCGAAGGCGCCTCAACTGCTATTTGTCGACTTAGCGATATGTCGTTCCAACTGTGTCGACACATCGACTTCCTCGGAGGGTCGTGAGGTAGGCCTCCACCGAGCGGTACGCCGGCGAGCGGACCCCGGGACGGAGTGGTGACGTCGGGCGTGGGCCGACCCGGGAGCACGTCAGGTGAGACGGCGCACGAGCGCCGAGTCGGGTCCCCGATCGTGCAGGTCCTGGAGGAGTTCCGCGACGGCCTCACGCACGATCCGCCCCCGGTCGACCCCGAGGTCGAACTCGGCACGGAGGCGGAGTCGGGCTTGCTCGAGGTCCAGCAACTCCTGGCCGGTCAGGTAGACCGTGATCTTCTGGTCGTGTCGGACACGCCCGGAGGCCTCCGGCGTCGCCTCTTGGGCGCCGCCCTCGCGCCGCGCCGGGCCCCTGGCGCCACCAGTGGCGCTCCCTTGACGGTCGTGGGCGCCGCTGGAATCCCCCTTGGCGCCGGTCGACCGGAAGAGCTCGTCGGCTCCGGGCAGGCTAGCTCGCCGATTCACGCTGCACGACCTCCCTTGCGAGCTTGCGGTACGCCTCGGCACCCCGGGAACTGGGCGCGTAGGTGAGGATCGACTCACCCGCGACCGGCGCTTCAGCGAACCTGATGGTCTTGGTCACCGGCGTCTCGTACACGGCGTCACCGAACGCATCGCGGACACGTTCCAGAACTTCCTTGGCATGGATGGTTCTTCCATCAAACATGGTGGCGATAATGCCCTCAAGTGCAAGTTCAGGGTTCAATCGCTCACGGACACGCTCCAGTGTCTGCATCAACAGCGACATGCCCCGGAGGGCGAAGTACTCGCACTCGAGCGGAACGATCACGCCGTCGGCGGCCGTGAGACCGTTGATGGTCAACAGTCCCAGGCTCGGCGGGCAGTCGATGAGGATGAAGTCGTAGCGGTAGCGGAGCCGCTCGACGATCCGTTGGAGGGCCTGCTCGCGGGCGACCTCCTGGACCAACAGCAGTTCGGCCGCGGCGAGATCGATGTTCGCCGGCAGCAGGTGCAGGTCGTCCATCGACGTCTCGACGAGCGCATCATCGAGGCTCGCACCGTCCTGCATGAGCAGGTTGTAGATGGTCACGTCGCGCGAATGCGGCTCGATGCCGAGCCCGACGCCGAGTGACCCCTGGGGGTCGACGTCGATCAGCAGCGTCCGGTGTCCCTGCTCGGCGAGTGCCGCCCCCAGATTGATGGTGGTCGTGGTCTTTCCCACACCACCCTTCTGGTTCGCCATCGCGATCACGTGTGCGGGCTTGCGCTTCTGCGGGCCCCCACCGGGCCGCAGGCGATCGCTGCTGCGGTGCAGAGCCCGGGCTGCGTCCGCACCCCAGCTCTGGGCCGTCTCTGGCGTCACGCTCGCTCCTCGTTCCCGTCGGACAACATCGGCACCGCGGACGCAACCCGGACAAACAAATTGCTTTGTCGATGAATCGCTATCTCGGTCTATTTGTGCCGAATTGCGCACACTAGTCTTCCCAAGCGGGACCGACAAGGCCGAATTCGATCGGTTTGTCGATAAAGAGGTATATCGTTCGGTCGACTCAGGAGGCGCTCCGTGCCCGTGGGGCACCCGGTTGGGCGGCTGATCGCCCGTTACGGACCGGCCCCTGCCGAGGTTGCACTCCCCCTGCCGTTGTCGTGGTGGTAGTGGGTGATCTGGGGCCTCGATCGCTCTCCTCGCCCCCCTCTGGGAGAGCCGATGCGGTCCGACCGTTGCGGATGCCGTCACGCCCCGCGGTCGACCCGGGCCCTGGGCCCTACTCGTGGCAGCGCACGGAGCGCCTCCCCAGGAAGCGGTGTGGCCCTGGGAGGGGGTTGCCCCAACGCGTTCGGGTGCGGCCAGTCACGGTGCGCGACACATTCGGCGCCCGTGTCGCGCCCGGGTTCGTCAGGGCCTCCACCCACGAGTTGGCCCGACCTGAAGTGACGGGTTTCCGGCTCGAGGTTCGGCCACCACGTCGCGAGGTGCCCACGCCGGCGGCCGGGGAGAGGGCCCCAGGCGGGAGGAGTCGGGCCGGGACGACGCAGCCCGACCGCGATGGAACGCGGCATCGCCCCTCTGCTGCAACCGGCGCCACAGGCAACACCAGCGAGCTCGGACGTGACACGTCGCGAGCGCCAGGGGCCGGGTGAGGCCGTCGCCGGACCCGTGCCTCCCGCCGCCCTGACAGGAATCAGCCGCCGTTCCCATGTCCTAACAGCCCAAAGAAGACTCGCTACGCGTATTCACTTCACTTGAGCACCTCTATGTTTGCTTTAGGGAACAAATAGGGAAGATAGTCGAGGCTTTGTATGTCCGAGAGCTCCTCTCTCGTCGGCCTGGAGGTGCGTTGCCAGGTCATCCCTTTCGGCCCGGATGGCTCTACGCCATTCATGGAGGCCGCGACAGGCGTACCCACCCGACGCCGTCGGACGGTGGGAGCTGTAGGAGCTGGCCAGTTGCGAGTACTCGGATCGCGGCCGGTGGCGCCGACGTCGCTCCTCGGCTTGGCTGTCTCCACCGCCGATGCGGACC
>SLRZ01000129.1 GCA_007130695.1 Nitriliruptoraceae bacterium
GCGCGATCATGCAGTACCTGACCGCCGACAACTATCCGGGCATCCTCGACGGGGTCATCGCGACCAGCACCTTCCCGGATGCCTACAGCATCGCCTCCGGGGCTGGCGACGCGGACCTGCTCAACCGGGCGTTCGCCGACTCTGACCAGTGGGAATACAACTGGGACGACTACGCGCGCTTCCCCGGTCAGTGGACCCCGGACCTCGAGGAGCGCCTCGCCCCTCTGACGGCCGTTTCCGGCTTCGGGAGCTGGGCGATCAACCTCACCTGGGTGACCGGCAACACGCGCAACGTCAACCCCAGCACCTACATCGGCCGGGACTGGAACGAGGAGGACCTCTACGACCCCGAGACCGGCAAGGGCATCCGCGCCACCATCTACGAGGCGGGGCGCAACGTGTGGGGCACGGACCCCGAGACGGGCTACGCCCGCCGGCCAATCGACAACACCGGCGTGCAGTACGGGCTGCAGGCTCTCGAGGACGGCAAGATCACCCCGGAGCAGTTCGTCGACGTAAACGAGCGTGCGGGCGGGTTCGACATAAACGCGAACCAGATCGAAGAGCGCATGGAGGCCGACGACGACCTGATCGCGCTGGCCTACGAGTCCGGGCGGGTGACCAACACTGGCATGGGCCTCGCCGAGGTCCCCACGCTCAACGTCGGGCTCTACCAGGACCCGGTGGAGCTGGGAGCGGACTACCACGACCGCTTCCGCGACTTCTCGATCCGCGCGCGGATGCTGCGGGAGAACGGCCACTTCGACAACCACGTCATGTGGCACGCCGACCCGCGGGCAGCCACCGCCGAGATCGGCAGCCTCGATCGTCTGCTGGCGATGGACGAGTGGGTCACCGCCATCGGCGAGGACGAGCGTGGCATCCCCCAGGCGCGCAAGGTCGTCGACAACCGGCCCGAGGGGCTCACCGACCGGTGCTGGACCGCCGACGGTCAGGAGCACACGGACGTCCAGTGGCCCCCCGACGACCGCGACAACCCGTGCATCGAGCAGATGCCCCCGGCTGGCGATCCGCGGATCGCCGCCGGAGGACCGATGGCCAACGACATCCTCAAGTGCCACAAGAAGCCGCTGAACCTCGATGACTACGACGTCGAGTTCACCGCGGACCAGCAGCAGCGCCTCGAGGAGGTCTTCCCCGACGGCGTGTGTGATTGGTCGCAGCCCGGTGTGGGGCAGCAGCCACCCATCGACACCTGGCTCTCCTTCCACGAGCCGGGCGTTCCCCAGCCGATGAACTGACCCGTTGCGGCCGGGCGGGGCCAGGCGCCCGGCCGCAACCCTCGCGCCGCCCGTCGGTGGGGAGCCGTCACGGTGGTGCGTCGAGCAACACGAGGACCGGACCCGGGAGAGGGAGTCATCATGACCAGCACGGTCGTACGTACCGAGCGTCACCCGCGATCGTTCGTTGCACTCTTTGCGGTGCTGGGGACGCTGTCCCTGGCGTTGGGGCTTCTGACGCCGGCGGGCCCGGCGACGGCCGAGGCGGACACAGCGCCGGCGCAGTACCCGTTCGCCTGTACGGCGCAGGACCACGGCCTCGAGCTGATCGTCGACAACCAGGACGGCGACGGCGTCGAGGTCCGCGACGATGACGGCGAGCTGCTCGGCTACAGCCGCGACTGCGAGGCCCAGACCCGCATCTGGTACTACGCCGTCGACGAGGACGGTCAGCGCCACGTGGTCCGAGACCACGGCGACGACGCGCTCGGCGGCGACCTCTCGGACATCGAGGCCGAGATGGACGGCGACGCAGAGGTGGCCACGACCACGCTCACCGACGGACGCGAAGTGCCCTACCTCATCCGACACGAGCGGGGCACGATCAACCGGTTCATCTACTCCGTGTCGATGCTGGCGACCGCGGACGAGATCACCGGGGGCGACCCCGAGGACCCGGACCGGGCCAACTGGAACGGGCGACTGCTGTACCAGTTCCAGGGCGGTGTCGGCATCGGGCATTCCCAGGGCCGCTACGACGACCGCGGGATCGCTGGCAGGCCGGATCGCCTCGCCAAGGGCTATGCGGTGATCTACTCCACCGCCACGCGCACCGGCGACCACTACAACCTGCTGCTCGGTGGGCGCACCGCCGAGCAGGTCAAGGCCCACTTCGTGGCCACGCACGGCGAGCCCGACTACACGGTCGGCATCGGCGGCTCTGGCGGGGGGATCCAACAGTACGTCTATCCGCAGAACCACCCTGAGCTGCTGGACGCCGCGATCCCGCAGGCCAGTTACCCCGACATGACCACCCAGACGATCCACGTCGGGGACTGTGCGCTGCTCGAGCGCTGGATGGACCTAGAGGCCGACGACGGGGAGTTCTGGGCCGACTGGGACAACCGGCAGCTGATCCAGGGGCTCAACTCCATCGAGGGCTACCTCGGCTCGACCGCCCGAGGCCTGAACCAGGCACGGCAGCTACTGGCGGAGCAGTTCGGCATCGAGCGGCCCCTACAGTCGGGGTCCAGCGAGTGTCTGGAGGGCTGGCTCGGACTGCTGCCGCTGGCGATGAACCCGCTGTACGGCAGCGAGTCGAACTGGGGCCTGCTGGGCGATCAGGTGGACGACATCGAGCGGACCCACTGGGACGACGTCCGCGAAGCCTACGGCACCGACCCGGAGACCGGCTTCGCCCGCGTCGCCTGGGACAACGTCGGCGTGCAGTACGGCCTGCGGGCGTTGACCGAGGGCGCGATCACCAGCGAGCAGTTCCTCGAACTCAACGCCGAGGTGGGGTCCTGGACCGAGGTCGAGGACATGGTGCACGAAGGGGTGCCCTTCGAGGACGTCGAGGTCGTCGTCGGACGCATCGCCCAGGAGCGGGGCATCGCTCCAGAGGAGGTGTTCCACGGCCTGGCCACCGGCGAGATCCCGTTCACCGAGCTCTTCGACCCCTGGTCGGCGCGCAACGCCCAGCTGTCCCCGGACGGCGGCGACACGCCGGCCCCGCGGCGCTCGGGCGACGTCGAGGCGATTCGCGGCGCATTCGAGACGGGGCTGGTGTTCCAGGGCGAGCTGGCCCGCCAGATCCCCATCATCGACACCCGCGAGTATCTCGAGCACGTGCTGGACATGCACAACACGCACCAGTCCTTCGCGGCGCGGCAGCGGATCGTGGACGCGCAGGGTCATCACGACGGCCACCTCGTGTGGTTCCTCGACACCGATGAGCAGGGCAAATCGCCCGCCACCTCCGACATGGTCCACGCGGCCTTCGACACGATCGCCGAGTGGCTCGACAACCTCGAGGCGCAGCCCGGGCTCTCGGTCGCCGAGGCGGCCCCGGAGCACGCGGTCGACACCTGCTTCGCCGTCGACGGCTCGCCGATCGCGGCCGGCGACGGGGTGTGGGCCGGCATTCTCGACGCGGACGCCGATGGCCCCTGCACGGAGAACTTCGAGCTGTTCTCCACCTCCCGCATCGAGGCGGGCGCCCCGATCACGGGCGACGTGTACAAGTGCCACACGATGCCGGTGGAGACCGCCGTCGCGGAGGGGCTCTACGGCGACTGGGAACCGGGGCCGGACGAGCGCGCGCGGCTCGAGGAGATCCACTCGCAGGGCGTGTGCGACTACGGGCTGCCGGGCGTGGGTGACCCCCGCGCCGACGTTCCCGGTACACCGGACGTGCGGGTGCGCGGCACCACGCTCCACGTGACCGGCGCCGAGCCGGGGGCCGACGTGCAGC
>SLRZ01000198.1 GCA_007130695.1 Nitriliruptoraceae bacterium
CCGCCGGGCTGCACCTCGGCCTTGCGTGCCCCGATCTCGAGCACCTGCGGTTCGGCCGCCTCGAGGTCGTCGACGTCGAAGTCGAGGTGGGCCTGCTGGGGCCGCTCGGCACTCGGCCAGTCCGGGGGCTGATGGTCGGGCGCATGCTGGAAGGCGATCGTCGCCCCGCCGTCGCTGCGCAGCTCGATCCAGCGTCCCTCGTCCTCGACTCTGCCCACGCTCCAGCCGGTGAGGGCGCCGTAGAACTCGGCCAGCGCCGCCGGGTCGGGACAGTCCAGCGCCACCAGGTCGAAACGTGCGATACCGGCCATGGGACCTCCCGTCGTGGCAGGTCCGCCACCGTAGTGCCGCCCCGCCGGCATGCGGTGGGTGTCCGACGGACGGGCACGGACCCCGACGCCGGCGACGAACGGCACGCATGGTGGCAGGCACGACGAATCATGATCAGGAGCAACCATGCACGACGTCATCGCCACTCCGCCCGAGGGGCCGCAGCTGCGGCTGCCAGCGCTGGGCTTCGGGACCTGGCAGCTGCACGACGAGGAATGCCGCGAGGCCGTGCGACACGCCCTGGAGCTCGGCTACCGCCACCTCGACACCGCGCGCATGTACCGCAACGAGACCGCGGTGGGCGCCGGCCTGCGGGACAGCGGCGTCGATCGTGACGAGGTGGTGGTGGTCACCAAGGTCCGGCCGGGCGACGCCGACCGTGACGGGGTGGCCCGCGAGGTGGCGGCCAGCCTGCGCGAGCTCGACCTCGACCACGTGGACCTGCTCCTGCTGCACGCGCCGAGCCCCGTGCCGCTGGAGGAGACGATGGCCGCGTTCGCCGCGGAACGCGACGCCGGGCGGGTGACCCATCTAGGCGTGAGCAACTTCTCCGCCGAGCAGCTCGACCGGGCGGCCGCCGAGGTCCCGATCGGCTGCGTGCAGAACGAGTACCAGCCGGGACGCGCGCCCGACGATGCGCTGGCGTGGTGCCGGGAACACGGCGCGGCCTACGTGGCCTACTCGCCGTTGGACGTGCGCGGCCCGGTGGCCGAGGTACTCACCGAGATCGGTCGCGCCCACGAACGGACCTGGGCGCAGGTCGCGCTGCGCTGGCTGCTGCAGCAGGAGCAGGTGGCGACCATCCCGCGCTCGAGCAACGCCCAGCGGCGGGCCCAGAACCTCGAGGTGTTCGACTTCACCCTCACCGACGAGGAGATGCGCCGCATCGAGGAGACGGCCTGAGCTGACGGCCGACGTCCTCGGGCAGCCGGCCAGGCAGGTCCCGGCGAGTCCACCCTCCGCGGCGCCCCCTGGAGCAGGCCATCCGTGGGCTGTGGACAACCTCGGGCGGCCCGCGGCGGGCCTGGGAAGCTCCACGCACCCCAGCCCAGGAGCGAGCCGTGCCCACCACCGACGACCTGACCGTCCGACAGCGAGCCCTGCTCGAGGCTCTCCGCCGGCTGCACCGCGCACGGGGCTATCCCCCGTCGATACGTGAGCTCGGGGAGGCCGTCGGACTGGCGTCGACCAGCTCGGTCCACCGCCACGTGCGCATCCTGGAACAACGCGGACTCGTGGAGCGCCGGGACGGGGCCCACCGCACCCTGCGGGTGCGCGACGGCGGTCAGCCCAACAGTGTGCGGACATCCAGCACGACCACGACCACCAGCAGCGTGACGGCCACCAGGATGAACCCGGTGTAGGGCCAGCGGTAGCGGTAGTCGGCCATCCACACCCGGCGCAGACTCGTGATCGCCAGCACGATCGCCGCCAGTGACAGCACCAGCGACAACGGGGTCGCCAGCACCCCGGCCCAACTGATCAACGGCACGGCCAGCGGGATGACGGCATAGGTCAGCACACACCGGATGGCCGAGAGCACCAGCGAGCCCTTGAGCTCGAACATCGCCCGCGGTGAAGCGTCCTCGATGAGCAGTGCCTGGCGCACGACCCGGTCCAGCACCGAGCGCTGCGAGCGCGGAACCGTGGACGGGGCCGACTCCGGGCACATGCCGCCGCCGTCAGCCTGCGCCGGGGCGGCGGGCTGGTCGACCGTGGCGGCGGGCTCACCCGACGGCTTCGAGGGCATGGTGCGCGGTTTCCTCCGAGACGAACCGCCGGGCAGGCGACCCGGCAGCGGTGAGGGTATTGCCCTCTCGCCCGGCGGGCAGCACGACCCCCGACGGGCACCCCCGCGGACCGTCATCGCTTCGCGTCGTCGAACTTCCCCATGCGTTGCATCACGAACAGCACGATCATCACGCCGATGATGGCACCGATGAACCCAGCGGGGCTGAGGTCGAGGTCGCCCTCGAAGAGCAGGGAGCCGAGCAACCCACCGACCACCGACCCACCCATCCCGAGCAGGGCGGTCGCGAGGAACCCCATCTTCTGCTTGCCGGGCATGATCAGTCGCCCGAGGTAGCCGGCGATGATGCCGAGCAGGATGAACCCGATGAGGCTGAACATGTGCGGCCCTCTCGTCGTGGTGGGCTCACAAGCGAAGAGGGTCGCCGCCCGCCTGGCCCTCGCCGACCACGGCCGTTCGCACGACCGCCGGCTGCTTCCACCGTCGATGCCACCGGCGGACGACCACCGACCCCCGACCGGGATCACCGTGAGGGTCCCGGAAGGGCCCGGACGAGCCGCCCGGGCCGCACCATCGAACGGTCCGGATCGACACCCATTCGGCCTGGTTGACTCGTGCGGCGACGCCCCGAGCCGGCGTCGCACCCCAGGACCCGCCCGCAAGGAGCCGACGATGGACGAGACGCCCAGGCCGGACGAGCAGTGCTCGGCGACCGACTGCGCCCAGCCGGCGGTCGTCACGCCCCGGGCGCCGGCGGCCGCTGAGGTGGTGGACACCCCCGACGGCGAGATCGTGCCACTGTGCGCGGCTCACGCCGAACAGGCCGACACCCCGCCAAACCCGCCCCGACCCTGACGGGCCCGGCCCGGCGTGGTCCGGCCGGCCGACCGGGGACGCGCAGGGGTCGGCCCCCAGTGACCGCCCACCGCCCGGCGGGGCAGGACAAGGGGTGACGGCCGGCGAAGGTCGAACGGGGGAGATGGCGGCGCGCCGTCTCGCGCACCCACCGTGGGACCGGAGCCGTCATGACCACCACCTCGACCCTGCTGTTTCGTTGGCTGGCGGCCGCCATCGCGCTGGCACTGGCCCTCACCCTGGCGGGGCCGGTCGGGCAGGCCCTCGCCGACGCCGACGAGGCGGCAACCGACCTCTCCTCCCCGGCACTGCGCACCCCGTTCCAGGTGGTCGAGGACCGTGACGTCGACGACCGGCTCCCCCAGCCCGAGGACCGCTACGCCCTGGCCGGGGGCTGCTACACCATCGAGATTCCCGGTGCCGGTTACGTCACCCGGGACCGCGACGAGCCCCGCCTGACCACCGACGCCACCCGGGCCGAGCCCTTCCACTTCCAGGCGACCCGTCTGGGCGAGTACCTGATCGTCACGAACGAGGGACCCGACACCTCCGTCGAGGGAGCCTGGTGGGACGATCGTGGGTTCCTCTCCGCCGACCGGCTGCTGCCGGAAGTGTCCCCGGCCGCACTGGGCCTGGACTTCGGCATTCCCTGGCTCGGCCGCGGCCTGCTGCCCGCCGCTCCCCTGCCCACGGCGCCGACCACCGACGAGGTCGCGATCGTCGAGCGTCCCAGCGAACTCGGTGACTGGGAGATCGCCGCGGCCGGCGACGACCCCGACGCCCGAGTGCCGGGAACCGAGTACGACGCGGAATCCGCCCATCCGGGTCGCGCGGACGTGCCGGGCGCCGAGCGCCGGCCCGAGCAGCACCCCGGCCAGGGTCCCGACCGCGGCACGGGCGAGGAGCCCGCCTGGCAGTCCTACGTGGTTCGGCTGCCCGCCACCGGCGAGGTCCTGACCGTCGACGACGGCGAGTTGCGCCTCGCCGGCGACGGCGCCGAACCGGCCGCCGTGGCCTTCCACCTCGTGACCGACGCGGGGCAGGGCCCCGGGCCCGACGACTGTGCCCGCTGGCCCGAGATCGAGACCAACACCTCCGGCAAGCCCGAGCCCGCCAGCGCCGACCCGGCCGACGAGGTCGAGGGCTTCTTCGAGGCCCACGTGCACGGCATGGCCTACGAGTTCCTGGGCGGCGAGGTCCGCTGCGGCCAGCCGTGGCACCCCTACGGCGTCGAGTACGCGCTGGGCGATTGCTACGAGGACGGCAACGCCTACAACGGGGTCCTCGAGGTCGGCCTCGCCGGCCGCGGCCCCGAGGAGCCAGTGGCCGACTACGACCCGGTCGGCTGGCCCACGTTCGACTACTGGCCGGCCCACGACACCCTGAGCCACGAGCAGTACTACTGGCGCTGGCTCGAACGCGCCTACCACAGCGGTGTGCGGCTGACCACGAACCTGCTGGTCGACAACGTCGCGCTGTGCGAGGTCTTCCCGGTCAAGCGCAACTCCTGCAACGAGATGGACGGCGTGCGGCTGCAGGCCGAGCGGGTCTTCGAACTGCAGGACTACATCGACGCCCAGGCCGGCGGTCCCGGTGAGGGCTGGTACCGGGTGGTGACCTCCCCCGCCCAGGCCCGCGAGGCGATCAACGCCGGGCGAATGGCGGTCGTGCTCGGCATCGAGATCTCCGAGCTGTTCGACTGCCGGGAGATCCTCGACGTGCCCCAGTGCACCGAGGAGCAGATCGACGAGCGCCTCGACGAGGTGTTCGACATGGGCGTTCGCCAGATGCAGCTGATCAACAAGTTCGACAATGCCCTGTCCGGCGTCACCGGCGACGGGGGCGAGACCGGTCTGGTGGTCAACACCGGCAACCGGTGGGCCACCGGGCATTGGTGGGACATGCAGACCTGCCCCGAGGACGGCCACGACGGCCACGGGCACGACGACCACGGCCACGGGCACGACGACCACGGACACGACCACCCGGACGGTGACGAGCACGACCGCCGGCAGCTCAACGTCGCCGACGACACCCCGGCCGGCGACCACGAGGAGATCGACGTCCTCGCCGGCATCATCCTCGACCGCTTCGCCGACACCGATGGCTACGTCGCACCGGTCTACCCCGAAGGCCCCCACTGCAACACCCGCGGCCTGAGCGAGCTCGGCCGGTACGTGCTGCGCGGCATGATCGAGCGGGGCATGATCTTCGATCCCGACCACATGAGCGCGCTCGGCCAGCGCCAGGCACTCGACCTCATCCAGTGGGAGCTGATCCCCGCCGAGCAGGAGGCGGCCGCGGCCGAGGGGCGCCAGCCCATCCAGCCGGCCGTGCTCTCCAGCCACAGCTGGGCCAACGACTACGTCTACCAGCGCATCTACCAGCTCGACGGGCTGGTCGCACCCCGTACCGCCGCCGCCGACGGCTTCGTCGACCGTTGGGCCCAGCACCGCGACTGGGCCGAGCGCTGGGCCCCCGACGGCTACCGCTTCGGGATGGGCTTCGGCGCCGACACCAACGGGCTGGGCGCACAGCCCGGCCCGCGCACCGATCCGGCGGTCGGAGTCGACTACGAGACCGGCTGGCAGGCTCCCATCGGCGGAGTCACCATCGGACAGCAGACCAGCGGTGTGCGCACCTACGACATCACCGACGACGGGGTCGCGCACTACGGGCTGTTCGCCGACTGGTTCCGCGAGCTCGTCCTGGCCGCCGACGAGCACGCCGCCGACCGTGGCGGCGGGACGGCCATCATCGACGACATGCTGCAGGGCGCGGAGACCTACCTGCGGGTCTGGGAACGCGCGGTCTACAGCGGCAACCACTGTGTGGCCGACCAGTCCACACTGCAGCGCGAGGACATCCACGCCCTGCTCGGCGCCAACCTCGAAGGGTTCCTCACCGCCGTCGGCCAGCCGGTCAGCCGTGAGGACGGCGCCTACATCTACTGCGTGGACGACGGGCTGGGTGGTCTCGACCTCGTCGAGGTCACCTTCGACGCCGACGGCCGGGCCGCGGAACTGCGGCCCGGCGAGCCCACGGGGGAGCTGGAATCCCGGCTAGCCGACCTGACGGGATGACTCCCCGCCCCGTCAGGCCGGTTGCTGCACCTCGGTGAAGAACTGGACGAGTTCGGTCCCGACGGCCTCGGGCTCGAGATAGGGGGCCAGGTGCCCGGCCCCAGGGATCTCGCGGACGACGGCGTCGGCGACGTACTCGGCCACGTGAGCGACCCCGTCGGGGAACCAGGTCCCCGGGTTCGATCTCGTGCCCTGCAACAACAGCACCGGTGCCGTGATCCGGGCGAGCTGATCCGGGTCGGTCGGTGAGGGGCCGGCGAAGGCCATGGACTGCTGCATCTCCTGCAGGAAACCCGGCACGTTCGGTCCCGAGGCCTCGAAGAAGGCGCCCGTCTCGGACATCGCCGCCAGCTCGTCGTCGTTGGTGACCCAGTCGGCGAAGGTCCGGTTCGCCTCCGCGAGCCGGCCCTCCTGCACGAGCTCACCCATGCGCACCAGGCGGGCGCCGAGGTCGGTGAAGTCCTCCTCGCCGAGCACCTGGACCACCGCCGGTTCGAAGGTTGCCAGGGCGGCGACCGTGTCGGACCGCTCCGCCGCACCGAGCGCCAACGCGCCGCCCTGGGACCACCCCATCAGGGCCACGGGCTCGCCGATGCTGTCGACGAAGGCGGTGACGTCCTGCACCAGCCGGTCGGGGCCGAGGTCGGTGCCCACTGCGCTCAGCCCGCGGTTGCGCACGCTCATGGCGAAGGTGGTGAACGAATCGGTCAGGTGCGTCAACAGCGGGCCGTAGTGGAACTCGCCGTCGCACATCGCGCCCGGGACCAGGACCAGTGGTGGGCCCTGCCCGTGGACGCGGCCCGCGATCTCGGTGCCGTCATCCGAGACGGCTCTGTGGATGCGTGCCTCGGTCATGGTTCGTCCCTTCCCGGAGCCGGTCGGGCCCCGTACGACACGTGGACGGGGTTCAGTGGGCGCCGACCCCCTCGGCCGTCCACACCCGCACGTAGCTGTCGTAGGTCGGCTCGGTGTCGACCAGGTCGCGCAACCGCTGCGCCCAGGCGGCGGTCTCCGCACGGTCGTTGTTGCGGCCGGCCTCCTCCTCCGAAGAGAAGTCGACCTCGATGACGTACTGGTCGGGAACGTCGCGCGAGGCGAGGATGCGCGTGCCGAGGTAGCCCGGCGCGATGCCGCCCTGTTCGGCGTTCCAGGTGGCGGCGTGGTCGGCCAGCGCCCGGGAGTCGTCGGTGGTCACGGTGATCATCTGTGTGAACGTCATGGATGCTGCTCCTCGTTTCGGTGGTCGTGCTCGGTCATCGGTCGTGGGCCCAGTCGAACTCGTAGAGGATCCAGTTGGAGTCCTCGAAGGTCAGCGACAGACCTTCGGCCTCGGCCTCGAAGCTGCCCACGCCGCAGTTGCCGTCCTTCCAGATGAACCCGGTCGGCAGCACGATGTGGGCCTCGTGCGGCTCGTTGGTGACGGGATTGCGCAGCACCGAGCCCACGGCCCGACCGACACCCTCGATCTCCACGGTGGCGTCCAGGCCGTCCCCCTTGACGCTGATGGGGGCCTTGATGAGACCGCCGGGCTCGAACGTGGTGCCCAGGATCACCCAGGGGTTGCCGCCGAGCTGGCCGGTGAAGATCTGGGCGAGCGCACCGATCTGCTCCTCGGTGGTCTCGGGCGCCGCGACGAACACCGCGGTCCCGCCGCCGTCGTGGATGGCCTTGGGCCACTTGATGAGAGCCGCGGCGGTGACCCCGGACAGGTCGACGTCGCCGCAGCGGCCCTCGTGGATCTCGTTCACCACCAGCGCCTGGCAGCTGCCGTCGCTGCTGGAGGGGAAGCCGGAGAAGTTGCAGGTACAGCCGGGATCGCAGTTACAGAATTCGTAGCCGACGCCCTTCAGACGCCAGGTGGTCTGCTGCTCGGTCGCGGGTTGGGTCAAGGTCATGATGAGCTCCTCGTCGTTTGTGTCGTCCCGGACCTTGGGGGTCGAAGATCTCCTCGTACGGGTCTGTGACGGGCTAGGTCAACGTCGTGATCGACGCGGGGTCGACGACCAGCACCAGGCCGAACGCGAGCAGCACCACGGCGACACCGCGCCCCAACAGCTCCCCGCGCGGCAGGACCTTCTCGACGAAGATCACCGCGGTCAGCGCGACCATCCAGCCCAGGTGCATCGTCCCGACCGCGACCAGCACGGCCATCAGCGCCCAGCAGCACCCGAGGCACCACAGCCCGTGGGTCGCCCCGGCGCGTGCGGCCTGCGTCGGGCGGCGCAGATCCCCGCGCACGTGCATGAAGAACCCCATCGGCGAGCGGCAGTGGCGCAGGCAGGCCGCCTTGAGGGGCGTGAGCTGGTAGGCGGCCGCCAGGAGCAACGCGGTCCCCGCCACGCGCCCTGCCCAGATCGCCCCCGCGGCCAGCGGCTGCTCGAGCGCACGCCACACCCACCACGTCGGGACCCCGACGGCCGACCAGACCGCGAGGTAGCCCCCCACGAACACCAGGGTCGACGTTGCCCGGCCCCGGGCGGCCGCCCGCTGGTAGAGCCGCACCACGGGCAGGATCGCCGGGAACATCATCGCCGCCATCATCGCGGCCCAGGCCACGACGAACGCGCCGAGCGACATGGACATGGACATCCCCATCCCCATGTCCATGTCCATGCCCCCGGCACCGGGTACGGCCATACGCACCGACCACCACCAGCCCAGGGCCGCGACGACCAGCAGCGCCGCCGGCACCGTCACGTCGGTCGACCGCAGTCCTGCGCTCCGCTGCCCCGTCACCCCGACCTCCCGGCCATTCTTCCGTGCCCCCTCCCCGAGGAGGCGTGAGGTCCGGGCGAACATCGTTCACCCGGCCCGAACCGTCACGTCCCAGGTCGTCGCGGCGACCGCCAGCAGACGGCCGGAGGCGGAGTACAACGCCGACCTCGCCAGCAGCCCGTCGCCATGACGGCCGTCGTCGCGGGCCACGACCACACACGCGGTCCCGATCTCGGGAGGGGCGTGCACGACCCCGCCGAGCCGGCGTAGCCACAGACGCGCACCGCCCGTCGCCGACGTCGCCGCCCACCGGCCGGCCGCGTCCAGCACGACCCACCCCAGACCGGCCGGAAGGACCTCCCCGTCGGCCGGGCCACGGGCGGCGGGCGTCCAGGCTGCGGCGAGCAGCCCGTCACCGGGGGCCGTTCGTTGCCCGTCGAACTGCTCGAACGAGGCGGCGCATCCGACCGCGCACGACTCACGGGCGCCGCCCGTCGGTCCGACCCTCTCTCCGGGCCCGGAGACCGTGGCCAGTGCCACGGGCGGCGGTGGTTCGAACCCGACCGGGCAGGGGCGCGCTTCGGCGACCAGCGCACCCCGGTCCCGCAGGTCGGCGCCGTGGCCGGGCCGTGCGTGCACGGTGAGCGGCCCCAAGGGGGGCAGCGGATGGTGCAGGAAGACCTCGAGGGAACCCGGGACGGCCTCCGCCAGGAGTGCACACACGGCCCCGCCCCGTCCGGTCCCGCCCGGGCCGAGGAGGCGAGGGTCGATCGTCACCTCCTCGGTGGCAGCGCCCCCTGCGGCCATCACGCACCTCCCGCCGCGGCGGGTGGCGCCCCGGCGCTGTGCCGGGGAGGCGTGACCCCACACGGAACCGTGTTCGGTGCGGGGGAACCGGAACAGCTCCGGCCACAGACGTCACGAGAGGCTCACAGCGACCATTGCGGCCCGCCGTCCGGGGGTGGCTCGTAGGCGCAGTAGGTGCCGGTACGCACCGTCGAGCGCAACAGGTGCGCCAACGTCGGACAGTCTTCGCCGAGTTTGGCCAGCACGGTCCCGATGAGCCGGGTGACGTTGACCCGAGCCCGTTCGCTGGCCGCACCGGCCCGACGATCGCGACCCCCGAGGCCGACCGCACCGGCGAGCTCGAGGGCGAGGTGCTCACGCTCCCCCCGGGCCCGTTCGGCCCGGTGCTCGTCACCCAGCTCCTCGGCGTCCGTCAGCTCCTCCTCGAGCTCTTCCAACCGCCGCCGGAAGTCGGCCTTGGCCCGGGCGTCGAGCAGCGGCCCCGTGTCGGAGCGGTCCATGCGCTCCACCGGCACGCGCTCCACCTCGGAGACGAGGTCGAGGACGTGGAACTCCCGGCCCGGATGTGCCAGCAGATGAGCGAGATACCGCAGTCCCTTCAGGTCACGGATCCGGGTCGTCTCCCCGTCCAGCTTCACCGTCCAGTACTCGCCCTCCCGGACCAGCAGGCCGGCACCGGGCACCGTGGGTGGGGTCGCGGGCGGTCCGGGTTCCCACCCGCCGGCGGTAGCGTTCGGCGCGCCGGCCGCCGCTGCGGCCACGGCATCGAGGACCTCGCTCGCTGGCCGGGCCCGACCACGGCCCATCGCCGACTCGAGGGCGGCGTCGTCGAGCCGACGTCGCAGACGCTTCGCGATGTCGGCGGCGAGGTCGGTCCGGACGTAGGAGGCCACGGTGGTGGTGGCCTCGGCCGCCCCGAGGGTCTCCGCGGCGGTGACCGGGTGCCCTTCCGTGGCGGCGACGTCGGCGGCGGCGGTCACCGCGTACGCCAGGGAAGGGTGGTCGCCGGTGCGCAGGCCGAGTTCCAGCGCCTCGGTCACGTCGTCCCGGGCGCCGGCGAGGTCCCCCGACCGCGTACGAGCGATGGCGCGGACGGCGAGGCTGCGCACGGCCGCCGCGTCCCGGTTGCCGATCTCGGCGAAACGGTCGAGGGAGCGGTCCAACAGCCCCCGTGCACCGGTCGGGTCGTCCTCGATGAGTCGGATCGCCCCCTGCATCCCGAACACCCAGCCCATCCCCCAGCGGTCGCCCCGGGAGATGAAGTGCTCGGCGGCCTCGTCGATCAACCGACGGTGACGCTCACGGTCCCCCCTGGCCGCCGCCGGCCCGCCGAGACCGATGAGCATCCAGGCGATACCGCCATCGTTGCCGAGCTCCTCGTAGAGGCGCAGTGCCTCGCTGCCGTACCGTTCGCTGGCCTCGACGTCGCCGCGGTTGTAGGCGATCCGCGTCCGCGTCCCGAGGGCGCGCGCCAGGCCCCGGGCGTGGCCGAGTTCGCGGTACAGCCCGGCCCCCTCCGCGACCACTCGGTCGGCCCACTCGTTGTGGCCCGCGACGAGCAGGAAGGCGCCAAGGCCCACCAGCGCCCTGGCGCGGGCGGCACGGTCGGTGGAGTCGGGCGTCGCCTCCAGGGCACGCTGCAGTCGCCACGGCCCGTCCTCGACGTGGCCGCGCACCCACCAGTAGTGCTGCAGCGCCCCACCGAGCTGAAGGGCGTCCTCGGGTCGTCCGGCCGCCATCGCCCAGTCGTCGGCGGCACGCAGGTTCGCGTGCTCGGCGTCGAGCCGGGCCAACCACGGCACCTGTTCGTCGGTGTGGAGATGGCGTGCCGCGGTGATCGCCAGGTCCAGGAAGAAGCGAAGGTGGGCACCGCGGACCCCGCACGCCCCGCCGCTGTCGTCGAGCAGCCGCGCGGCGTACTGACGGACCGGCTCGAGCAGCCGGTAGCGGCAGCTCCCGGCCCCGTCCACGTCCGCGAGGACGAGGCCCTTGTCCACCAGGGCGGCGAGGGTCTGTAGCACGCCGGCCGGTCCGTCGCCCACGTCCGCCCCGTCACGCACGTCGGCTTCGAGGGCTTCGACCGCCTCGAGGGTGAAGCCGCCGGCGAACACCGACACGTGCCGGAACAGGGTGCGCTGCGGTTCGGTGAGGAGCTCGTAGCTCCAGTCCAACGCCGCTTCGACACTGCGGTGGTGGCCCCGGCCCCCCGCGGGGCTCGGGACCCGCAACAGCTCCTCGGCGTGTTCGTGGAGTTCGCGGACGCCCAACAGACGGACCCAGGGGGCGACCAGTTCGATCGCCAGTGGGAGCCCGCCCAACTGTCGGCACAGCGCCGCGACGTATCCGGGTGCGTCACCCTCGAGCACGAAGTCCGGCCGGGCCCGACTGGCCCGGTCCAGGAACAGCCTCCCCGCCGGGGAGGCGGTGACCTCGTCGGGGTCCGTGGTCCGCTGGGGCACCTGCAGCGGCGCCAGGGGCCAGACCTGCTCGCCGTCGAGGTGCAGGGGCTCCCGGCTCGTGGCCAGCAGCGCCACCCCGCGGGCCTCGACGAGCAGGGCCTCTACCAACGGCCGGACTCCGTCCAGGACGTGCTCGCAGTTGTCGAGCAGCAGCAACAACTCCTCCGTGCGCAGCCGGTCGACCACGACCCGCTCCAGGGGCCGTCCGGGTTCCTCACGGATACCCAGGGCCACCGCGACCGCCGATGCCACCAGTCGCGGTTCCTGCACCGCGGTGAGTCGGACGAGACAGGCTTCGCCACCACCCGCCGCGAGCCGGTCCCGGGCCACCTCGACGGCCAGCCGCGACTTGCCCGAGCCGCCCGAACCGGTCAGGGTCACCAGCGCCCCGGGCGTCACGAGCCCCCCGAGCTCGGCCCGGTCGACCTGCCGTCCCACGAAGCTCGTCACCGGCGGCGGAAGGGGATCGAACCGCTGCGAATCGGTGCCCATCGGCGTCACCTGCCCCCCAGGCGGTCACCGCATCCTGCGGCAACGGTCCCACGGCCGCAACCCCCGGTCGCTCGGTCGGCACGCATACGCCACTACCGGAGGTGTTTCGCGAACACCGGTGCCCTCCCAGCGGGAGGTCGCGAGCTCAGCGCGGCACGGCACGACCCTGGATTATGGATCCCCGCCGTTTCCCGGAGCGCCACAGGTTCTCGAGTCGGAAGCCGGCAGCCTCGACGGCGCCCACGGTGTCGCGGTTGAGGTGGCAGCCGCCGGCGATGCGCTTCCAGACAGGGGTCACGGCGTCCTGCACCCGGGCCACCCCAGGCCGCAGCGACCGGACGTGCTCGACGAACAGCAGCTGGCCGTCGTCGCGCAGGACCCGGCGGGTCTCTGCGAGGGCGGCGCGCGCATCCGGAATGGTGCACAGCGACAGCGCAACCACGGCGGTGTCGAACTCGCTGTCGCCGAAGGGCAGACGCTGTGCGTCCGCCTCACGGAGCACCACCGGCACCCGCGCCCCGGCGGCCTTGTCTCCGGCACGTTTGAGCATGTGCGGATCGACCTCGGTGGCGACCACCTCGGTGACCGCCGGCGTGTAGTAGCCCAGCATCGCCCCCGTGCCCGCCCCGATCTCGAGGACGCGGCCCCGGGCAGCGTCACCGATGCGGCGCCGCTGGCCTCGCACGCTCCATGCCTCCAGCGGCCGCATGATGGTGTCGTAGACGGCCGCGAACAGCGGGTTGCCGCCCTTGCTCTGGCCCATCCGTCTCTCCCCCATCCGTTCCTCCTCGACGGCCGGTGCGGCCCCGCTCGTGGCAGCTTCGCAGATGTGCCGTCGCTGGTCGCGGCGCCGGGTTCGGCATTGGTCCCGGCGGACCAGGGCACTCGGGGCCCCAGGGTCCCGAGCGAACAGGGTCCTTGGGCGCGCGCAATCGTGTCCTGCGCCCCGCCTCGTGAACCCGGGGGTGCTCGATACTCCCTTCAACGGCGCCCGACCCCAGCGGCGCCCCACAAGAGAAGAGAGAACCCGAGCATGAGCACCCAGACCCCCGCCCCCACCGCCACCCCGATCTCGGTGGACAGCGAGTTCAACGTCCGCCCGAACAAGCTCTTCACCATCGTCGCCCTGTTGGCCTTCGTCGTCGGCGGCTTCTCCGTCCTCGGCGGCATCGCCGGGGCCGCCTACACCTACCAGCAGGCCGCGGTGGAGAACATCACCACCCCGGGCGACGCCGCGATCGCCGACGCACCGGTCCGCGGACCGCTGACCATGTGGGCACAGTCCGACATCATCACCC
>SLRZ01000199.1 GCA_007130695.1 Nitriliruptoraceae bacterium
ACAGGTACTTCTTGTCGAAGGCCAGAACGTTCCAACGGCCCTCCCCATAGATCTTCAGCACCGCTGGAGTCGACTTGATTACGAGTTGGAACTTGCACCGAACCCGCTGCATCGTCGCAGCAAGACGTTCGTGATCTTCCCGATCGAAACCCTTCCGATCGTAGTCACTGAAGTCGCTGTCGTATGGCGGATCCAAGAAGAGAAAGTCGTTGGCCCCTGGCCGGTGTACGTCGAGGAATGTCTCGAAGTCTTCGCAACCTAACGTGGCGGACTCCAGGCGCTCAACCACGCCGGCGCTTCGCAGATGACCAATCTTACTTGCGAAATTCTTGCGGTTGTAGCTGATGCCGCCGTAGGGAACATTGAACTCACCCTTACCGTTGAAACGAAACATCGCGGCATAGGCGTACTCGCGGAGAAAGAAGAATAGAGCTGCTTGGCGTGCGCTGCCAGCAACGTCGTCACGACCGGCGTTGTATGCAGACCGCAGAGCCGAATAGCACGCTGCCTTGAAGGCCCCCTCGATGTTGCTCCACACGTCGTCGAGAGGAAGGTCGACACCACGCTGCGTCTCCACCTTTCGCATGCGTGCGATCTTCTTCGGCACCAACTTTCGTGTCAGGTTTAGGAACTCCTGCGTCAAGCTCTCCCAAGGACGGGAAACCGTCCGGCTGAGTTCAACCAGTGAGTCTTCCACGAGGAGACGCGCTCGTTGTTCAGCTTTCGAACTGTCACGTCGGAGCGTGCCGAAAAAGGCAACAAGCTCGCTGGCGTTCGCATGGTTGAACTCGCCGATAGCGGTCCACCAGTTGTCGATCCCCTCGAGGAATTCGAAGAGATCCTCGTCCCGCTTCTGCACATGCGCGTAGAACGAAATCAGATCAGAGGAGGTGTCGTTGATGTAGGCGGAAGCACCTGGAGGCATCGAGAAGAAAACAGCGCCACCGCCAACGAAGGGCTCGAAGTACCGCTCGAAGTCCGTTGGTGCGGCCGCCAAGATCTTCCCAAGCTCCCCACCCTTTCCTCCGGGCCACTTCAGCAGCGGAGAAATGACACTTCGACCTCGTGACCCATCTTCCTCACTGACCGTGCGAGCTCGGCCGCGCGGGATCTCAAACGGAGGGGGGCCGATGGTCATCGCCCTAAACTCCTAGTCTGTTGGAAGCGTACGCCGGGGGACGGCGTGGCCGGCGCACCTCGTCTGTCTGCCTGTGGACTGTGGGTAAGCCAGCACTGGGTCGCGTCTCGATACTGGCGAAACAGCGACACCGAGCGGGGCACCTGTTGGCGACGTTAGGGGGCGCGTGCGACATCGCAGTGGAGATCGGATCAGGGGTTTCCTGGCTGCCGGTGGAGAGGCCGACGCCTGAACCGCGTCGAATCTGCGCGCGGACCGTTCCGAGACTCAAGCGCCGACGGCTCTCGCGCGTCGCTCACGGCAATAGGCGTCTTCCCGCTCGGTAAGCGTGGCACTCCGGGGAGCTTGAGATGGCGGCGGTGGTTGACCCGGTCGACCCACTGCAGGAGATACTCGACGTTGCCTGAGGCGTAGATGACCATGACGTCAACGAGCACGATCGCCCAGTCGAGGACGTCCTCGGGCAGCCCGGGGTAGCCACCATCGAGCTTGCGTCGGACCATCTGCGGGTTCTGGCCGAGCTCGCTGGCGAACCACTTCGCTGACTTCTTGAGCTCGGTCAGCTTCTCACGGACCTCGATGACGGCTTGGTGCTGGTCGTAGGCCGCAGCGATGCGAGACGCCTCCTCGATCGACGCGCCCCGCTGCCACTTCGCGTCCGGGTCCTTCGCGAATTTCTCAGGGTCGACCATGAAGTCTCGAGGGTTGAACCGGGGTGGCACCTACGCCCCTGGCCTCTTACGCCGACCGGGGATGTCACCGGTGGCCATCACGGTGACATCCCCGGGCCGGATCGTGGACATGGTCGGCCAGACCCCTTCGTCAGGTTCTGGCCACCTGCACTCTCAGCTGCAGCCGCTCGTGGTGCCACAGGACTCGCAGACGTGACAGGCGCCGGCGCGGTTCATCTTGATGCCGCACTCGAAGCACATCGGTGCGTCATGGTCGACGGGCTCCGCCATCGGCGCGGACGACGCCACACTCTCCGCACTCGGCGCGCTCGGCACGCTCTCCTTCTGCGCCGTGGCCCCGCCCTCCTGGGCGTCGAGCATGGCGGTGCGCTCCTCGAGGGTGTAGATCCCCAGGCTCTCGCGCTTGTCGTAGGGCAGATACTCGATCGCGAGCTTGCGCGACAGATAGTCCACCAGCGACGAGGCGAAGCGGATCTCGCTGTCGTCGGTCATGCCGGCCGGCTCGAAGCGCATGTTCATGAACTTGCCGACGTAGGCCTCCAGCGGGACCCCGTACTGCAGACCCAGGGAGACACTGATCGCGAAGGCGTCCAGCAGCCCGGACAGGGTCGAGCCCTGCTTGCCGAGCTTGACGAAGATTTCACCGAGCCCGTCTCCGGGGTACTCCCCCGCGGTGATGTAGCCCTTGGCGTCGGCGACCTGGAAGGAGATCGTCTGGCTCGGGCGCTGCTTGGGCAGCTTGCGACGCTGCGGGGTGACGACCGCTTCCGCGGGAACACCGGCCGGGGCCGCGGCGTCGGACTTCTTGGTCACGCTCAACGGCTGGGCGACCTTGCAGTTGTCGCGGTAGATCGCGATCGCCTTGATGCCCATCTTCCAGGCGTCGAGGTGCAGCTGCTCGACGTCCTCGACCGTGGCCTCCTCGGGGAGGTTGACGGTCTTGGAGATGGCCCCGGAGATGAACGGCTGTGCTGCGGCCATCATCCCGACGTGGCCCATGTAGTGGATGGCGTCGTCGCCCATGGCGCACTGGAAGACCTTCGTGTGCTCCTCACGCAGGGCAGGCGCACCGTGGATGGTCTTGTTCTCGTCGATGTAGGCGACGATGGCCTCGACCTGCTCCTCGGAGTAGCCGAGGTGGCGCAGTGCCTGGGGCACCGTCTGGTTGACGATCGCCATCGAACCGCCGCCGACCATCTTCTTGGTCTTGACCAGGCCGAGGTCGGGCTCGATGCCGGTGGTGTCGCAGTCCATCATCAGGCCGATGGTGCCCGTGGGTGCCAGCACGGTGGCCTGCGAGTTGCGGAAGCCGTGCTGCGTACCGAGTTCAAGCGCCTGGTCCCACGAGGTCTTGGCGGCGTCGAGCACCTCGCCGGGCACCCGACGGGGGTCGATGTCCTCGCAGGCGTCACGGTGCTTGCCGATGACGCGGAGCATCGGCTTCTCGTTCTTCTTGTAGCCCGCGTGCGGGCCGGTGACCCGGGCGATCTCGGCGGAGGTCTTGTAGGCCTGCCCGCACATCAGGGCGGTGATGGCCCCGCACCACGCGCGACCCTCCTCGGAGTCGTAGGCGTGACCGATGGACATCAGCAGGCCACCGAGGTTGGCGTAGCCCAGGCCGAGCTCGCGGAAGTCGCGGGCGTTCTTACCGATGGACTCCGTCGGGTAGCTCGAGTACCCGACGATGATCTCCTGGGCCGTGAAGACGACCTCGACCGCGCGGCGGAAGGCTTCGACGTCGAAACGGCCGGCGTCGTAGTCGTAGAACTTCTTGAGGTTCAGGCTGGCGAGGTTGCACGCCGAGTTGTCGAGGTGCATGTACTCACTGCACGGATTCGAACCGTTGATCCGACCCGACTCCGGGCTGGTGTGCCAGTCGTTGATCGTGTCGTCGTACTGCAGGCCCGGGTCGGCGCACGCCCACGCGGCCTCCGAGATCTGGCGCATCACCTCGGGTGCGGACTTGGACTCGAGCACCTCGCCGGTGGTGACCGCGCGCAGGTCGTAGTCGCGGCCCTCCTCGAAGGCCTTCATGAACTCGTCGGTCACACGCACCGAGTTGTTGGCGTTCTGGTACTGGATCGACGCGTAGTCCTCGCCGTCGAGGTCCATGTCGAATCCGGCCTCGCGCAGGACCCGGACCTTGGCCTCTTCACGGGCCTTGGTCCAGATGAACTCCTCGATGTCGGGGTGGTCGACGTTGAGGATGACCATCTTGGCCGCGCGCCGGGTCTTGCCGCCGGACTTGATGGTGCCGGCCGACGCGTCGGCGCCGCGCATGAAGGAGACCGGGCCGGACGCCTCGCCGCCGCCCTTGAGGATCTCCTTGGACGAGCGGATGGAGGAGAGGTTGATGCCCGCCCCCGAGCCGCCCTTGAAGATCGTGCCCTCCTCGACGTACCAGTTGAGGATGGAGCTCATCGTGTCCTCGACGGCGAGGATGAAGCACGCCGAGCACTGGGGGGTCTCCTCGACCCCGACGTTGAACCAGACGGGCGAGTTGAAGGCGGCCTTCTGGTTGACCAGCAGATGCTTCAGCTCCGCGTTGAAGACCTCCGCGGCGTCGTCATCGATGAAGTAGCCGCCGTCGATCCCCCAGCCGGTGATCGTGTCCGCGACGCGGTCGATCATCTGCCGCACCGACCGTTCGCGCTCCGGGGTGCCGAGGGTGCCCCGGAAGTACTTCTGCGCCACGATCGTGGTGGCGTTCATCGACCAGGACGAGGGAAACTCGACGCCCAGCTGTTCGAAGGAGGTCGTGCCGTCACGCCAGTTCTTGATGACCGCGTCGCGCAGTTCCCACTCGAGCTGGTCGTAGGGGTGGGTGCCTGCTTCGGTGAAGTAGCGGTCGAATCGCAGGCCGGCGCGCTTGCCGGCCTTCTCGACACGCAGGGCGGTACCCGCCACGTCGTCGACGATGCGGGGGGTGTCGGCTGCTGCCGGTGGGGTGTCCGCCATTGCGTGCTCCTTGGTGATCTTCGCGTCTCGGTCGGCGGGACCACGGGTGGAATTACCACTGTGTGATCCGTCTGGCACTCAACCGATTTCGTCGACCGTACGCAAGCACCTGTTCCTCGTCGCTGATCGGGCTGACCGCAACCCGTGGTGGTTTCTTCCAGGGTACGACCACAACATCTTGTGTTTCCACCGTCCGTCCGGAGCCTCACCCCCAGCCTGTCCCCAGCTGCACCCCCACTTATCCACAACGCCGTCCACTGCTCGCATCTTGCAAGCAGCGCGCGCACCGCTCACCACGCGCGGTCACCGGCGAGGTCGTGGCGCTCACGACACGAACCGCTGTCGGATCGCCGGGCGGCCGACGACGACGAGCTCGGCCCACCCGCCCACGGGCCCCCGACACCAGTGAGCGGCGGGCCCCTCCGAAAGCCGGACGGGTTGGCGATGCGCTCCCGGGGCGTCGCCTAGCATCGCGATCATCAGGACGTGTCGAGGAGAAACGGGGCGAGGTGGACGGTCCAGAGGTCGGATCCGGCAGCGGTCCCGACGAGGGGCGCTCGCCGGGTCCCGCACGTGCCGGGCGACCGCCCGCCCCCCGCGTCCCGGGTGGCGACGGCGGCCGGGTCCCCTCGTGGCTGGCGACCTCGACCGCATGGATCTGGCGGTTGCTGGTCCTGATCCTCGGCAGCACGGCCATCCTGCTGCTGCTCGCCCGCCTGTACCTGGTGACGCTGCCCATCATCGTCGCACTGATCCTGGCGACCCTGTGCGTGCCACCCGCCCGGGCGTTGGAGCGACGGCGCGTGCCGAAGATGCTGGCGGCCTCCGTCGTGGTCATCGGGGGGCTCGCCGCGGTCAGCGGCGTGATCGCCGCCCTCGTGCCCGCCTTCGTCGACGAGATGGAGGAACTGGTCCAGACCGCCCAGGAGGGCATCGACCGGATCTTCGTCTTCCTCGAGGAGAACTTCGGCTGGGACCAGGCAGCGGTCACCGACCTCTTCGAACAGGGGCTCGAACTGCTGCAGGAGCAGTCGGGGCAGCTCGCACAACAGGCACTGACCGGCGCGGCGATCGCCGTCCAGGCCCTGGCCGCGATCGTGCTGGCGATCGTGCTGCTGTTCTTCTTCGTCAAGGACGGCGCCCAGATCGTCGACTGGATGCTCGACCGGACCCCGCCCCACTACCGGGCGACCGCCCGGGCCGTCGGCCGCCGCGGATGGACGGCGCTGGCCGGCTTCGTCCGCGGGACCGCCGCGATCGCCCTGATCGACGCGATCGGTATCGGTATCGGGTTGGCCATCGTCGGGGTGCCAGCGGTGCTGCCGATCGCGGTCCTGGTCTTCCTCGGCGGCTTCGTCCCCGTGATCGGTGCATTCGTCACCGGCCTGCTCGCGGTGCTGGTGGCCCTGGCCGCCGGCGGTCTGCAGATGGCACTGATCGTGCTCGCGATCGTGGTGGGCGTACAGCAGTTCGAGTCCAACGTCCTGCAGCCGGTGATCATGCGCCGGGCCGTCGCCCTGCATCCGGTGGTCATCCTGGCGGCCCTGACCGCCGGGGCTTCGACGATGGGGCTGGTGGGTGCGTTCCTGGCCGTGCCCATCGCGGCCGTGGCGGCGGCGATGGCGAACGAACTGCGGCTGCGCCACGAGGCCGACATGATCACCCAGCCCCCGGACACGGCCGACGCGGCCGAAACCCTCGGCCAGCCGGGCTTCGGGGCGGGCCCCGAGTCCGGTTCGACGGCCATGGCCGAGCAGGACGAGCAGACCGCACCGCCGGGACACAGTTGACGCCGGACCGCGCGGTCGAGACAGGAGTCAAGGTGGCCGAAAACCGGATTCTCGACGTGGCACGGGCGAACCCCTACGGCGCCACGCTCCTCACCGCCGCCCTGCTCGCCGCCGTGGCCGTCCTCGTTTGGCGACCCGACAACTGGCCGGTGATGCTTGGTCTGGCGCTACTCCTGGTGCTCTCCGGTGCCCTGCGCCTGCGCGAGACCGCCCGAGGGCAGGGGCGAGCGGACGACTGAACCGGGGGCAGCGCCCACCACCTCAGCCAGAAACGTGCCACCCGGGCGCGTGCCGGGTCCACCCGACCGTCGACTCGAGTTGCCGGGCGACGGCGAGCACCAGGTCCTCACGCCCCTGGCCTGCCACGATCTGCACCGCCAGGGGTCGCCCGCGGTGGATGCCGAACGGGACCGACGCCGCCGGCACGTCCGCGAGGTTCCAGACCCCGGTGAACGGATAGGCGGTCGAGTTGGCCGCCAGGTTCGCCTGCCAGGAGCGCTCGTGCCAACGGATCGACCGGGGCGGTGTCCGCGCGAACATCGGGGTCACGAGCACGTCGTGTTCCTCGAAGAACGGACGCACCCGCTCCCGCCAGCGCTCGGCCTGCTGCGCCTCGACCGGCATGCCCTTGGCCATCCGCTCGCCGGCCGCGAGGTGCCCCCGGGTGCGGGGCTGCAGCAGGTCGACGTCGAGGTCCATGGCCGCGACGTCGCGGGCCGGCCCCTGGAGGTAGCGGGCCACCGCTGCGTTACCGGTGGCCTGCTCGTAGGGCGGATCGGTGTGTGAGAGGTGGTGGCCGAGATGGCGCAGCACCCGGCCGGCTTCCACGACCGTCTCCTGCCAGGCCCGACCCACCGGGATCCCGGTCGCCGGTGAGCGCCAGGACACCGCCACCCGGAGCCTGCGGACGTCGACCACCGGCTCCCGGTGCTCGTTCGTGCCGGCCAGGACGTCCAACGCGAGCGCGAGGTCCTCCACCGTCGTCGCGATGGGCCCGAAACGGCTCATGCCGAACCAGTGGTGCTCGCCGTCCACCATCGCCGCCAGGTGCCCGGCCCCCGGCTTGATGCCCACGCTGCCGGTGGCGCCGGCGGGAATGCGCACGGAGCCCATGCCGTCGCTTGCGACCGCGATCGGCACGACCCCTGCGGCCACGGCGGCCGACGACCCCCCGGAGGACCCGCCGGCCGTCCGGGTGGGGTCCCAGGGGTTGACCGCGACACCGTCCGGATCGTCGGAGGTGCCCCAGATGGCCAGTTCGGGCAGTCGGGTCTTGCCGATGACGACGGCGCCGGCCTTCTTGAGCCGTTTGACGAGTTCATCGTCCCGGCGCGCCGGTTGTGAGGAGGTCGCCCGCGAGCCGTGGCGAGTGGGTTCACCGGCGACGTCGAGGACGTCCTTGACCGCGACGGGCACCCCCGCGAGCGGTAGTGCGAAGCGGTCCTCGCGCAGGTCGACCGCCTCCGCCTCACGCAGCGCCGCCTCGCGCCGCACGCCCGTGAACGCGCCCAACTTGCCGTCCACCGCCTCGAGGTGGTCCAGATGCTCCTCGACGACCTGCCTGGCGCTGACCAGGCCCGCCCGCACCTGCTCGGACAGTGCGACCGCCGTTTGGCCCACCAGTGCCATACCCACTCCTCGTCCTCGTCGGCCCCGACTGTAGGACGCCGCGGGCCCGAAACGGTTGATGCGCGCCCCACGCATCCGGTCCCCGCCCGTCGAGAGAGGTTCGACCGGCCCCGTACCGGCGACTTCTCCCTGCATGTCAGGTGACGCGACGCACGAGTGGTCCGCGTCTGGCATCCTCCGTTCGGACGCGGATGTCGCGGGAGACGATTGCGACGGACCGCCGCCCCCCCGACGGCGTCCTGCCCGGATGACGTGATGGGTTTCGTCGGAAGAACCCGGAGGAATTCGTGGCTGACCGTCCCGAGGTCCATCTGCGCATGCTGACCGCCGAAGACGCCGAGTGGGTCGTCGACGCGGACGAGCGCTCGGCCACCGCCATCGCGCGGGGGCACGACTGGCAGGTCGAGAAGCTGGCCGCCGAACTCGAGGAGGGCGTGTGGGCCTCCGACGACCGGTGGGGCTGGGGCATCGTCGTGGACGGTGACCCGGCCGGCTTCGCCCTGGTCACCGGCCTCGACAAGGGCGATGCCCGCATGACCATCCGGGTCGCCCCGGAGTCGCGCGGCAAGGGGGCGGGTCGTGAGGTGCTGCGCCAGCTCGCCGACCACCACTTCCAGGCCCACGACTCGCTGATGCGTCTCACCGGACGGGCCCACGAGCACAACGTGCCGATGCAGCGGGCGTTCAACGCGGCCGGCTTCCGCATGGAGGCCCGCTACCGCGACTCCTACGAGATGCCCAACGGCTCCTACGCCGCCGAGTGGGGCTACGCACTGACCCGGGCCGACTGGGAGGCGGGCCGCCACGTGGCGGGTAACCGGGGCTGGGATCTGCACGGCCTGACCTTCGAGATCGAGGAGACGGTCGAGGGCCCCGAGCCGGCCGGTCTGCTCGCGAAGTTCCTGCAGGAGGGGCGACGGGCGATCGCCCGGTACGACTCACACCGGATCTCGGACGGTGAGCTCGCGGGGATCCTGGACGGCGACGTCCTCGTCTACCGCTTCATCCACGTCGAGGAGCGTCGCTCCGGCAGCCGGGAGGTCACCGGTGGTGGACGGGCACGGGTCCAGCGCCGCGGCGACCTGCGCATGGAGATCGTCGACGACTGGTCCGACGAACACGGCGGCCACGGCCGTCGGGTGCTGATCGAGCGGCACGACAGCCGCACGGTCCGCAGCGCGGAGGACCCCGACGCGCTGCCTGCCGTCGAACCACCCAGCGACTGACGGCGGCGCCCTCCTTCCCCGCCTGTCCGTGCTGGTCACCGACCGCGCTTCATCGTCCCGTCGGAGAGCGCATCGACGGCCTCGCCCAGGCGCAGCCCGATGATGTCCAGACGGCGCAACAGGTCGCGGCGTTTGAGCGTCGCCATCTCCAGCTCTCCCTCGTAGAGCCTGGCGAGCCCCTGCTGATAGGTGCGACGCACCTCGTTGATCTCGCGGTGCCCTTCGACGGCGGCCCGGCCTGCGGCCGGCAGGTCCTCGCCGATGTTCTCGACGGGCTGGCCGAGGCGCTCCAGTGCCGTCGCGATCGCCGCGACCACCGGCGCGAGCAGCTCATCGGCGCTGACCCCCAGCAGGTGGGCCTCCCGCACGAAGTCCCGCAGGTTGTCGATCACGTCCTCGAGCGCGCGCGACAGCCGGTAGAGGTCCTCACGGTCCATGGGGGTGGTGAGCAGGTGGGACAGCAGCGCGAAGACCTCGTCGCGGGCCTCGTCCCCCGCCTGTTCGATGCGTGCCGCCTCCACGCGCGCCTCGTCGCTCGGGAGGCGCCCGTGCACCAGCTCCCTGGCGACCCCCGCGGCATCCCGGGCGACCGCCAACTGCCGGCGCAGCCCCGCAAGCAGCTCGCGGTCCGACCCACCGGTCAGCTCTGACCACCACGACGGCCGTTGTGGGCTCATGTCCCGCCTGCCGGTGCGCCGATGGCCATCGCGGGTCCGGCCAGCACCGCCGCCGCCACGAACGCCGCTGGAAAGGTCACGACCCAGGCCAGTACCAGTCGTGCCGCAAGCCGCCACCGCACCCGCCGCACACCGTCGGTGACCCCACTGCCCGCCAGGGAGCCCGCCAGCGACTGGGTCATACTGACCGGAGCGCCGAGCCAGCCCGTGACCGCGACCGCGCCAGCCGCCGACGCCTCGCTCGCCGCCAGCCGGCTGGGCCTCGCGGCCAGGACGCCGTGCCCGAGGGTCGCGCCGACCCGGCGGGCGCCCAACGCGGCTCCCAGGGCGAAGACCGCCGCGAGCGCGATCAGCAGTCCCGCTCCCGGTCGGCCGGCGGTGGCGGCCCCAGCTCCGCCGGCCACCACGGCGACGGCGACCATCTTCTGGCCGTCGTTGGCGGCATAGGCCAACGCGACCATGGTGGTGGTCGTGGTCCGGATCCGGCCGGCGCGTCCCAGTCGTGCGATCACGGACAGTCGCGCGAGCCCCATGAGGGAGAAGGCGACCAGCCCGCCCACGACCGGCGCCGCCACCGCGAGGACCAGCACCCGCACCACCTCCGTGTCGTCCACGGCGAGGTCGCTGCCCACACCGACACCGACGAATGCACCGACCGTAGCCAGTGTCAGCGATGTCGGAAGCCCCGCCCAGGCCAACCCACCGGCGACGATGAGCGCCACCAGAACCGCGACCAGCATCCCCCGGGGGCCGTCGGTGGCACCGAAGTCGACCAGGCGCGTCGCCAGTGTCTCGGCCACCGGAGCCCCCACGACGAGGGGCACCACCACCAGCGCTCCTGCGAACAGCCCGATCGCCGCCAGCGGTCGCAGACGCCCACCCTGGATCGCCGCGCCGGTCAGCGACCCTCCGTCGTTGATCCCGTTCACCAGCGCGTAGAGCACGGCGACAGCGAACAGCGCCGCCGTCTCCATGCTGCCCTCCCAACCGTCCGGTCTCGTCTCGCGCCGCTCGTCCCCACCGCACCATCACGCCGCCAGGGCCGCGTCACGCATCGGGCAACTCGGGCACCGAAATGTAGAGCGCTGAGGTCGTCGCGTAGACGATGCCGTCCTCGTCGACCAACGCCCCGCGGGTCTGCAGCCGACGGCCCTCGGCCAGATCGCAGCGGGCCACCACCCGGAGCGGATCCAGCACCGGGGCATCGCGGAAGAACCGCAGGTGGTATTCGGCGAGCAGTCCCACCGCATCCCCCCGGTCCTCGACATGACGGAACGAGGCCCACGCCGTGGGGCACGCGAGCATGGCCGAGACCACCACCGGATCGACCACGCCGCGTGCGTCGCCGAGCTCCTCGTCCGCGATCCACGGGCAGATCACGGTCTCCGCGGAGCGCCAGGCCGGCAGCATCCGTTGGCCGGCGGGGTGGGTCGGCCGGTCGCCGCACACCCAGCACGTGACGAGCAGGTCCTGCGGCTCGGGGGCGGGCAGTGGCGCGTCCGCGAGTTCGAGCAGATCGAAGACCTGCGGCGCGAGGTCATGGCCCGCGAGCTCCACCTCGGCGTCGACCAGCAGTCGGTCCCCGTCGAGGGTCTGGATCCGGTGTCGGGCCGTGGCCTCGGCGGGTCGTGCCCGCACCTGCAGGTCGCGCCCGAGGGGCGTCGGCGCGTGCAGCCGGGCGTGGAACCCCGTGGCCGGTGCCCCGAACCGTTCGGCGGCACGCGCCGCGGCGATGGTGAGTCCGGTGGCGAACCCACCCTGGAGCACGCCCGGGGGGCCGTCGAGCCCGGGAGGCGCGTACAGGTCCCGGACCAGCCACCCGTCGTCGGTGGTCCACGCCTCCGCCCCGAACGTGAGACCGAGGACCTCGGGGCCGGCGGAGAGGGGGCTCGTCAGGGTCATCGCCCCAGCCTAGACGAGCCTCGGGAGTCCCCCCGGCGCCCAGCATCGGCGACACCGGCCGTGGTAGCACCCGACCCTCAGCGTCGCGTCTCTTCCCGGCGACGACCTGGCGGTCCGTGACCGGTCCGGGGCGCTGCACCGCGGGCGCCGGACCCCGGGCCCGGCGAAAGCACGTGCCGACCCTGGGGGGCGGGGGTGACCTGCCGGCGACGGAGCCGTCCGCCGACCCCGTAGCCCATGAAGGGCACGAAGCTGCTGCCCTCGGCGGTCGACAGCAGCTGGTAGGTGTGCAGACGCGCCCGGCGCCGGGCCCCGTCCTCATGCTCCTCGAAGAGCACGCGGTAGAGGTTCGTCCCGGGGTTCTCCAGTTCCGAGGCCACCCGCGCGCCGTCGAGGGCGCCCACGACTAGATCGAGCGTCCCACCGACCCGGGCGGGTCGCGAACGGTGGCCGAGCCAGGGGCGAGGACGCTCCGGCTCCTGACTGCCGTGCAATGGCCTCGGGTCGTGCACCGGCCGCCCCGGGGCCTCACCCATCACCGGACGCCCGTCGCTGGAGAAGCCGATCGCCTGCAGCTCCGTTCGACTCGCCGTGCGGTGGCTCGGACCCTGCAGACCGGTCGCCATCGCCACCGTGACCAGGCCCCGCGCCCAGGCCGTCGGCTCGTAGTCCTCGACGCGTGCGACACCGACCCGCTCGTCGGTCACCTGCCAGCCATCGTCCGCGCCGCCGAGCGTGGCCGGATCACGACCCGGCGGTGCGCCGTAGGCCACGTGGGCGACCCTCCCGTCGATCTCGAGCTCCGGGATCACCAATGGGTAGATCCGGCCGTCGGGTCCTCGGAGGCCACCTGATCCGCCGTACCTTCCCGGTCCCGGCGCACAGCGCCAACCTCCCAGCACCAGGTCGAACCACTTCCGCTCCCCCAGGTCCACCACGAGGTCCAGCAGGCTGTCGACCTCGTCCCAGGCTTCGGCGATGTGCGCCCGAGTTTGCTCGAAGTCGCCCTCGGAACCGGACCGCAGCACCGACGACGGTGCCTCGTCGAGCGCTTCGAACGCGGACGCGGTCAGCCGGACCTGGGCATTGAGCTCCATCGCCTCGACCAGGACGACCTCCAGCTCGTCCGCGAGCGCCGAATGGTCCCGGCCGAAGTCGGGGTTCGCCGTCAGATACAGCCGCAACACCGCCCGCAGCGTGGCGACCTCGTCGCGCAACTCGGCGTCGGGCGCCATCAGGGCATCCGCGTATCGGTGCAGGTGGTCGGGCCTCCCGCTGACGATTGCCATCGGCCTGCTCCCCGTCATCGAGTTTGGACCATACTACCCTTTTCATGAAATTCCATTATCTTTTCATATCTTCGGAGTTATCCTGAATGTTCTCGAGGAGGAGAGGCACCTATGAGCGTCTGGACCGACGTCGCCTACGACCACGCACGAGCGCAGCGGGCCATCGACCTGCTCGAACGGATGGCCGGCGAACTCGCCGCCCGCACCCGGGCGCGGGCGGCCCTCGCCGACGAGGCGCGTCAGGGCTGGTCGGGCGCGGGACGGGCGGGCTTCGACCACCGCCTCGGCGACCTGGTGGCCGGCGGTGAGGACCTCGCCCACCGCATGCGCCTGGCGGCGGTGGCCATCGACTCGGACCTCGAGGCGGCCGTCGAGGAACAGCGCCGCCGCGAACGGCGGCGCGCCGAACTCGAGATCGAGTACGACCAGCTCCTCGTGCCCGGGTGAGTGAGTGAGTGAGTGAGTGAGTGA
>SLRZ01000098.1 GCA_007130695.1 Nitriliruptoraceae bacterium
AGTCGTCTGAAGGGCGGGCGGCCTGGTCGAGACCGGATGCGCGCGCTGCACGGCCCCCGGGCCGGACGGCCGCGGGCACGCCCGAACGCCACATGCCCGGTCCGCCTCCCCGGGTCGGTCAGGTGCGCAGCTGGATCCACAGGGCGCGGGCGACGGCCACGGGCGCGCCGTCCTCGTCGAACAGCGCGGACGCGGCGTGGTGCTTTCGTCCCTCCTGCCCCCGACGCCAACCCACGACCACGTAGGCGCGTTCCACGTGGATGGGTGCCTCCACCTCCACCGCGAAACGGGCCAATACCAACGGTGCCTGTAGGTCTGACCGGAGGTAGGAGAACCCCGACGGGCAGTCCAGCGCGGCCCACACCACCGGGGTGGCCACGCGACCCGCGTCGTCGGCGAAGGATGCGTCCGGGTGCCAGACGGCCGCGACCGTCCCCTCCGGCCGGTCGCGGACCTGACCGGGGAAGATGCGCAGGCCGTCTCCTTCCTCGCGCTGCGGCCCGCAGGTGAAGCACCGGGGGAAGGCGTGGTCCTCGAAGCCGACGTAGTGGTGGCTGGCCTTCTCAGCGTCGGGGGCAGCGACGGCCGGGGGGACGTCCACGCCGAGCGAGGTGGTCCCGAGGCGGGACGCGACGGCGACGAGCTCGCCGTCGACGCTCACCTCGGCGGTCTCCTGACCGGCGTCCACCCGCATCGGGGTCTCGAGGGGCGGGGGCCGTCGCAGCTCGACCTCGGCGGGCCAGTCGAGCCTCTCGGCGATGAGGCCGGAGACGTAGCCGCCGTTGGCCGAGTCCGAGGGGCCACAGCACCGGGCCGACACGGTGACCGTCCCGGTGTCCATACCGCCTCCGCTCACGCGACCGGAGATGAGTCAAGCAGTCGCGCGAGCGGAGTGGCGGGCGAACACGGCCTACGTGAGCGCCGATCGAGGAGATGGTCCAGTAGGGGCGGCCGAGCTCGTCGACGCCGTAGGCCGCGACCAGGCTGCACACGGCGATACGGAGGAGCACGGAGCCGAGCTGGGGAGATGGCTGCTGTTGAACATCGGGGCGGCTCATTCCCCCGGTGCGGTCGCTATGTGTCCGCAGCCAAGCGGCGTGCGGTTGGTGGAGGAGGCATGGGTCGGCGCGCGGCCTGTCCGACCTGGTCGTGCCGCAGTACTACGGAGCCGACGCGCGGAAGTTCTGGGTGATCCAGACGCTGCCATCGCGGTCGACGTGGATGCCGATCCCGATCTCGTCGACCCCCGGGTCGAGGAGGTTGCGTCGGTGGCCGGGGGAGTCGAGGAGTGCTTCGTGCAACTCCTCCACGACCACGGCAACCGGGTCCCCGGTCAGCCGGGTCCTCGGCGGGTCGGCCCAGGCGATGTTCTCGGTGATCTTGGACCAGCAGCAGATCTGGTCGGGATGCTCCGGGTTGTGCTCGAACTCGCGCGTGTCGGCCATCTGCGCCGAGTAGGTCGCCGCGACCTCGCCGATGTCGTCGGCGGGCCTGAGCGTCGGCAGGCCCTGCTCGGAGCGGGCCTCGTCGACGAGGCCGTACATGTACGACTCCGCCTCGATGCTGCGCCCCCCGTCGCCGGGCGACGCGGGGCTGAGGACGAACGCGGTCAGCACGGCGCTGAACAGCCCGGCGACCCCCAGGCTCAGCAGGCGTGTCGTGCGGTCCACGGGCAGCCTCCGACGGGGGCTCGTGCCCCCATCATCGGCAGGTGGCGGTGGCCCTGTAGAGCGGGAGGGCTCAGCGGACGCTGCGCAGGACGGTGACGACCTTGCCCATCACCGAGGCGTCCTGTCGCGCGTCGACCGGGATCGGTTCGAAGGACTCGTTGGCCGGGTCGAGGAACACCTCGCCGCTGCGGGTGCGCCGGAAGAATTTCACCGTCGCCTCCCCGTCGATCAGTGCGGCGCACATCTCGCCCTGCTCGACCTTGGGCTGTTCGCGGACGACCACCAGGTCGCCGTCCAGTACACCCGCCTCGAGCATGGACTCACCACGCACGCGCAGCATGAACAGCCGGCCCTCGCCCACCAGGTCTCGGGGGAGATTGTAGACGGACTCGACATGCTCCTCGGCGAGGATCGGCCCACCGGCGGCGATGTCGCCGACCAACGGGACCGACTGGGAGGCCTCGGGGCGCAGGTCCAGCGAGGTGATCGGGTCGCGGCCGAGTTCGAGGGCGCGGGGCTTGGTGGGGTCTCGGCGCAGG
Source organism: Nitriliruptoraceae bacterium (assembly GCA_007130695.1). Taxonomy (GTDB): domain Bacteria; phylum Actinomycetota; class Nitriliruptoria; order Nitriliruptorales; family Nitriliruptoraceae; genus SKLC01. The sequence continues at coordinate 2,210 of SLRZ01000098.1, forward strand.
TAGCCGCGGTCCTCGAGCGTCTCGAGGTGGGCGTGGACGGAGGAAGTCGACTTGAGCCCCACCGCGTCGCCGATCTCGCGCACCGAGGGGGGATAGCCGTGCTCGTCGACGTGGGTGTGGATCATCTCGAGGATGCCCCGCTGACGCTCCGTGAGGGGCTGATCGAAGCGGAGGTGCCGATCGACGTTCTTGACCACGCTGCCATCTCCTTGCCGCCGCGCCCCGAACGGGCGTTCGTCACCACGATAGCAAGGTGTGCCGCGGACCGCGAACACCCGTTCGCCTTGACAGTCGAACGCGCGTTCGCTTCACTGGCCGAAAGGGAACAGGCGTTCGGATGTCGCAGCCGCTGCCTACCGTTCCCACTGGTGGCCGGCGCCCGCTCCCGGGCCGAGACCCGACCCGCCAGTGATCGACGACACGACGAGGAGACACCGATGAGCCCCCAGTTGCTCGAGGCCCCGGAGCGCGAGGCTGCACCGGCCGACGAGCAGGCTCGGCCGGACACGGTCCGTGACCGTGGCAGCGCTGGCCCGGGCCCGGCCCGTGGCGTGTTCTGGCGGCGACGTGCGATGGTCGTCCTGTCGCTGCTGGCCGCCGCCTTCCTGTTGACCGGCCTCATCAGCCGGGTGGGCGCGGAGGCCGAACTCGAGAACAAGGTCGCCGGGCACGTGGTCGTGCAGCCGGGGGAGACCTTGTGGGACGTCGCGGTGGAGACCACTCCCACCGGGACGGACACCAGGGAGCACCTCGCCGCGGTCCGCGAACTGAACGACCTCGACGGCTCGCACGTGGACGCCTGGACGGTGGTGCTGATCCCGGCACGCTGAACGTGACCGGTACTTCCCCGCAGCACCACCGTCGCGGCCCTCCCGCCACCGGTCAGGCGCCCTTGGGTGGGGCCTCCTTGCGCAGCGAGTGGAGCTCCTTCTCGAAGTCCTCCGGGCCCTGAAAGTCCTTGTAGACCGACGCGAACCGGACGTAGGCGACGGGGTCGAGATCGCGGAGTTGCGCGAGGACCTGCAGGCCGACCTGTTCGGAGTCCACCTCGCGGACGCCGAGCGTCCGTAGTGCCTGTTCCACCGCCGCGGCGGCACGGTCCAGTTCGCTGCCGGCGACCCGTCCCTTGGCGGCGCGCTGCATGCCCTCGAGCACCTTTGGTCGAGAGAACGCGCTGACGGTCCCCGAGCGCTTGCGGACCAGCAGTTCCGGCAATTCGACGCGCTCGAAGGTCGTGAAGCGTGCCCCACAGGCACGGCACTCCCGGCGTCGTCGGATGGCGTCGCCGTCGGGGGCCGGGCGGGAGTCGACCACCCGGTCCTCGGACGCTCCGCAGGTGGGGCAGCGCACGGGCTCTCCTGGTCGGGCGCGAACCTATGCACCCGCAACCGGCGAAAGCGAGCACCCGTGGTCCGCCTGGCGCCCACCGCCCCGACGGCGCCGTGGTGATC
>SLRZ01000175.1 GCA_007130695.1 Nitriliruptoraceae bacterium
CGGCTCACCTCGATCGATGCGATCCGCCGTGCCGATGGTCGCATCGTGGCGGCCGACCCCGACGCCCGGCGCTACACCACCCGCGGACTGTTGCTGCTCGAGCAGCACACCATCAACGTCGCACTGCGCCGCACCGACGAGGGCGTCGCCGTGCTTGAGCCGGACGGCGTGGACCGTGCGCTCGCGACCCGGACGCTCACCAGCGAACAGGCCGCAATGGTCCGCCGGCTCACCAGCTCGGGCGCCGGGGTCGAGGTCGTGGTCGGCAAGGCCGGGACCGGCAAGACCTACGCGCTCGACGCGGCCCGGCACGCCTGGAGTGCGGCCGGGATCCCGGTCACCGGGGTCGCGCTCGCGGCCCGGGCCGCCCTCGAACTCGAACAATCGGCCGGGATCCGCTCAAGCACCCTCACCTCGCTACTCGGCCGCCTCGACCGAGACGTAACCGGGGCGATGCCGACCGGATCGGTGCTGGTGGTCGACGAGGCCGGGATGGTCGGCACCCGCCAACTCGCCCGCCTCCTACACCACGCACACCAGCAGCAGGTCAAGGTGGTGCTGGTCGGTGATCCCCACCAGCTGCCCGAGATCGACGCCGGCGGGCTGTTCCGTGCCCTGGCGACCCGCCTGCCGGCGATCGAGTTGTCCGATAACCGGCGGCAACAGCATGCCTGGGAACAGACGGCGCTCGATCAGCTCCGTCACGGCGACCCGTCGGTCGCGCTCGACACCTACCGGGCGCACGGCCGGATCGTCACCGCCGAGGACCCTGAGGCGCTGCGTGAGCAGCTGGTCGACGACTGGTGGACCACGGCCCGCACCGATCCGGGCGGGTCGATCATGATCGGGCTACGACGCTTCGACGTGGACGATCTCAACCACCGGGCCCGCGCCCGCATGCACACCGACCGTCGCCTCACCGGGCCCACCCTCACCACCGCCACCGGCGGCGGCGGGATTGAGCTGCAAGCGGGCGACCGGATCGTGTGTCTGCGAAACAGCCAACGTCTCGGCGTGGTCAACGGCACCCGCGCCACCATCTCTAGCGTCGACCCGGCCCGCCGGCGGATCGAGGCGGTCACCGACGACGGCCGCCCGATCCGGCTCACCAACACCTATCTGGATGCCGGGCATGTCGCTCACGGATACGCGATCACCGGGCACAAGGCCCAAGGGCTCACCTGCGAACACACCTACGTGCTCGGTTCGGAAGCGCTCTACCGCGAATGGGGCTACGTCGCGCTGTCCCGCGGCCGCCAATCCAACCGGCTCTACCAGTCCGTCCTCGAGGTCGACCTCGATGAGATCCACGCGCATGTCCACCACCCCGACGACCCGGACACCAGCCTCGCCGCACGCATGACCCGGACCCGCGCACAAGAGCCCGTCTCCCCCGCCCCCCAGCAGGTGGCCGCCCGGTGGCGGCAGCTCAATGCGCGGTTGCACGATCCCGACATCGCCCGCCAACGAGCCCTCACAGCCGAACGTGCACAACTGGTCGGTTCCCGCCAGGGCCACGCCGATCAGCTCGGGCGGCTCGAACGCCGGATCGACGACACGGCCCGGGGCCTTGGCAAGATCACCAGACGGCGGCTGACCACCGACCTGCGCACCGAACACGACCGCTATCGCGCCGCCCTTGCCGGCATCGACCAGCAACTCGACCACGTCGATCGCGAGCTCGCCGGTCTGCCCACCGACACCGACATCGCCGAAGCGTTCGCCGAGTGGCACCACCACAGCCACCAGATCGACACGGTCGCCCACCAACACGTGACCGCCCGTCGCGGACGACCGTCCGACCACCTGGTGAACGCGCTCGGTCCCCCGCCCGGGGGCCGAGCCGGCCGGGACGCTTGGGAGCAGACCGCCGCCGTCATCGAGGGCTGCCGGCTCCGCTGGGAGATCACCGACCCCCACAAGCCGCTCGGCCCTGAGCCGGACGATCCGCTCCAACGGACCGACCACCGGCGGGCCCTCGCCGCCATCGACAGCCACCAACGGCGACTCGCCGAACGCGAACGGACCCGTGAACCCCGCCGCGGCCTGGCGATCGGTCGAAGCCGCTGAACCCGATATCCACAGGCCGTCGTCCGGCTCTCACCAACGCGCACACGGACCCCGCAAGGATGACCTCCCTGAGCGTCCGTCCAAGACGCTCCGACCGCGGGAGAACCTCCTATGGCACAGAAGCCGGACCCGGGCGTGACCCGCTACCAGAGCACCGCCGGTGAGACCCGCTGGCGGGTCACCTACGACCTACCACCCGGCCCCGATGGTGAGCGGCGCCGGACCACCAAACGCGGTTTCGCGACCGTGAAGGACGCCAACCGGTTCCGCCGCGACGCGCTCGCCCGCCACGACCAGGGTCTCGGTCGCGACCCGGCCCAAGGACGGCAACGCCTCGCCGACTACCTGCGCGCCTGGCTCGAGGGGATGTCGATCAAGCCGACCAGCCGGGCCGACTACCGCCAGTCCATCGAGTGCTACATCGCCCCACGCATCGGCGGGATCCGGCTCGATCAGCTCACCCCCGAACACCTCGACCGGCTCTACCGCGGCCTCGAGACCAACGGCAAACGACGCGGAGCGTGCCGCACCGACGGACGCAGCTGCTTGGTCGAGCGCTGCGCCCCCGACCTGCACGAAGGCCTGAGCGCCAAGAGCGTCCGCAACGTCCACGGCTGCCTGCACGTCGCGCTCGAAGCCGCGGTCGCCCGCGGGTACCTGCCCCGCAACGTCGCCGATCTCGCCAACCCACCCAAAGCCCGACGCGCCCGCTCCCGCAACGCCCGCGACCACTGCTGGACCCGCGACCAGCTCGTCGCCTTCCTCGACCACACCCGCGACAACGGCGACCGGATGCATCCGCTGTGGTTCCTGATCGCGACCACCGGCCTGCGTCGCGCCGAAGCGCTCGCGCTGCGCTGGAGCGACCTCGAACTCGACCGGGCACGGCTCACCATCCGCCAGACCGTGACCATCGCCAACGGCGTGGTGGTCTGGCAGCGCGACGCCAAGAGCGACGACAGCGAACGCACCATCGCCCTCGACACCCGCACCATCGCCGTACTCCACGACCACCGCACGCGTCAGGACCACGAGCGGCGCGCTGCCGGCCCCGCCTGGTCCGCGAACGAGCAGGATCACGATCTGGTGTTCACCCGAGCCGACGGCAGAGCCATCCCACCCGACCGCGCCTCACAGATGTTCACCGACCGCGTCAACACCGCCGGCCTGCACCGGATCGGCGTCCACGGCTTGCGTCACACCTGGGCCACCCTCGCGCTCCGAGCTGGCGTGCCCATCAAGGTCGTGTCCGAACGCATCGGCCACGCCGATCCCGCCGTGACCATGCAGGTCTACGCCCACGCACTCGAAGGCGACGACGCCACCGCCGCCGAGACCACCGCCACCGCCATCTTCGGCGACCGATGAACACCCACCGACACCCCACGACACCGCCGCACACGCGGTGTCACGACCCGTATGGTGTCAAAATGGTGTCACGAGCCGAGAAAACGCCCCCGACACGGGTCGGGGGCGCTTCGTCGATTCTGCAGTTTTCGGCCTCGTAGGCCGGTCTAGCTACCAAGTGCGCGAGGGGGGACTTGAACCCCCATGTCCTAAAGGACACACGGCCCTCAACCGTGC
>SLRZ01000092.1 GCA_007130695.1 Nitriliruptoraceae bacterium
ATGGCCTTGTAGCGGCGCATCTCCATGATCTGGTCGACGTGCTGGATGTCGACCGGGCACTCCTCGACGCAGGCGCCGCAGGAGGTGCACGACCACAGCACGTCGTAGTCGATGACGGCGGCCTCGCCGGGGGCGTCGCCCACCAGCGGGATGTTGATCACGTCGCCGGCCTCGGCCTCGTCGATCTGGCCGAGCATGAACGGGCCCTTGGCGTAGAGGTGGTCCCGCAGGTCCATGATGAGCATCTTGGGGCTCAGGGGCTTGCCGGTGTTCCACGCCGGGCACTGCGACTGGCAGCGGCCGCACTCCGTGCAGGAGTAGTAGTCGAGGAAGTGGCTGAAGCCGAAGTGCTCGATCTGGCCGGCGCCGAGGATGGTGTCCTCGTCCATGGCCTCCATGTCGATGAGGTCGGTCTGCAGCTTGCCCAGCGCCTTGGGCTGGCGGGTGAACAGCTCCTGGAACGGGATCGAGGCCACGTGCAGGTGCTTGGAGTTCAGGGTGAAGACCAGGAACCAGCCGACGATGGCGAGGTGGATGAGCAGCATCGACAGCGACGTCATCTCCAGGGCGAAGTCGCTCATGCCCTCGAAGGCCTGGGAGGTCCACCGCGACAGGAACGCGGCCTGGGTGGGGGCGTGGTCCAGGGGGAAGCGCACGGCGTGGGCGACCAGCAGGGTCCAGACCACCAGGAACTCGAACATCAGGACCCACCAGCCCTGGTTGAGGTTGGAGCCCGCGAAGCGGCTGCCGCGCCCCTTGCGGCGGGGGTCGAGGTCCAGGCGCATCACGGCGAACATCGTGATCCCGACCGTGGTCAGGATCATGAACGAGTCCTGGGTGAAGCCCAGCACGTCGTAGGCGGTCACCCCGCCCAGCGAGATGGCGTTGAGGAACGGGATGTGCAGCGACGGGTCGATGAGTTCGAGCGCGGCCTCCAGGACCGTGGTCTGGATGACCAGGAAGGCCCAGAAGACGAAGAAGTGGGCCAGGCCGGGCAGTGACCAGCGCAGCAGCTTCTTCTGGCCCAGCACCTTGGTGACGAGGTACTTGAGGTTGCCGACGATCGCGTCGCGGGTGACGCGTTCGGGCTGCGGCCGGGCGCGGCGCACGAGCCCGTACAGGAAGAGCACCCGCTTGGCCGCGAGCGTGCCCACGACCGCGATGAGGGCGACCGCCCCCACGATCCGGATGAGCAAGAGCACCGTGTCCTGGTCCACCTCGACGCCTTTCCGTGGGTCGGCACCTCGCGCGTCCCTCGGCGAGCCGGATGCCCGCCGCAGCCGATGGCGCGGACCTTCCCCGTCGCCCGACCGTGGTGTGACGGCGACGACGTGGAGGTGGCGCGATGGACGCGCGGGAAGTGTAGGGGGAGGGCCAAACGCCACCCAAGGTCACCGACGGGGACCTGGCCGCCACCGGGTGTCCGAACGTCGCCTGGCTACTTGAGGTGATCGCCCTTGGCGGCGTAGCGCTTGCGGCGGAAGACGTCCGTGCGGGCCGAGGCCACGCGGTCGAGGATCAGCAGCCCGTCGAGGTGGTCGAGCTCGTGCTGCAGCGCCCGGGCCTCGAAGCCCCCGGCCTCCACGACCCGGGTGTCGCCGGCGGGGGTGGTCCCACGGACCACGATGTCGGTGGCCCGTCGCACGTCGCAGGTGTAGTCGGGCACCGACATGCAGCCCTCGCGCTTGAGGTCGGAGCCGGCGGTGAGCACGAGCTCGGGGTCGAAGAGCACGACCAGGCCGTGGTTGCCCTCGGGGGGCTTCTTCATCACGGACACGTCGAGACAGAACGCCCGCAGGGCCACGCCCAGCTGGGGGGCCGCGAGCCCCACACAACCGGGCGAGTCGTACATCGTGTCCACGAGGTCGTCGGCCAGCGCGCGCTCGGCCGGGCCGATCTCACCGACGGGACCGGCCAGGCCCTTCAGGACCCGTGCCGGGTAACGGATCACCGTCTTGACGGGCACTAGTAGGTCTCCGCCTCGATGGTTCGCAGCGTGTGGTCCACGCCGAGTGTCGCGCAGGCCTCGTCGAGCGCGGCCGCGAGTGCACCCTCGCCGCCCTCGCCGACCACCAGCTCGACCACCATGGCGTAGACCGGCTCCGTCGAGGCGGCCAGGACCCGGGTCTCGAGGTCGGTGATGTTGGCACCCTCGGCGGCGAGCGCCCGGGTGATGCCGGCAAGGATCCCCGGGCGGTCGGCCCCGTAGACCGACAGCAGGTGGGTGGCCTCCGCGGGGCTCGCGGCGCCGGCGGCCCCGCTGACCGACACGGTCAGGCCGAGGCGGTCCGCCACCGGGGCGAGCGAGGTCCGCAGCTCGTCGGCCGCGGCGGGGCTGGAGACCAGCAGCACGATCGCGAAGTGGCCCCCGAGGATGGTCATCGCCGAGTCCTCGACGTTGCCGCCCGCGTCGTGCAGGACCTCGGCGACGGCGGCCACGATGCCGGGACGGTCCGCGCCCACGGCGGTGACCGCGAGTTCGTGCAGGTCCTCGTCCACGTCCGTCCTCCTCGATCGGTCCCGCACCCGGCGCGCGGCACGCCCGTGGGGCCAGCTGCCCCGGAGGCTAGCGGCCGCCCCGGGCTAGTCTGCCAGCATGTGGATCAGGTCCGTCCTCGTCACGGTGACGCTCGCGTCCCTGCTGGTGGGCTGCACGGAGGGCGCCGGACCGGACACGCTCGCCGATCAGCCCCACCTCGAGGACTGGCCCCGGGTGTCGATCGAGGTCGTCGCGGCCGAGGGGAACCACGAGGTCGACACGGTCGTGGCCGCGGTGCCGGAGAAACGCCAGCGTGGGCTCCAGGGGGTCGAGCGGGTCCCCGACGGCAGCGGCATGCTCTTCGTCTTCGACCGGGACCGGACATCGGGGTTCTGGATGAAGGACACGCTCGTGCCCCTCGAGATCGCCTTCGCGACCCACGAGGGGGACATCGTCGAGGTCCTGTCCATGGAGCCGTGCGAGGACGATCCCTGCACCGTCTACCGGCCCGGGGCGGCCTACCGCGTGGCGCTGGAGGTCGCCGACGGGTGGCTCGCGGACCGCGGGGTGGGGCCCGGCGACCGGCTGGAGATCCCCTGGGACGCGCTGCCCGAGGCACGGTGAACTCCCGCGCTGGGTCGCGGGGGCGCCGGCCACTAGGATCGACAGCGTCAACTCCCGGGAGGAAGTCGTGGCCGTGCAGACGTGGCAGATCGTGCTCTTCGCCTTCTTCGTGCTCCTGCCGTTCGCGCTGATGCTGGACTTCTGGCCCAACCGGGAGCGGGTGGACTACAACGGCAAGCCGCTGCCGCGCACCTGGAAGCGGCAGGTCGACGCCACCGCGGCGCACGACGCCTCGGCGCACCACGCCGAGCACTGAAGACCCCGCCCGCTTCGGGTCAGAGGCCGGTGAGACCGGCCGTGTGGGGGTCGGAGACGTCCTGCCCGGCGGTCCACCTCGAGGGCCACGTCGTGCCGGGCGAGCGATGAACCGGCGGACAGGCGGGGCACACGCCTGTGCCTGATGGCTGGCACAACTGTCCACATACCTGAGTCGGTATGGCTCAGGTATCCTGAGCGTAAGCCAGCAGGAACGCTTGCCTCGCCGGTGTCGGCCCGTACGCTCATGGACGAACGCGGCCACCCGCCGCTGGACGAACGTTCCCACACACCGCAGCAGTGATCACAAGGAGGCCCAAGATGGCCAAGGCCGTCGGCATCGACCTCGGCACGACCAACTCCGTCGTGTCCGTCATGGAGGGTGGCGAGCCCACCGTCATCGCCAACGCCGAAGGGGCACGGACCACGCCGTCCGTCGTGGCCTTCTCGAAGTCCGACGAGGTCCTCGTCGGTGAGGTGGCAAAGCGCCAGGCGGTGACCAACGCCGACCGCACCATCCGGTCGGTCAAGCGCCACATCGGCACGGACTGGAAGACCGAGATCGGCGGCAAGCACTACACGCCCCAGGAGATCTCGGCCCGCATCCTGATGAAGCTCAAGCGTGACGCGGAGGCCTACCTCGGCGACGAGGTGACCGAAGCCGTCATCACCGTGCCGGCCTACTTCGACGACTCGCAGCGGCAGGCCACCAAGGAGGCCGGCGAGATCGCGGGCCTCGAGGTCCTGCGCCTGGTGGCCGAGCCCACGGCCGCGGCCCTGGCCTACGGACTGGAGAAGGAGGACGAGCAGACCGTCCTCGTCTTCGACCTCGGTGGCGGCACCTTCGACGTCTCCGTGCTGGAGATCGCCGAGGGCGTCTTCGACGTGAAGTCCACCGCCGGCAACAGCCAGCTCGGTGGTGACGACTGGGACCAGGTGCTCATCGACTGGATGGTCGAGACCTTCAAGAACGAGCACGGGGTCGACCTGTCCAAGGACGCCATGGCCCTGCAGCGCCTCAAGGAGGCCGCCGAGAAGGCCAAGATCGAGCTCTCCTCCTCGCAGGAGACCACGATCAACCTGCCCTTCCTCACGGCGACCGACGCCGGCCCGCTGCACTTCGAGCAGTCCCTGTCGCGTGCGAAGTTCAACGAGCTCACCAGCGACCTGATGGACAAGCTCAAGGGGCCTTTCGAGCGCGCCATCAAGGACGCCGGCGGCTCGACCTCGGCCATCGACCACGTGATCCTGGTCGGCGGGTCCTCCCGCATCCCGGCCGTCAAGGACCTCGTCAAGGAACTCACCGGCGGCAAGGACCCCCACCAGGGCGTCAACCCCGACGAGGTCGTGGCCATCGGTGCGGCGCTGCAGGCCGGGGTCCTCAAGGGCGACGTCACCGACGTCCTGCTGCTCGACGTCACCCCGCTCAGCCTCGGCATCGAGACCAAGGGCGGGATCACCCACAAGCTCATCGAACGCAACACCACGATCCCGACGAAGCGCTCCGAGGTGTTCACGACCGCCGACGACAACCAGCCGTCGGTCGAGGTGCACGTCGTCCAGGGTGAGCGCGAGATGGTCGACGCCAACAAGTCGCTCGGCAAGTTCATGCTCACCGACCTCCCGCCGGCGCCCCGCGGGATGCCCCAGATCGAGGTGACCTTCGACATCGACGCCAACGGCATCGTGCACGTGTCCGCCAAGGACCTCGGCACGTCCAAGGAACAGTCGATGACGATCACCGGCGGCACCGCCCTGCCGAAGGACGACATCGAGGAGATGATCCAGGACGCGGAGGCGCACGCCGAGGAGGACCGGCGCCGCAAGGAGGCCGCCGAGACCCGCAACCAGGCGGACACGCTGGCCTACCAGACCGGCAAGTCCCTCAGTGAGCACGGCGACAAGCTCGACGAGGCCGTCAAGGCCGACATCGAGCAGTCGTTGAGCGACCTCCGTGAGGCGCTGAACGGCGATGACGTCGACGACATCAAGCAGAAGATGGAGTCGCTCGGCGCGAAGTCCCAGCAGCTCGCGGAGGCCATCTACCAGACCAGTGCCGATCAGGCAGCGGGCGGCGAGGCCACCGGCGAGGCCGGTGACGACGAGGACGTCGTGGACGCCGAGGTCGTCGACGAGGGCGACGACGACCAGCAGGCGGCCGGCTGACCCGACCGGACACCGCCGGCGGCGCGGCCACCCGCGCCGCCGGCCACACGACCCTCCCCGGGCCGGAATCCAGAAGCTTGCGACCCGGGGCGAGAAAGAGAACGGAAGACGAGCGGGATCAACCCGAGACCGCACGAACGAAGGGAGGGATCAGATGATGACCACGATGAACCGCTACGACCCACTGCGGAACGTGGCTCCGCTCCAGGACGAGATGGAGCGTCTCTTCCGCCAGACACTGGGCGACCGCCAGGGCGCGAGCCCGGCGGGTGCATTCAGCCCGGCGCTCGACGTCGAGGAGGACGAGGGCAAGTTCACGCTGCACGTGGAACTGCCCGGCGTCGAGGTCGACGACGTCGACGTCAGCCTGGAGGAGAACGTGCTGACCATCTCCGGTGAGCGGCGCTTCTACGCCAAGAGCGGTGACGGCGACGGCAACGCCGAGGGCTTCCGTCGCATCGAACGCCACTTCGGCCGCTTCCACCGGGCGGTCCGGCTGCCCGACCGGGTCGACCCCGACGGTGTGGAGGCGAAGTACCACGACGGGATGCTCACCGTCGAGGTGCCCAAGGCGGAGGACGCCAAGCCGCGCCGTATCGCCATCACCGCCGGCTGACACGGCCGTTCCCGGGCGGCCGCGCCCCCGCGGCGTGGCCGCCCCAGACCTTCGACACCCAGACACCGCGAGGAGCCCGACGTGACCGACGCCAGGCGCCAGCAGGACGTCCCGGACGACGCCGGGGCCGACCCGTCCTCCGAGCCGCAGGACACGCCCACCCCGGACGCGGTCGGCGCGTGGCCGGAGGGCGAGGCCGAACGGTCCGCGATGCCCGACCAGCGCGTGGCGGACGATGCCGCCCGTGACGCCGGCGCGCATGACGAGGCCGCTGACGACGGGGCGCCCGAGGAAGAGGACCCGCGCTCCGCCGAGGAACTGCTCGTGGCACTGCGCGAGGCCGAGGCACAGCGCGACGAGTACCTCGACGGTGCCCGCCGGGCCCGCGCGGAGTTCGAGAACTACCGCAAGCGCACGATGCGTGAGGGTGCGAGCCAGCGTGAGAGCGGTCGGGCCGAGGTGGCCGAGGGGCTGCTGGAGGTCCTCGACGACCTCGACCGGACGCTGTCGGCCGCCGAGGGCTCCCCGGACGAATCCCTGGCCCGCGGGGTCTCGCTGGTCGCGGAGAAGTTGGTGACGAACCTCAGGGCCGCCGGGCTCGAACGCATCGACGCCACCGGGGTCGCGTTCGACCCCAACCGGCACGAGGCCGTCCAGCAGGTCGAGGCCGAGGAGTCGCGCGAGGAACCGGTGGTCACCCAGGTCATGCGCCCCGGGTACGCCCTGGGCGAGAAGGTGCTCCGCGCGGCCATGGTGGTCGTGGAGCAGTGAGCCGCGGCGAACTGAACACGCAGGAGGGTCGTGGAGCAGTGAGCCGCGGCGAACGGAACAACCGACCTCGTGCGGCGCACCGCCGCGTGCGTCGGCACGGGGGCGGACAGCGAATTGGTCGGGAGGTGATCTGTCATGGCGCCGCAGCGTGAGTGGCTGGAGAAGGACTACTACGAGGTCCTCGGCGTGGCCAAGGACGCCTCCCAGGACGAGATCAAGAAGGCGTACCGCAAGCTGGCCCGCGCGAACCATCCGGACGCCAACCCGGGAGACCCGCAGGCGGAGCAGCGGTTCAAGGACGTCGGCGAGGCGTACAGCATCCTCGGCGACGAGACCAAGCGCCGCGAGTACGACGAGATCCGCCGGCTCGGTGCCGCCGGGTTCGCCGGCGGTGGCGACGGACGCGGCTTCGGCGGCGGGGGCTTCGACACGGGCGACCTCGGTGACCTGCTCGGTCAGATGTTCGGCCAGGGGGCCTCGTCGGGGTTCTCGACCGGGCCCCGGACCGCCGGGGCGCGCCGTCGGCCCGCGAAGGGCAAGGACCTGCGGGCGGACGTGCACCTGACGTTCGAGGACGCGCTGGCGGGCGTGCGCACGACGCTGCGGGTGACCGGTGACGGTGCCTGCGAGACCTGTGGGGGTTCGGGGGCCGCGCCGGGGACCCGCCCCACGACCTGCGCGACCTGCGGCGGCCGGGGACAGGTGGCGGTCGACCAGGGTCCGTTCTCCTTCGCCCAGCCGTGCCCGGGTTGCGGCGGCCGCGGCCAGCAGATCGACCAGCCCTGTGTCACCTGCGAAGGGCAGGGCCGCGTGGTCAAACCCCGCCAACTCAACGTCCGGGTCCCCGCCGGGGTCAAGGACGGCGCGGTGATCCGGGTGCCGGGCCGTGGTGGTCCGGGAGCCGGTGGTGGCCCGGCCGGCGACGTCCTGGTGACCGTCCACGTCGAGGCGCACCCCCTGTTCGGTCGCCGCCGCGACGACGTCACGCTGGAGGTGCCGATCTCCTACAGCGAGGCGGCGCTGGGGACCAAGATCACGGTGCCGACCCCGCACGGGGACACCCGCACGATCAAGATCCCGACCGGCACGGCCAGCGGCCGGACCTTCCGCATCCGTGGGGAGGGTGCGCCCAAGAAGGGCGGGGGCCGTGGCGACCTGCTCGTCAGCGTCCGCATCGACGTGCCCACCAAGCCGTCGAAGGAGCACAAGCGACTGCTGCAGCAGCTCGCCGAGCACGACGACCCCGGGCTGCGCTCCAGTCTCCTGTACGACGGCGCCGCGCGCGCTGAGCAGCCGGACTGAGGAGCCCCGCCATGAGCACCCAGCAACGGTTCCTCGAACCCCGGGGTAGCGGTGGCTGGTCGTGGAGCCATCGGCGGACGGACCCCGAAGAGCCGGAACCGGTCCACTACCAGGAGTCGGACGACTACGACGCGCCCGTCTACGTGATCTCGGTGGCGGCCGACCTCTCCGACCTGCACCCCCAGACCCTGCGCGCCTACGAACGCGAGGGGCTGCTGGCCCCCGCCCGGACGGAGGGCGGCACCCGGCGCTACTCGCGGCGTGACGTGGACCGCCTCCGTTTCATCCGCACACTCACCCAGGACGAGGGGCTCAACCTGGCCGGGGTGCGGGTCGTGCTCGACATGGGCGAGAAGCTCGAGGGTGCCCGCCGGCGTATCAGCGAGCTCGAGGAGATGGTGCGCGTCCTCGCGGAGCGCATCGACCAGCGCCCCCAGACGGAGCGCTTCGGCATGGTCAAGAGCCCGCCGGGCCAGGTCGAGGTCCACCCGCACCTGCGCCGCCGCACCGGTCAGCGCAGCTCCCGCGGCGGGGACGCGCCCCCGGCCGAGGCGCGCCGTGCGGTTCCGGACTGACGCCAGCCGACGGTCCCGGCGCCGCGTTCTCGAGCGATGTCAGCGCACGACCCCGGCGGTGTCGCGGCCGTCGCCGTTCCAGTCACCTACCACCGGGGAGTCGGTGGCGTGGCCGTAGCGGTAGTCGTACTCGAACGTCCCGCGAACCACCGTGTTGCGCAGCAGCCAGCGGTTGCCGCGGCGGACGCCGGCGGTGTCGCGGCCGTTGCCGTTCCAGTCGCCGACCAGGGGTGTGTCGGTGGCGTGGCCGTAGCGGAAGGCGTAGCGGGGGCCACCCGTACTGTTGCTGTTGCGCAGCAGCCAGTGGTTGCCCCGGCGCACCCCGACCGTGTCGCGGCCATCGGCCGTCCAGTCGCCGCACAGGGGGGTGTCGCCGGGCCGCCCGTAGGTGAACGTCCGCAGTGCACCGCCACCGTCACTCCGGTTCGACAGGACCCAGCGGCCGTTGTTGAACGTCCCCGGGGTGTCGACGCCGTTGCCGTTCCAGTCGCAGCTGAGCAGATGGTCTTCCGAGAACCCCATCGTGCCCCGGCGGTTCCAGGTCCCGCGGATCGGCGTGTCGCGCAGCAGCCACGTGCGCTGTGGGGCGTACAGGAAGAGTGCATTGGTGGAGCCGCGGTTGTTCTCGCTGGGCCGGTTCACGACGCTGCCGTTGGCGGTCATGGTGGTGGGCCCGCCGCCGTCGAGGTTCACCGCGTCCCGGGCGCCGAGCGACTGCAGGACGGAGGTGAGTTCCAGAAGGGTGAGCCCCTCGGACCAGCCCTGCCGGCGCCCGTCGATGGTGACCATCAGCAGTTCACCGGCGGCGGTGCGGCCCAGCGCGGTCCGAGGGTGGCGGAAGAGCCGGTGGCCGTTGCCCAGGGCCTCCCGGTCCTCGCGGGTGGTCGCCGTGTTGTAGAGCACGGGCTGCCGCTCGCCGTTTCGTACCAGCAGGGGGGCGCCGGGAACGGCGCCGACCAGTCCGTCCCAGGTGGTGTCCGGGGCGCCCGCCGGGTGGAGGCCCACGTCGATGTCGACCGTGTCGCCGCGCACGAGCCCGGAGGTCCGCGGGGCCCGATCGGGGCCGTAGGCGGCGATCACGAGGTGGCCCGCCGGCACACCCACGGTCGAGTCGCTGGTGCGCACCGCGCTGGCGGTGACCCGCGCCGAGATCCGACCCGAGCTCGGCAGGCCCGCCGGCGCCTCGAGCACGGCCACGCTCGTGCCGGCGGGCAGGGGCACCCGGGTTCCGAGTCGGTCGTCGAAGACGATCAGTTCCCCCTCGCGGGGGCAGGTGACCTGGCCACCGGCCAGACACCGGGGGCTGCGGTTGACGTCGTCGACCGGGACCGTCCCGAGCTCCCGGGGCAGGGTCGCGGTGATCGTGGGCTGGAGCCGGTCGAGCAGGATGCGACCGTCGGCGCGGATGCCGATGGTGCCGCGACCCTGCTGGAGGGCGCTGCCGCTGGCCCCGACCGCCGGACCGGAGTGCAGGCGACCGTTCTCGACGTAGGGTCCGTTGGGGGAGGCCGTCGGGCGGGGTACGTAGTAGCCGCCGTTGACCCCGGCGACCGCGCCCCGGGGCAGCGCCCGCCGGGTCATCGACGGCATGGTCTCGAGGCCGGCGATGGATTCCCGCGCCAGCATCGGCCGCAGTTGTACGGCCGCGTTCGACTCCTGCCAGCGCAGCAGGCGCCCGCGGGCGATCTTGCCCTCCCCGAGCGGGATCTCGAGGGTCTGCAGCCGCAGCCCGTCCGAGAGCTGCTCGGAGCGCACGACCTGCGCGCTCTGGGCCACGGCCGGCAGCGTCTCCACCGTCAGCGACATCATCACCATGGCCGCGACCACGACCAGCCCACGCGTCGACACTCGCGCCATGCCTTCCACCCCCGGGTGTGTCCGTCCCCGCGCGGGACCTCCCCGGCACGGCCGTGAACGTGCACCTGCCGGGCTGGTCGCCGCGGCCACTGGACGTTCGGCCGGAAGGATGGCACCTCGGGGGCCCCGGTGCCCCGCCCGCATCCGTCGACGTGCGCTTCTCGCCCGTCGGGGGCGCGTGGGAACCCGGGGCGGCCGAGCCCCGGACCGTGAGCTGGGGCGGCGCAGATCTCCTGCTCCGGCCCCATGAAATCCCCGTGCCGTCGGTGGCACGTGCGCGTACGTTCATCGGCGAGGCGACCGGAACCGCACGGCATTTCGAGGAGGCGATCAGGGTGGACTTCGACCGCATGACCCGCAAGTCCCAGGAGGCACTGCAGCGCGCCGCGGGGCTCGCCCGGGACCGCAGCCACACCGAGGTGGGCACCGCCCATCTGCTCTCGGCGTTGCTCGAGCAGAGCGACGGGGTCGTGCTGCCGTTGCTCCAGCGGCTCGACATCGCCCCCACCACGGTGCGCAACCGGGTCGGGGAGGTGCTCGAGGCCATGCCCGCCGCCTACGGCGCCAGTGGCGAGGGCCGCATGGCCCAGCCCCTGCGACGGGTGCTCGACGCGGGGGAGAAGGAGGCGGCGGAGTTCGGCGACGATTACGTCTCCACCGAACACCTCCTGCTGGCGCTCGCGGACGCCGGTGACCGCACCGCCGCCGTGCTGCAGGAGCTCGGGGTGACCCGCGAGGCGCTGCTGCCGGCCCTCAAGGAGGTGCGGGGCTCACAGCGGGTGACCTCACAGGACCCGGAGACGACCTACGAGTCGCTCGACAAGTACGCGCGCGACCTCACCGCCCTCGCTCGCGAGGGGAAGCTGGACCCCGTCATCGGCCGTGACGAGGAGATCCGGCGCACCATGCAGGTCCTGGTGCGGCGCACCAAGAACAACCCGGTGCTCATCGGCGAGCCCGGTGTCGGCAAGACGGCGATCGTGGAGGGCATCGCCCGCCGGATCGTCGAGGGTGATGTCCCCTCGTTGCTCGCGGACAAGCGCCTGCTGGAGCTCGACCTGTCGGCGATGGTCGCCGGCGCCAAGTACCGCGGCGAGTTCGAGGAGCGGCTCAAGGCCGTGCTCAAGGAGATCGAGGCCTCCGAGGGCGAGGTCATCACCTTCATCGACGAACTGCACACCGTCGTCGGCGCGGGCGCCGCCGAGGGCGCGATGGACGCTGCGAACATGCTCAAGCCCATGCTCGCCCGCGGCCAGCTGCGCATGATCGGGGCGACCACCATCAGCGAATACCGCAACATCGAGAAGGACGCGGCGCTCGAACGCCGCTTCCAGCCCGTCCAGGTGGACGAGCCCTCGGTGGCGGACACGGTCGGCATCCTGCGCGGCCTCAAGGAGCGCTACGAGGTCCACCACGGGGCGCTTCGCATCACCGACGACGCGATCGTGGCCGCCGCGACCCTCTCCGACCGTTACCTCACCGACCGCTTCCTGCCGGACAAGGCCATCGACCTGCTCGACGAGGCCGCGGCCCGCGTGCGGATGTCGAACGACTCGATGCCGCCCGAGCTCGACGAGGTCACCCGGCGGATCCAACAGCTCGAGATCGAGCGGGTCAGCCTCGACAAGGAGGAATCGGCCTCCGCGCGGGCACGGCTCGACGACCTCGATGCCGAGCTCGCCGAGCTCCGACGTCGGGACTCGACCCTGCGGGGCCGCTGGGAGCAGGAACAGGCGATCATCGGCCGCCTGAAGACCGCGAAGGAGGAACTCGAGGAGGCGCGCGAACAGACCGCAGCCGCGGAGCGCGACGGCGACCTCGAGCGTGCCGCCGAGCTGCGCTACGGGCGGGTGCCACAGCTCGAACGTCAGGTCGCCGAGTCGAGGGAGCAGATCGAGCAGCTGCGTGCCGAGGGGGAGATGCTGCTCGACGAGGACGTCACCGAGACCGAGATCGCGGAGGTCGTGGGGCGCTGGACCGGCATCCCCGTCTCCCGGCTGGTGGAGTCCGAGGCGGACAAGCTCGTCCACCTCGAAGAGCAGCTCCACCGTCGGGTGATCGGCCAGGACGAGGCCGTCGAGGCGGTGGCGGACGCGGTGCGCCGCTCCCGGTCGGGGATCGCGGACCCCGACGCCCCGCTGGGCAGCTTCCTCTTCCTCGGGCCCACGGGCGTGGGCAAGACCGAACTGGCCCGGGCACTCGCGGAGTTCCTGTTCGACGACGAGCGCGCGATGGTGCGCATCGACATGGGCGAGTACCAGGAGAAGCACACGGTCGCGCGCCTGATCGGGGCGCCCCCGGGCTACGTGGGCCACGAGGAGGGCGGCCAGCTGACCGAGGCCGTCCGCCGACGCCCGTACCGCGTCCTGCTCCTCGACGAGGTGGAGAAGGCCCACCCGGACGTGTTCAACGTACTGCTGCAACTCCTCGACGACGGGCGGCTGACCGACGGGCAGGGACGCACGGTCGACTTCCGCAACGTCGTGGTGATCATGACGTCCAACCTCGGCAGCCAGCACATCCTCGACCCGGAGCTGTCGCAGGAGGAGCTCACGCGACGGGTGATGACCGACGTCCGTGGCCACTTCCGCCCGGAGTTCCTCAACCGCATCGACGAGACCGTGATCTTCTCGCGGCTGGCGCCGGCCCAGCTGCGCGAGATCGTCGATCTCCAGCTCGACCGGCTGCGGCACCGGCTCGCGGACCGCGACCTGCAGCTGGCCGTGACCGACGGGGCGCTCGACTGGCTCGCCGAGCGGGGGTACGACCCGTTGTACGGCGCCCGGCCACTCAAGCGACTGGTGCGCCGGCAGGTGGAGAACGCGCTGGCCAAGGCCCTGCTCACCGGAGAGATCGCCGATGGCCAGCAGGTGCTGGTGGACCTCGGGCCCGACGACGACCTGGTCGTCGTCGGCCG
>SLRZ01000261.1 GCA_007130695.1 Nitriliruptoraceae bacterium
CGGTGCCCACCTCGGCGGCGGGGCCGAGCGCGACCCACGGCTCGCCGGGCGTGTCGTCCGCGGTGAGCCACAGCACCCCGGCCACCACCACCACGGCACCGACGACCAGGGAGCCCACCACCCACTGCAGCCCCAGCGGGGCGCGCAGCACGATCTTGCGGGCACGCTTCGCCGCCCGCGGCGGCAGATAGCCGGACGGGCCGAACTCGGGGCGGTCGTGTTCGTCGCTCATGAGCAGCCGGAAGGTACCGGCGGCGACCTGCCGATCGGCCCTGTAGAGACGTGGGGTCCGCCCGAGGTCGGCGGGAGCGTCGAAAGGACGCTCCCGCCGACCTCGAACTCAGTTCGTCGCGTAGCGGTAGACGAAGGCCCCCACCGCCTGACGGGTTACCGGGGTCGTGGGACGGAAGGTGTTGTCGCTGTACCCACCGGTGATGTCTTCACCGACCATCCAGGCGATCGGGTCGTGAAAACTGTGGTTCCCGGGAACGTCACTGAATCCTGCGCTGCCCGTCACGTCCGGGCTGCCGTCCAGGCGGTAGAGGAACGCCGCGGCCGCTTGCCGGCTGACGTCACGCGTCGGATGGAAGTTGCCGTCGGCGTACCCGCCGGTGATCTCCTCTTCGACCATCCAGGCGATGGGATCGTGAAAGGGATGGCTGGTCGGTACATCCGGGAACGGTTCGCTCGTGGTCACCTCCGGTTCGCCGGCCAGGCGGTAGAAGAACGCAGCTACAGCCTGTCGACCGACGTCCAGGCCGGGTCGCCACGTGCCGTCGGCGTAGCCGGTGGTGATCTCCTCGAACGTCATCCATGAGATCGCGTCGGAGAAGGGGTGATCCTGATGGACGTCCGCGAAACGCTGCTCGGACAGCCCACCCGACGAATCGATCGCGAAGACGTGGTCGTAGCGCTGCAGGTACAGCGTGCCGTCGTCGCCGATCGGGCCGACGTGGATGTGGCTGGGCAGGTCCCCGCCGAGCCCGGAGGCGTCGGCCAAGGAATCCAGGGTGAAGGTCCACAGCTCCGCGCCGCCGCGTCCGAAGGCGCTGAGCGCCTGCGTCGCCGCCGATCCGGACCCGGACATGGTTGCGGTGTAGAGGCGCCCCGCCACGTCGGTGGCCAGTTCGAAGGTCACGCCGCCACCACCGTCGCGGACGTCGTGCTCAAACGACCAGGCGGCCGGGGCTCCCGTCTCGAGGTCGTTGGCGCCCAGCGTGTTGTTGTGCTCGTCGACGTGTCCGGGGTTGTAGACGACGTTGTCGCCGCTGACCGCCATCAGCCGTGGTCCCGGCCCGGCGGTGGTGTGGAACGGCGGCAGGATCTGGGTCCAGGCGATGCTGAGATCGTCGGCATCGAGGCCGTGGACGGCTCCGGTCCGGCCCCCCGACGCGACCTTGAGGCCCGCGACGAGCCGGTCGCCCGAGAGCAGCAGCCGGACCGTGTCGAGCCGGTTGAGGTCTCCGCTGTCGCTGGAAGGTGTCCCGTCGCGGTCGTAGTAGGGCAGGTCCTGCTGGGCGACCACACGGCCGTCGGTCAGGTCCAGCGCCGTGATCTGCAGGGTGGTGTCACCCGTCTGGGTGGGGATGTAGAGCGTGTCGGACGAGGTCACGCCGGTGCGGTCGGTACCGGAGGCCCGCAGGATCTCGTCCCACTCGAGGTCCTGCTCGTGTCCGTCGAGGAGCCAGTCCACGCTCGGGCTCGTGCCGCTGACGTCGATCGCCAGCACGTAGTCGTCATCGCTGCGGAACTGGGAGATGAGGATGAGTCGCTCGCTGGCCCCGTCCCCACCGATGAGGACGCTGTTCCGCGCACACCAGTTGGGGCGGCTCGAGATGCCGTCGGTCTCGCCGAGCTCGATCCGGGTATTGGCGTGTTCCTGTCCGGTGCTCGGGTCGAACGCGGCCAGGGCCGGCTCGTCGATGCCAGCGTGCTCGTCCTCGTCCAGCACGACCCACAGTCGGTCCTGGCTGTCGATCGCCGGGCCGCAGGCCTCGGTCCCCGTGATCTCCCAGGCGACCGAGCCGTCAGCGGGGTCGAGACCGATGGTGACATCGTCGTCCGTGGTCCGGGCGCGCATGACCAGCGTGCCGTCGCCGCCGAGACGGGGCTCGTTCCCCGTGCTCGTGCTGGCGTTGGTGACCTGGCTGTCGACGATGTAGCCCTCGTCGGCGAGGTCGGTGTGCCATTTCAGTCCCGGGCTGCCCGGGCCTTCGGCGGCGGCCTGCCGGGTGTTTCCACCGTCCGCGCCCTGCTGGTCCCAGGCGAACGCCGGCAGCGCCAACGCGAGCGCTGCGACCAGTGTGAGGGCGGTCGTCAGCAGACGCCTCCCGCGTGCATGTGAAAAGAACATGAGTTGCCCCTGTGTCGTTGTCGCCCGTGCCGTCCGCGTCCGGTCGGCACGTGGCCGCCTCGCAGCCAGATGCCCGTGAGCCCCACCCGGGAGGCGTTCCAGCCTTCCCTGTCCCGCGAACGGTCGGCGGACCGTAGTAGGGCCGAGCCCCCCCGCCATGGACCCCTCGATGCACGCACAGCACTGTTCGCTCATAGCGCACCGGGGTCGAGCAACTCCGGAGCGCTACCGCGAGGGTGTCGGCCGACACGCACGCCCCCCGCCCGAGGGGCGGCGCTCCCGGGCAGCGGGCGTCACCGGGGCTTCGCCGGCCCCTCGATGATCTCGCAGGTGACCCGCCCCCGGGTCGCCTGCGAAGGACGGTCGGCCGTCTCACCTGGCAGGTGCCACCAGCCGCCGACTATCCTCGCCCGTCGGGCGGCGCGACTGCCGCCCGGGCGACCCACCCGGGACGGCGGCCGAGCCGTCCCGAAGGTGACACCTCCCGGGATCTGTGCATCCCGGCCCAAGGCAGCAGGAGCTCACGTGGCGATCCGTGTCGTCGTTGCCAAGCCCGGCCTGGACGGTCACGACCGGGGCGCGAAGGTGGTCGCCCGTGCCCTGCGCGACGCGGGCATGGAGGTCATCTACACCGGCCTGCACCAGACCGCGGAGCAGATCGTCACCGCGGCCCTGCAGGAGGACGCCCAGGCCATCGGCCTGTCGATCCACTCGGGGGCGCACATGACGCTGTTCCCCAAGGTCGTCAAGCTGCTGGCCGACCAGGGCGCCGACGACATCGTGGTCTTCGGCGGCGGGATCATCCCCGACGAGGACATCCCGCGCCTGAAGGAACAGGGCATCGCCGAGATCTTCACCCCCGGCACCCCGATGAAGAAGATCACCGACTGGGTCGCCGCGCACGTTCCCACGCGCGCCTAGGACCCCACCTACGACGAACGGACGTCACGCAATGGATCTCGTGGAGTTCCAGGGCAAGCAGCTCTTCGGCCGCAACGGCGTGCCGGTGCCCCCCGAGGGCGCGGTGTGCCGCACCGTCGACGAGATCGTCGACGCCGCCACCAGTCAGCTCGAGGGCGGTGCCGACGCCGTCGTCGTCAAGGCCCAGGTCAAGACCGGCGGGCGCGGCAAGGCGGGCGGCGTGAAGCTCGCCTCCAGCGTCGAGGAGGCCCGCGAGCACGCCGAGTCGATCCTCGGCCTCGACATCAAGGGCCACGTGGTCAACATCGTCTACGTCGAGCCCGCCAGCGACA
>SLRZ01000055.1 GCA_007130695.1 Nitriliruptoraceae bacterium
ACGGAGGTCGTCGAGACCGACGAGCTGCCCCGGGGCAACCACGGCAAGATCGACCGTGCCACGGCGACCGAGATCGCCGTCGAGCAGCTGGAGCGTGCCAGGTGAGCATCGAGCGACTGCGGATCCCGGTCGAGCACCCCACGGTCACGGAGGTGACCGCCGCGGCCCACGCTCCCTCCCGCCGGGAGGGGCCGGCCGTGCTGCTCACCCACGGTGCCGGCGGGGACCTCGACGGCACGGGCCTCGTGGCCCTGGCCGAGCTGCTCACCTCCCTGGGCTGCCGGGTGGTGCGGGTCAACCTGCCGCACCGCGAGGCGGGCCAGCGCGGTGCGCCGCGCGCGGACCGGTCCGTGGGCTCGTTCCGATCGATCGCGGAGCAGGTCCGCGCGCAGTACCCGCGGGAGAAGCGCTGGGTCTACGGCGGCAAGTCCTACGGCGGTCGGGTCGCGTCGATGGCCGTCGCCGAGGGGCTGGAATCCGTCGGCCTGCTGTTCTACGGCTATCCGCTGCATCCGCCGGGCAAGCCCGAGAAGCTGCGGGTCTCGCACTGGCCCTCGGTGGGGGTGCGCTGCCTGTTCCTCCAAGGGGAGCGGGACACCTTCTGCAACCTCGATCTGCTCGAGGAGAACCTCACGAAGCTGCCACGGCGCGCCACCGTGCACGTGGTCGAGGGCGGCGACCACAGCCTCGATATCCCCGCCAGCGTGAGCCCCGAGGGGCAGCGCGTGTCCGGGGACGAGGTCATCGCCGGCCTCGGCAATGTCGTTCGTCCCTGGCTGAAGAGCCTCGAGTGACCGCGGGACCCGCGGTAGGTCTCGCGTGGCCAGCGACCTGATGGAGCGGCTGAAGGGCCTGTGGTGATCGCGGAGTTCAAGGAGTTCATCAACCGGGGCAGCTTCGTCGAGCTCGCCGTCGGCTTCGTCATGGGCATCGCGTTCCAGTCGGTGATCTCGGCGCTGACCGAGCGGGTGATCACGCCCGCGATCGCGATGGCCTTCGGCCAGCCCGACTTCGACGCGCTACTCACGTTCGGTGCGATCGACCCGGAGACGGGGATGGCTGTGGGCAGCGTCGGCGCCGTGCTCACCGCGCTGCTGAACTTCCTGCTCGTCGCGCTCGCGCTGTTCTTCGTGGTCAAGGGCTACAACCGCCTGCAGCGGGCCGAGCCCGACGAGCCCGAGCCCGAGGCGGACCCCGAGGACGTCGTGCTGCTGCGCGAGATCCGCGACGCTCTGCGTGAGCAGACCTGAGACGCCTACCAACTCGGGTGCGGGCCCCAGCGACCCGAGATCGTGGTGGCCGACACGGCGTCGAGCCGTGCCGGCCACCACGATCGTCATGATCCGTCGGCTGTGAAGCTCAGCAGGAGCTTCGAATGCCCGATGTTGACCTGGTGCTCGTCGTGAACGCCCGAGCGCTCCGCGTTGAGGTGGAAGGTGTGTGTCCCGGCGTCCACCTCGAAGACGCGCATGGGGTTGGCGTCGAAGCGCGTCGGGTCGGTCTGATCGCCGGTGAGGAGGCCGACGAAGGAGGTGCCCCCGGTGCCGGAGATGATCGATCCCGCGCTGTCGGCGATGTCCAGGGAAACCGCGGTGCCGCCGCCGCCCACCTGCACGCTCGCCTGGCCCTGCGCCACGATGGTTCCCGACGCGGGCACCTCGATCGTGACCGACCCGAGACTCTCGGCGTCAGTGACGTCCAGCGCGAGGCCGAACCGCTCGACCGCGGTCGACGGCATGGCGGCCTCGGGCATGAGCTCTCCGGGCGTCTTGCCCTGCAGCGTCGCCGCGTCGACCGACGGAGCCACGCCGTCGGCGTGGCCCGACAGCCGGTGGAGGAACGTGCCCATCTGGGCACGGGTGACGGGGTCGTTCGGGCAGTAGTTCGACCCATCGCCGCAGCCGGCCGTCACACCGCTCTCGGCGGCGAAGCCGATGCCCTCTTCATGGGGGTGGCCGGGGACGATGTCCCCGAACTGCGCGGAGGCAGCCAGAGCCCCCAGCGTGGTCAAGGAGGCGAGGACGGCCGTGATCGCCACGACGCCCAGTCGCTTCCCCCAGTGGTTGTTGGTGCTGTTGCGTTCGTGCCCCTGCATATATGCATCCTTGTGTCGAGCACGCGGACGCCACGCCCTGGGCGCCGACCGACTGCCCCAGTCAGAACGCGGCCCCTCGCGTTGTGGTCGGCGGCGGGGACGCTAGCAAGGCCGTGTCGCGATTGACGGAGGTCAGCTCTCGTCGCGCTGGGGGACACCGAACTCGTGACCGAGGCGGGCGGCCTCCCGCTCCATGGCCCGCTCGACCGACCGGCGGGCGGCGGCGTGCATCGCGGTCTCCGACTCGCTCTCCAGCGAGCCGCGCGAACCGGGTCGCACGTGGCCCTGCTCGCGGGCGACCTCGCTCACCGCCTTCGCCACTGCCGGTGCCACGGAGCGGTCGAAGGGGGAGGGGACGACGTAGTCCGCGTCCAACTCGTCGCCGACGACGCCAGCGATGCCCTCGGCGGCCGCGATCTTCATCTCGTCGGTCACCCGGGTGGCCGCCGCGTCCAGCAGCCCGCGGAACAGGCCTGGAAAGCACAGCACGTTGTTGATCTGGTTCGGGAAGTCGGAGCGGCCGGTGGCCATGACCTGCACGTGGTCGCCCGCCACGTCGGGATGGATCTCGGGCGTGGGGTTGGACATCGCGAAGACCATCCGGTCCGGCGACATCGTCTGCACCAGCTCCAGCGGGAGGGAGTTGGGCCCGGACACGCCGATGAAGACGTCCGCGCCATTGAGGGCCACGTCCTTGTCTCCAGCCAGCCCGCGGGGATTGACCTGCTTGGCCAGCCGGAAACGGATCGGGTCGGTGCCCTTGCGCTTGGGCTCGACGATCCCGTCGCGGTCGACCGGCACGATGTCCTCGATGCCGGCGGCGCGCAGCAGGTTGATGATCGCCACCCCGGCGGCGCCGATGCCCTGCACCACCACACGCAGGCTCGTCAGCTCCCGGTCGACGACCTTCGCGGCGTTCATCAGCGCGGCGAGCACCACCACCGCCGTGCCGTGCTGGTCGTCGTGGAACACCGGGATGTCCAGACGCTGGCGCAGCTTGCCCTCGATCTCGAAGCAGCGCGGCGCCGAGATGTCCTCGAGGTTGATGCCGCTGAAGCCCGAGGCGATCCGCACCACGGTCTCGACGAACTCGTCCGGGTCCTGCTCGTCCACCAGGATGGGGTAGGCGTTCACCCCACCAAAGGACTTCAGCAGCATCGCCTTGCCCTCCATGACGGGCAGGGACGCCAGGGGGCCGATGTCGCCCAGCCCGAGTACCGCCGAGCCATCAGTGACCACCGCCACCGAGTTCGAGCGGATCGTCAGCCGGTAGGCGGCCACCGGGTCGTCGGCGATCATCCGGCAGACCTTGGCCACTCCCGGCGTGTAGACCAGCGCGAGGTCCTCCGGGCCGGTCACCTCGCGGGTGTTCTCGACGGTGATCTTGCCGCCCTCGTGGGCCAGCAGCACGTCGTCGACGATGGCCAGCAGCTCTACGCCGGGGAGGTTGACCATCGCCACGGCGAGCTCGTCGGAGTGCTGCTCGTCGCGGGCGTCGACCGTGACGTCG
>SLRZ01000141.1 GCA_007130695.1 Nitriliruptoraceae bacterium
CTGCGTGCGGCGCACGCGGCCACGAGTGCCCGGCTCGAGGCCGTGCTGGCCGAGGTGACGGCCGCGCGAGAGGCGCTGGAGCGCCAACAGCCCGAGGAGGCCCGCGCCCGCCTGGCCGCGGCGGGGGATGGTGGCCGGGACCTCAGCGGTGCCAGCGGTCGTGGGGATGGCGGCCCGGACGGAACCCCTGGGACTCCACCATCCGGGCCGTCTCGGTGAACCGGGCGGCCAGGTCGTCGGGCCGGTGCGCGTCGCTCCCGAACGACACCGTCCGACCTCCCTCTTCGCGCCACCAGGCGACGATGGTCGACTCGAGCGGCCGACGGGTGTTGACCTCCAGGGTCCGGTCCGAGGCCGCCAGCGCCGACAGGACCGCACGGAACTCGTCCTCGAGCACGAACGGATCGAACGCCTCGCCGGTGTCCGGCCAGGCACGCACCGCGTAGTCCACGTGGGCCAGGATCTCGAACGGCGGGTCGGCGGCGATCAGCTCCAGTGTCTCGGCCAGGTGCGCCCGTACGAGCTCGTAGCCCACCAGCGTGGTGTGCCGGCCGGCGAGATCGCTCAGCCACGCCTCGTCCTCGTGGCGCAGCGAGTGCTGCGAGCCCAGCACCCGCTCGAACGCCCCGGTCGCGAGCAGCTGCCCGACCGGTTCCGGATGCCAGTGGGGTTCGCCGATCTCCAGGCCGGTGACGATCCGCAGTGAGGGGTGGGCGGCGCGGCAGCGCTCGATCGAATAGAGGTAACCGTCGACGTCGAGCGGCGGAGCCTCGAAGCGGCCGTCGTCGCCGAGGAGTTCCCCCAGCCTGCCGGAGGTCGAGACGACCTCCGACGGGACGACCCAGCGGGTGTGGTCGACGTGCTCGGTGAAGGCCACCGACGGCAGCCCGAGCTCGACGGCCCGCGCGCAGGTCCGCTCCATGGAGCCCTGGTCGGCGTCCCACGACCATTCGGTGTGGACGTGGTCGTCGGGCGGCAGCGGCGTCCCCATAGCGTCCCCCTTCAGGCCTCCCCGAGGCGCAGCGCACCATGGTCGTCGACCTCGCCGGCCTGCCACGGCGCGACGAAGCAGGTGGCGTCGAGGCCGATCACCACAGCCGGGCCGCGCAGCCGTGCACCCGCGGCCAGCGCGGATCGGTCGATGATCGGCACGGGCCGCTCACGGCCGTCGACCACGACGTCCCGCTCGGCCAGCGTCGCGTCGCCCACGGAGCCGCCGCCCTCCCAGGGGGGCAGCGGTAGCTCGGGGGCGGGCCCCTCGACCCGCACACGGAGGGTCACGAGTTCCACGGCCTCGTCGCGCTGGTCGTAGCCGTAGCGTTCACGGTGGGCCGCGTGCAGTCCGTCGGCGAGTCGTTCGGGGTCGGGGTCGCTCGCGTCCACCGGCAGCTCGTAGGCCTGGCCGCGGTACCGCAGGTCGGCGACCCGCCGCTGGGTGCCCACCTCGACGCCCTGCTCCCGGAGCACCGACGAGGCCTGCTCGGCCAGCTCGTTCCAGGTTCGGGCGAGCTCGTCGCGGGAGCGTCCGGCGAGGTCCCCGAGACGACTCAGCGCCCGGTCGACCGTCACCGGCGCGGCCAGCAGCCCGAGGGCGGACAGCACGCCCGGGTTCGGGGGAACGAGCACCTGCGTGCAGCCGAGTTCGGCCGCCAACGCGGCCTGGTGCAGGGGGCCCGCACCGCCGAAGGGGACCAGCGCGAACGCCCGCGGGTCGCGGCCGCGCTCCACCGAGACGACCCGCAGGGCCTTGGCCATCTGCGCCTCGACGACCCGCAGGATCCCGTTGGCGCACCGGGTCACCTCGAGGCCGAGTTCGTCGGCCAGGTCACCGACGGCCCGTCGGGCGAGGTCGTCGCGCATCGGCATGGCGCCACCGAGGCGGACCTCGGGGTCGAGATGGCCGAGCACCACGTTCGCGTCCGTGACGGTTGGCAGGGTCCCGCCACGGTCGTAGGCGGCCGGTCCGGGCACCGCGCCCGCCGAGCGCGGGCCGACACGCAGCGCCCCGCCCGCGTCGCGCCAGGCGATCGACCCGCCGCCGGAGCCCACCGTGTGGATGTCGGTGGTGGCCACCGCGAACGGCAGACCGTCGACGGTGCCCTCCGCGGTGGTCGCCGGACGCCCGCCCTCGATCAGGGCCACATCGGTGGACGTCCCCCCCATGTCGCAGCCGATCAGGTGGTCCAGGCCGCTGGCCCGTCCGAGTGCGGCCGCACCCCACGCGCCGGCGGCGGGCCCGGAGAGCAGGGTGTGCACCGGTTCGCGCGCGGCGACCCGGGTGGTGAACGTGCCACCGCCCGAGCGCATCACCTCGACCGGACAGGAGAGGCCGGCGCCGCCCAGCCGTTCCTCCAGCGACGACAGGTAGCGGCGCATCCGCGGGGCCACATAGGCGTTGAGCGCCGCGGTCGAGGTGCGCTCGACCTCACGGAGCACCGGCAGCAGCGCCGAGGATGTGGTCACCGCCTCGTGCCCGGCCGCGACCAGGGCGTCGGCCAGTCGCTGCTCGTGCGTCGGGTCGAGGAAGGCGAACAGGAGTGAGACCACGACCGCCTCCGGCTCCAGCGCACCCACCTCGGCCACCACCCGGGCCACCTCGTCGTCGGTCAGTGCGGTGCGCACCGACCCGTCCGCGTCGAGGCGCTCATCGGCCTCCACCGTCATGCCGCGGGCCACGACCGGTTCCGGACGTTCCGCGGCGAGGTCGTAGAGGCTCGGCCGGTCCTGGCGCGCGATCGTGAGCAGGTCCCGGAAACCGCGGGTGGTCACCAGCACGGTCCGGGCGCCGTCGCGTTCCAGCACGGTGTTGGTCGCGACCGTGGTGCCGTGGGCGAAGCGGCGCAGGTCGGCGGGATCGACCTGCAGTCGTTCGATGCCGTCGAGGATGCCGGTGGTCTGGTCGTCGGGGGTCGAGGGCACCTTGGCGACCTCGACGGTGCGCCCGTCGGTCAGCACCAGGTCGGTGAAGGTGCCGCCGACGTCGACGCCCAGCCGTGCCTGTGCCACCGACGCCTCCTGCCTCGGACCGGCCGGCGACCCTATCGTCGGCCGACCGCCCCGGAAGGGGCGTCACCTCACGGGCGACCGAAGCCGAGGATGTCGCTGCGCGACAGGCCGGTGCTGCTTCGCCGGACGGGAACGCCCGAACGGGAGGCCTCCACGATGTCGCCGCCACCGACGTACATCGCGACGTGGCCGATGCCGCCGGGCGTGCCGTCGCGGCTGTAGAAGACGAGGTCGCCCGGCTGCAGCTGGCCGCGGCTCACCCGGCTCGTCGCGTGCCACTGCGACCGCGAGGTTCGGGTGATGTCGACGCCGGCGTGGCGCCAGGAGAAGGAGGTCAGTCCGGAGCAGTCGAAGCTGTTCGGTCCGGCCGCGCCGTACTGGTAGGGCTTGCCGATCTGCTCGAGCGCCTTGTCCACGGCGACCTGGGCCGACTGGCGGCTCGACGGCGGGGGCGAGGAGGTCGTCGACCCGGAGTCGCTGCCGCCCGAGGTGGCCCCCGACGTACTGGACCCGGACGTGCTGGACCCGGAGTCCGCGGTGGAGGTCTCCTGCTGCTGCGCGGCGGCCTGCTGTTCGGCCTCTGCCTCGGCCTCGGC
>SLRZ01000126.1 GCA_007130695.1 Nitriliruptoraceae bacterium
CGGGTCGTTGCTCGGGGCCGGTTGCAGCCGTTCGACGAACTCGTCCTCGAGGTCGTCGATGTCGGTGACCAGCCGGGCGAGCTGTATGGCTCGGGCCGCGTAGCGCAGCACCTGGACGGGTTCGAGTCGCGAGAGCTCCTCGAAGAACCAGCCGCAGCTGGTGAACATCAGCAGTGCGTGGCGCTGCATCTCCAGCAGCCGCAGTGCGCGGACCGTCTCCGCCTCGTCCAGCGTGCGGGTGGCGTGGCGCTCGAGGAACGCGGGCAGCCTGCCGTTGCGGTCGAGGACGACCTCCAGATAGTCGTCCCGGGCAGCCCACGGGTCGTGCAGCAGCCCGGCGGCGTGGGTCTCGTAGCGTTGCGCGAGTTCGTCGCGCAACCACTCGAGGGCCTGGCGCAGGGGGGCGCGCCAACGCTGCTGACCGCCCGACTCGCTCGCGCAGCCGCAGTCCGAGCGCCAGCGTTCGATCCCGTGGGCGCAGCTCCAGGAACTGTCCTGGACGACCTCGACCTCGTGGGTCGGTGGGTGCAGCGCGAGGAACTGCGCGTAGTTGGTGACCTCGCAGTCGTCGCGGAGGGCCAGCCGGTGCAGGGTCGCCGCCAGCCCCATCTCGCCGTGACGGTGGTGGTGGCCGTAGGATTCGCCGTCGGTCGCCAGGTGCACGAGCTGGGGGCCGGGACGGTCGACGAAGCCCGAGGTCAGGCGCTGCTCGAAGGCCTCGGCGGAGTCGAGCAGCCCCTCGAAGGCCACCCCGCGTGCGATGTCGCCGTCGTAGAAGAACACGCTGATCGACCGCCCGGACGGCAACCGCACCAGATAGGGCATCGTGGTGTCGACCGCTTCGACGTCGGTCCACTGGTCGGCGCCGAGCTCACGGACCCTGGCCGCCTGGTAGGGAGAGAGCACGGTGAAGCGGATGCCGTGTTCGGCGAGCAGATCGAGCGTGTCGTCGTCGACCGCCGTCTCCGGCAACCACATCCCCTCGGGGTCCCGGCCGTAGCGGTGGCGGAAGTCGATGAGGCCCCAGCGCACCTCCGTGCGGCGGTCACGGGCGTTCGCCAGCGGCATGATGACGTGGTTGTGGGCCTGTGCCATCGCCGACCCGTGGCCGCCGAACCGGTCGGCACTGCGGCGGTCGGCCTCGATCACGCCCGCGTAGGTCTCCGGCGCCGACGTCTGGAGCCAGCCGAGCAGCGTGGGACCGAGGTTGAACGACATCCGGGCGTAGTTGTTCACCAGCCAGGCGATGCGCCCGTCCGCGTCCAGGACCCGGGCACGTGCGTTGGGGGCGTAGCATTCGGCGGTGATGCGCTCGTTCCAGTCGTGGAACGGGTAGGCGGCGTCCTGTTGCTCGACCAGCTCCAGCCACGGGTTCTCGCGCGGTGGCTGGTAGAAGTGACCGTGCACACAGACGTAGCGGGTCACCGTGGCTCCGGAGGAAGGCGTGTGGCCCCGTTGCGGGCCGCTGGCCCCCGAGGATAGGTGACCCGGCCCCTGGACCGCCGATGACGAGGAGCAAGCCCCATGGACGAGCAGCGCTACACCCTCACGATCACCCTCGAGGACGGTCCGGCCGAGGCGGAGCAGCGGGTTCGTGACGCACTGGCCGCACAGGGGTTCGGGGTCCTCTCCGAGATCGACGTGCAGGCCGCCCTGCGCGACAAGCTCGGGGAGGAGATCGGTGCCTACAAGATCCTCGGGGCCTGCAACCCGCCGCTGGCGAGCCGGGCGATCGCGGCCGACGCGGACATCGGCGCCCTGCTGCCGTGCAACGTGCTGCTGCGTGCCAACCCGGATGGCGGCACCGACGTCGCCGCCGCGGACCCGAGGGCGATGCTGTCGTTGGGTGCGGCCGGCCTCGAGGACGTGGCCGCGGAGGCCCGCGAGCGCATCGAAGCGGCGCTGGCGGCCCTGTCGGAGGGCTGACGGGGCGAGGTCGGGTCAGCCGTGCTCGTGCTGGTCCGCACCGTTCGCGGGGCTGAAGCCCCCGCCGGAACCGATGCCCTGCGCGTCCGGGTGTCTCGCGGCCTCCCGCTCGGCGTCGGACTGGAACGCCCACTCCGCCGTCTCGTCCAACAACAGGATCTGGCGCCGGAGCGCGGGGTGGCGCTCCTCGGGGAGGTCCTGCATCAGGTCCTCGACCGCACTTCGGATGCGTCGCACCACCTGCAGCGTGCCGGCACCGTGATGGCGGATCTCCTCGAACGCCAGGGCCACGTACACGTCCCATGACGGCATGGGCACACGCAGTCTCGGTTTGCCCCGGTTGTCGGCGTGCCACCCGTTGGGGAACGGTCGGTTTCCCAACAGCAGCAGCAGGTCGTGGAGTTCGTCGACGACCTGGGTCGCAGTCGTCGGGTCGTTGATCCCGCTCGAGAGCGATCGCTCGGCGATGTCGACCAACAGACGCATACCGAACGGGACGTCCTGCATGATCGATCGTTCGGCGTCGACCTCGACGGTTCTCAACAAGCGGTCGGGGTCGACGTCCGGATCGCCGTAGACCTCGAAGAGGCGACCACCCGTGGGGATGAAGTCACCCACCGCCGGAACCATCGCCACGACCACATCGGACTGCCGGATGGCCTCCATCAACTTCGGCACGTTGATCTCGAGGATCACCCCGTTGCGCTGCGCACGCAGCACGTGATCGGGGTCGTGATCGGGGATCTCGGCGGTCACCGTCGTCGGCGCACGGTCCGCCGGCGGGTATTCCTGCTCGATGGCGTACCGCGTCTCGTTGCCGATCCGGTCGATGATCGAGGTGGTCCGTGCCTGGTGGACGATGTGGTCGACGTACGAGATGAACATGCCGAGGCTGACGACGGCGAGGATGAAGGCGATCGTCAGTGAACTGCTGGTGACGACGTCCTCACCCTCGCCGTGGGTGAACTCGAACTGCTGCAGGACCGCCAGCACGTAGGTGAACGTCGCGACGAACGTGCCGATGGTGAGGTGGCTGTGGGCGTCCTGGAGGAAGGTCCGCACGGCGCGAGGTGACAGCGCCTGGGTCGCGAGCTGGATGATCACCGCGACGATGGTCAGGATCAGTGCGGTCAGCGTGGCCATGGACGTCGCGATGAGCGAGAGGATCGTCAGCGCGGTCTCCGGGGTCCCGGAGAAGATCGGGAACGGCGCCGGGTCGGGGATGACGTGGTAGTCGAGGCTCAGCGATCCCGCGGCGAGCACGAGGGCCGCTCCGGCGCCGACACTGGGCACGACCCACAGCCGTGACCGGCGGTACCAGCGGAAGCCGCGGAGGTAGTCGGAGGTGCGGGCCCGGCCCATGTCCGTCCTGACGTCGTCGACGAGGCTACGCGACCCGGTCCTGCCGTCCCGGCCGACCGGCCGGACGGCAGGAGGCTTCAGGGCCGGTCGGGAACGAAGACCTCGACCGCGAGCGGGGGCAGGCGCGCCACGATGGAGTGGCGATGCCCGTGGCAGGGGACCGGGACCGCGTCGAGCCCGCCCTGGTTGCCGACGTTGGACCCGCCGTAGTCGGCCGCGTCGGTGTTGAAGATCTCGCGCCAGCGTCCGCCCGCCGGCACCCCGATGCGGTAGTTTTCGCGCACGCTGGGGGTGAGGTTGGCCACGACCAGGGCCGGTGCCCCGTCGCGGGACCACCGCAGGAACGCGAGTACCGAGGACTCCCAGTCGCTGGCGTCCACCCATTCGAAGCCGAACGGCTCGCAGTCGCCCTCGTGCAGCGCCGGCTCGGCCTGGTAGAGCCGCGCGAGATCGCCGAAGCACTGTTGCAGTTGCGCGTGTTTCGGGTCCTCGTCGAGCAGGTGCCAGTCCAGCGACCGGTCGTGGTCCCATTCGCGCCACTGGCCGAACTCGCTGCCCATGAACAGCAGCTTCTTGCCGGGGATCGCGAACTGGTAGGCGTACAGCGCCCGGAGGTTGGCGAAGCGTTGCCAGTCGTCGCCGGGCATCTTGGCCAGCAGCGAGCCCTTGCCGTGCACGACCTCGTCGTGTGACAGCGGCAGGGTGTAGTTCTCGCTGTAGCCGTACACCGCCCGGAACGTGAGCCGGTCGTGGTGATGCTTGCGGTAGACGGGGTCGAGCCCGAACACCTCCAGGGTGTCGTGCATCCACCCCATGTCCCACTTGAAGCCGAAGCCCAGTCCGCCGACGTAGGTCGGGCGCGAGACCATCGGCCAGGCGGTGGACTCCTCGGCGTAGGTCTGGGCACCCTCGATGCGACCGAATACCTCGGTGTTGAGTCGGCGCAGGAACTCGATCGCGCCGATGTTCTCGTTGCCGCCCCACTCGTTGGGGATCCACTCGCCGTCCTCGCGCGAGTAGTCGAGGTAGAGCATCGAGGCGACCGCGTCCACCCGCAGACCGTCCACGTGGTACTCCTCGAGCCAGTACAGCGCCGAGGACAGCAGGAAGCTGACGACCTCGGCCCGGTCGTAGTTGAAGATGAAGCTCGACCAGTCGGGGTGGAAGCCCTTGCGCGGATCGGCGTGCTCGAACAGGTGGGTGCCGTCGAAGTAGCCCAGCGCGAACTCGTCGGTGGGGAAGTGGCTCGGGACCCAGTCGAGGATCACCCCGAAGCCGGCCTGGTGCAGCTGATCGACGAGGTACTTGAAGTCCTGGGGGGTGCCGTAGCGGCTGGTCGGCGCGAAGTACCCGGTCGACTGGTAGCCCCAGGAGCCGTAGAAGGGGTGCTCCATGATCGGCAGCAGCTCCACGTGTGTGGCGCCGATCGTGTCCAGGTGCTCGATGAGTTCCGGGGCGAGCTCCCGGTAGGTCAGCGGCCGTGGGTCCTCCCCGTCGCCGGTGCGCCGCCAGGAGCCGACGTGCACCTCGTAGATGGTGACCGGTCCGTCGATGCGCTGCCGTTCGGCCCGCGTGGCCATCCAGTCCCCGTCGGCCCACTCGTAGTCGAGGTCCCAGACCTTGGAGGCCGTGTCGGGCGGGGTCTCGGCGTGGATCGCGAACGGATCGGCCTTGTCGACGACGTGGCCGCCGTCCGACGAGGCGATGCGGTACTTGTAGGCCGCACCCCGCTCCACCCCAGGGACGAAGCCCTCCCAGATGCCCGACACCCCGCGGGGGGCCAGGGGCGCGTCGGTGGGATTCCAGCCGTTGAAGTCCCCGATGACGCTGACCTCGCTGGCGTTGGGGGCCCAGACGGCGAAGTGGACGCCCGGCTGACCGTCGAGGGTGGCCGGGTGCGACCCCAGCCGTTCCCACAGGCGCACATGGGTGCCCTCGTTGAACAGGTGGAGGTCGTCCTCGGTCAACGGCGAGGTGGCGGCCGCGCCGGTGGGCGGTCGGTTCGTGGCCATGTCGTCGGATCCTCTCACGTACGGTCCAGCACGGCCGAGATCCCGGCCAGGGGGATGCCCACCCATTCGGGTCGGTTGTTCATCTCGTAGCCGAGCTCGTACAGCGCCTTCTCGATCAGGAATGCGTCCAGCAGATGGCGGGTGTGCTCCGGGTCCTCGGGCAGGTACGCCTCCCCGCGGGAGGTCTCGAGCCACCCCGACAGGAACGCCGCGCTCGACCAGTCCAGCCACCACTGCAGCCAGGCCGTGAGCGTCGTGTGGTTGGGCTGACCGACGGTGACCAGGCCGCGCTCGATCTGGTCCGACAGCGTCGACGCGGTCGCGTACTGCAGGGAGCGCAGCAGCCCCGCCACGTCACGCAACGGCGAGCGCTTCAACCGCCGTTCCCCGAGCGGCCGCGCCGGCTCGCCCTCGAAGTCGATCAGGACGAAGTCCCGGCCGGTGAACAGCACCTGTCCGAGGTGGTAGTCGCCGTGTGTCCGGGTGCGCACCGCCGACAGGGGGAGTTCGGCGATCACCTTGAGGCGCTCGAGGATCTCGTCCTCGCGTGCCGCCAGTGCGCCGACCGCCGCCCGGTCCTGCTCGGCGAGGCCCGCGGACTCACGCCGTGCCGAGCGCAGTGACATGCGCACGGCGTTGCGAAGGGACTGGTAGAGGCTGCGCAGATACAGCCGGTTCATCGGTTCGGGCGTGAACGCCGCGTCGGGCGTGGTCGCGGCCAGGGCGGCGTGCATCTGGGCCGTGCGCTGCCCCAGCAGCCGGACCGACTCCAGGAACGGACCGATCTGCTCGTGCACCGCCTCCGGGAGGCCGGACAGGGCGAGGTCCAGCGGCGGGCGGGTGGCACCGGGACTGGGCCGGTCGTCGCCGGTGTGCTCGGAGACGACCCGTTCGGCGAACCGTCCGAGCTCATCGAGGGTGTGGGTCCACGCGTCGCCCTCGTTGGGCACGAAACGCTGGACCATGGCCAGCGTGCGTGGTTCGGCCTCCTCGTCGGTGACCACGTCGATGGTGCCGAGCAGTTCCGGGACGTGGTCGAGATCCTCGAGGTGGTCGGTGATCTCCACGTCCGGGTTGAGACCGGACTCCAGCCGGCGCATCACCTTCATGAGCATCACGTCGCCGTACAGGATGGAGGTGTTGGACTGTTCGCCGCGCAGCAGGTTCGGTTCGAGCTGTTCGGCGTCGCCGGGTCGGCCGAACCCCGGCCGCCGGCTGCCGACCAGCGATCCCGTGCTGCCGGTGTGCTGGCGCTGCCGCCCCACCGCCGCGAGCAGGGTGCGGCTGGCGGCGGGATCGCTGAGCGCATCGACGAGCACGCCGGACTGGCCGCGCTGGCCCTGTCCGCGCACATGGGCCAACACCGCGTTCGGTGTGGTCGCCTCCAGACGACCGGCCTCCTCGCCCTCGGCGAAGTGCACGGGAACGACGTACTCCTCGGGCTCACCGTCGACGTACTCGACGTGGACGAGCAGGACGTGCAGGTCCGGGCGGTCCTTGCGTCCCACGGGGATCACGTCGGTGACCCGGGTCGTGCGGATCACGCGGGCCTTGCCCCCGAACCACCGCTGCCGACGCAGGATGTCGGGCAGGCTCACCTCGAGCCGTTCGCGGCCCGGGCCTCGCAGCAGCGCGGTCCACTGGCCCGCCACGGTGACGGTCGGGACCTCGGCCTCGTGGGACCGCGCCCCCTCGGTGTCGAGCTGTGGCAGCTTCGACAGCGTGATCTGTGGCAGGTCGCGCTCCAGGGAGAACCAGAAGCACTGGTAGGGGCCCAGGGTGAGCACGTAGGGATGCTCGGAGATCGGCGGGAAGGTGCTGCGGCCCAGCATCTCGACCATGTGGTGGTCGGCGAGGTCCGAGAGGTCGAGCTCACAGGCCTGCGAGTAGCGCGAGAGGTTGGCCACCACCAGGACCTGTTCGGGGTGCGCCTCGTCCGGCGGTGTCCACGAGCGCAGGTATGCCAGGATCTTGGGGTTGTCCGGCGTGAGGAACTCCAGCGTGCCCCGGCCGAAGACCTGGTGGCGGCGGCGCAGCGCGATCATGCGTTTCATCCACCACAACAGGCTGCGGGGGTTGTTCTGCTGGGCCTCGACGTTGACCGATTCGTAGTGGTACTCGGGGTCGATGATGGTCGGCAGGAACAGCCGTTGCGGGTTGGCCCGGGAGAAGCCGGCGTTGCGGTCACTCGACCACTGCATCGGGGTGCGTACCGAGTTGCGGTCGCCGAGGTAGACGTTGTCGCCCATCCCGATCTCGTCGCCGTAGTACAGGATCGGTGTGCCGGGCAGGCTGAGCAGCAGGCTGTTCATCAGTTCGATCAGCCGCCGGTCGTTGTTGAGCAGCGGTGCCAGCCGGCGACGGATGCCGAGGTTGACCCGCATGTCGGGTTCCCGCGCATAGGCGCGGTACATGTAGTCGCGCTCCTCGTCGGTCACCATCTCCAGGGTGAGCTCGTCGTGGTTGCGCAGGAAGATCCCCCACTGGCTGTGCTCGGGGATCTCGGGGGTCTGCTGGAGGATGTCGATGATCGGGAAGCGGTCCTCCTGTGCCACCGCCATGAACAGCCGCGGCATCAGGGGGAAGTGGAAGTTCATGTGGCATTCGTCGTCGTCGCCGAAGTAGGCGGCGGCGTCCTCGGGCCACTGGTTGGCCTCCGCGAGGAACATCTTGCCCTCGTGGTTGGCGTCGAGGTGGCTGCGCAACTCCTTGAGGAACTCGTGCGTCTCCGGCAGGTTCTCCCCGTTGGTGCCCTCCCGGACGAACAGGTAGGGGATGGCGTCCAGACGCATGCCGTCCACACCGAGGTCCATCCAGAAGTCCAGCGCCTCCTTGACCGCCTGCTGGACGAGCGGGTTGTCGAAGTTGAGATCCGGCTGGTGGCGGAAGAAGCGGTGCCAGTAGTACTGCTGGGCTTCGGGATGCCACTCCCAGTTGGAGTGCTCGTAGTCCTCGAAGATGATCCGCACGTCGTCGTAGCGGTCCGGGTCGTCGCTCCAGACGTAGAAGTCGCGCTCCGGGCTTCCCGGCGGTGCCTTGACGGCGCGCTTGAACCAGGCGTGCTGGTCCGAGGTGTGGTTGATCACGAGCTCGGTGATCACCTTCAGACCGCGGTCCTGGGCCTCCTTCACGAAACGCTTGAACTGGCGCATCGTGCCGTAGTCGCGGTTGACGGCCGTGTAGTCGGCGATGTCGTAGCCGTCGTCGCGTAGCGGCGAGGGGTAGAAGGGCAGGATCCACAGGGCGGTGACCCCGAGGTCCTGGAGGTAGTCGAGCTTGCCCGTCAGGCCGGCGAAGTCACCGATCCCGTCGCCGTTGCTGTCCGCGAACGAGCGGACGTGCAACTCGTAGATGACCGCGTCCTTGTACCAGCTGGGCACGGACTCGGGGATCTGCTCGGTCACGGGGTCTCCTCGCGGGTCACGGCGCCGTCGGGGTGCGGCGCCGAAGCGCGGACCTCGAAGACGTGGGCCGGCAGCACGTGTGGGTCGAGCTCGACGTAGTTGTCGGGGCCCTGCCAGCGGTAGACCCCGCCGCCGAGCAGGTCGGCCACCTCGAACCCGGTCGGCCCGTCGTCGATGCCCAGGGCCTCGAGGTCGAGCCAGGTGGTGCCTGCGTGCCGGTGTTCGGGGTCGAGGTTGACGACCACCAGCACGACGTCCTCCCCGGCGTCGTCGACCTTCGAGAACGCCAGGAGCTGGTCGTTGTCGACGTGGTGGAACGTGAGGTTGCGGTCCTGCTGCAGGGCAGGGTGTGCATGCCGCAGCCGGTTGACCAGGGCGATCAGCTCGGCCAGGGAGTCCGGGTGGTCGACGTCCCAGCGCTTGATCTCGTACTTCTCGTTGAACCGGTACTCCTCGGAACCCTCCCGGGCCTGCGACCACTGCAGCTCGAAGGCCGGGCCGTACATCCCGTAGTTCGCGGTCAGCGTCGCGGCGAGGACCAGCCGCTGGACATACATGGGGCGGAGCCCGGTCTGGAGCTGGTCGGTGAGGATGTCGGGCGTGTTGGGCCAGGAGTTGGGTCGGAAGTAATCCACCACGTCGGTGCTGGTCAGCTCCGTGTAGTACTCCTCGATCTCCCACTTCGCGCGCCGCCAGGTGAAGTAGGTGTAGGACTGTGTGAACCCGCGCATCGCCAGCTCGTACATCATCTTCGGTCGGGTGAACGCCTCGGCCAGGAAGATCAGGTCGGGGTGTGCACGCTGCAGGTCATCGAGACACCAGTCCCAGAAGGGCAGTGACTTCGTGTGCGGGTTGTCGACCCGGAAGATGTGGATCCCCTGGTCGATCCAGAACTCGAAGATGCTCTTGAGTTCGGTCCACAGTCCCTCGACGTCCTCGGTCTCGAAGTCGAAGGGATAGATGTCCTGGTACTTCTTCGGCGGGTTCTCCGCGTACTGGATCGAACCGTCCGGTCGCTGCCGGAACCAGTCCGGGTGCTCGCGGACGTACGGGTGGTCCGGGGAACACTGGAACGCGATGTCCAGGGCGAGTTCGATCCCCCGGTCGGCCGCCGCGTCGCGCAGGTCGGCGAGGTCGGCGAAGGTGCCCAGCTGCGGGTGGATGCTCTTGTGGCCGCCATCCTCGGAGCCGATGGCCCAGGGGGAGCCGGGGTCGTCGGCTTCGGCGACCGTGGCGTTGTCCCGGCCCTTGCGGTGGGTGGTGCCGATCGGATGGATCGGCGGGAGATACAGCACGTCGAAGCCGAGGTCGGCCACGTGGTCGAGACGGTCGATCACGTCGCGCAGCGTGCCGTGCGTCCCGGGTAGCGGCGAGGCGGAGCGTGGGAAGAGCTCGTACCACGTGCTGAAGGCCGCCCGCTCCCGGTCGACGACCACCTCGAGGATGGTGCGGTGGCGCACCTTTCCCGCGCGGGGATCGGCGTCGGCGGTCAGTGCTGCGAGTTCGGGGGAGACGCCCGCGGCGACCCGAACGTCGAGGTCGAGGTCGCCGTCGATCAGCGCGGTGCGTGCCTCCTCGATGCGCCGGCGGGTCGCCCCCCGGCAGCGTTCGACGAGGTCGTCGAGGAGCGAGGCCCCCACGCGCAGGTCGATCTCCTCCACGGCATCGGCCGCATGCTTGGCCGCGAGGTCACGCCGCCACGTCGCCAGGTGGTCGACCCAG
Source organism: Nitriliruptoraceae bacterium (assembly GCA_007130695.1). Lineage (GTDB taxonomy): Bacteria > Actinomycetota > Nitriliruptoria > Nitriliruptorales > Nitriliruptoraceae > SKLC01. The sequence goes on from SLRZ01000126.1 coordinate 10,427, forward strand.
GCCTCGACGGTGAACCGGTAGCGGCCGACCTCGGTGGGCACGAACGACGCGGTCCAGCGGTCGTTGCCCAGGGGCACGAGGTGTTCCTCCTGCCAGCGTCGTTCGCCCTCGGCCCACCAGCGGACCACGCCGGCGAGCACGTCGTGGGAGTCGCAGACGAGGTCGGCGGTCACGTGGACGGCACGACCCACGGTCGCCTTCGCCGGGCGACGCCCCTGGGCCACCTCCGGGCGGACCCGCTGGATGGTGACGCGCTCCTGCGTGAAGGTCACCTCGTCACTCTTTCGTTGGTCTGGTCGCGCGTGTGGCGACGGGCTGATGGGGAGACTTCCGGGCCGTGGTGGGCGCCGCGGACGTGTTCGACGGTAGTGGCACCTCGGCGGGGGATGGTCGGATCAGGCCCCGGACCGTCGACCGGGGCCCGCCGCAGCCCGGGTCGGCCGCCCGGGCGGCGGCCGGGTCCGAACCGGATCGCTCCGCCGTGGCGGCTGACGCACACGATCGCGGTGGGAGGTCCTTGGGCCCTTGACGGGTCCCGCCAGCCACCTAGTGTCGGTTGTGGTCCGACCGGGCCTCCCGGCGGGCCGTGCCCGGCCGCACCGGGTGGCCGGGCTGACGCGCAGAGCGTCAGGAGGTCAACGGTGCCGAAGTCCCATTCGCGATCCCGCAAGCCGCGCAAGGGTGGACGCTGGCCGGGTGATCCGGACCGCCGCGTGAAGTACGTGCTGCGCTACCGGCGCAAGGGGGAAGAGGTCGTCCCCCAGACGAAGCTCGTACGCCGCGGTGCACGGCCGGAGCCCAAGGAGCTCGCGCCCGAGCAGGCGCAGCTCGATCGGCGCGAGGAGCTGCGCCGGGATCGGCGGACGACCAGCCAGGAGCTGGGCGAGACCGTCAAGCAGATGAACACGGGACTGCGGGCGCTGTAGCCGCAACCCCGGCTCTTCGACGGCCGGTGCGGTCACCTGGCGCGACGCGTCCGGCCCACTCGGCCGTGGGGCCCTCCGGCGTCCCCGTGGGTCGCCGGACGCCAGCGCGCCGTCACGGGTCCGCCCGGACGCCGGCGGGCTCTTCAGGAACGGTCGCGGGTCAGCGACTCGTCCACCCCGAGCACCAGAGGTGGCTGCAACTGCAGGTCGAGGATGACCCAGGTCCCCTCGGTGGCCTCGGGAGGAAGGTCCCCGGCGGGCAGATGGACCCGGGTCGCACCCGGGCCGACGTGCAGGACGGCGGTCTCTTCGTCGAGTTGGTGGACCAGGGCGCGGTCGGGGTCGACGATCGGCGGTTGGGCGCTCACGGTCCACTCTCCTTCGAGTCATGGTCGATGCGCTCAGACAACCCGGCTCCGAGGTCCGCTGTCAACGTGGCCCGCCACCTCGGCGTGGCCGACGTGGCGCTCGCCGCCGTTGCGGGTGGTCGCCCCACGAGTCGTGTGGGACGACCGGGCGGGCCCTTCGTCCCTGGACTCCCCCACGGACGTGGGGGAAGATGGTCCTCAGGGTCACCCCGCCGGGAGGGGCCCCGCAACGACGAGGACACGTCCCGTGAGTACTGTGGAACGCATCTCCGACGCCCTGACCATCGTCGTTCCGGACCCCGCAACGGCGGGTGGTGGCCCCGCCGCCGATTCCTGGGCGCTCGGCCGCGCACGTCTGGTCGCCTTCAAGGCCGAACGGCTGCTGCATGCGGCCCAACGGGAACTCGGGGCCTTCGGCGACGACGAACTCTCGTCCGATCTCGCGCCCGACCTGTTGTGCGCCTCGGAGCATGTGGGGGAGGCGTTGCGGGTGCTCGCCGGACTGCGTGACCGCCTCGAGGGGGCCGGGCCCGACGGCTGAGGCTTCCGAGGGCGGGGACGAACGGACGAACCGGTCACCCCGTGGTGGCGGTCCGGGTGCGGCGGCGCTGCCGGTCGGCGACGGTGACCGCCCCGGTGGCGAACGCCATCGCCGCGGCCGTCGCCCACCAGGCACTGGCGTACCCGGCTCTCGAGGCGAGCAGCCCGAAGGCCACGGGCCCCAGCGCGCCGCCCGTGGAGAGGCCGGCCAGCACGATCCCGGCGGCCGCCGCCGGAGCGGACGGGTCGGCGCGTACGGCCGAGAGGAACACCAGGCCCGTCCAGCCCCATCCCGCCCCGAGCGTGAGCAGCCCACCGGCCACGGCAACGGCCGGGCCGTCCAGGGCGAGCAGGACCGGCCCGAAGGCGCCGAGGGCCAGCAGTACCGCGACGACCAGCAGTTCCGAACGCGCGGCCGTGTCCGCCGCGTGTCCGACGGCGATGCGGATCGCGATGCTCAGGCTGCTGCCGACGGCGAGGAGGGTGCCTGCGGCGCCCACCGACAGTCCGGCGTTCGCCGCGGCCGGCACCAGGTAGGACGCCGTCGCGGTGGCCGCGCCGGTTCCCGCCCCGGACCCGACGGCGATCAGCAGCAGCGTCGAACGGGCCGGGGGCGTGTGCCCGACCACCGGCGACCCGGTCGCCGTGGCGCGCACCTGGGGCGGCAGCACGAGCCAGACCACGGGGATCAGCACCACGCCGAGGGCGAAGGTCGGCCGCCAGCCGATCGTGAGCCCGAGCAGGGGGACCGAGGCGCCCGCGATCATCGAGGCGGCGGGGACGCTGGCCTCCTTGATGCCGAACGCGAGCCCCTGTCGGCGGGCGGGCACGACGTCCGAGAAGGCCCGCGCCCCCCCGGTGTCGATCAGCCCCACCGACGCTCCCGCGACGGCGAGCAGGACGGCGGCGTGCCACCACTGGCGGCTGAGCAGACCGATCCCGAGGCTCGCCACACCCGCGACGGAACACCCCAGCACCATCGCGATGCGGGCTCCGACCCGCTCGGTGATCCGGCCGGCGGGCACCGCCCCGAGGCCCGCCGCGACGAAGAAGACCGTCACGCCGGCACCGACCCCGGCCTCACCGAACTCCAGATCGCCCCGGATGAGGTCCGACAGTGCACCGAACAGGAAGACGGGCACCAGCGCGCACGCCAACGCGGTGGCGGTGGCGGCGGTGGTGCGCACGGTGGGGCGTCGCAGCAGGTTCACGGGCACGGACGCTATCCGCCCGCCGGGCGTGCCC
>SLRZ01000133.1 GCA_007130695.1 Nitriliruptoraceae bacterium
GCGAGGAACGCGAACACCGTCACCAGTGCCGCGGTCACGGGGTCACCGGACACGCGAGCAGATGCGTCATCTTCGTCGCCGGGAGCACCGCGGAGCTCATCGTCACTGGTCGCGTCCCTGTTCTCGGCGCCGGACCGGTCTCCGGGTCGACGTCCGGCTCGAGTCCGGCTCGAGTCCGGCTCGACAGGGATGCTACTGAGGGGGACGCAGCCGTCCGGACGGTTGGCACGGTTCGTCGGACGCGGCCGGCTGGTTGCCCGGGGCGGCTGGGGCGGCGGACTGGCTGCGAAGGACCGTCGGGGGCGGGTGACTGGTTGCGACGAGCGTCGGGCCCGGTCGGCTGGTTGCGAAGGGCCGTCGGGCCCGGCTGGCTGGGAAGGGCCGTGGGGGCCGGGCCGGGACACGACCCGGCCGGACGCCGACATGACGTCCGCCATTCTGCTGCTACGGTCGCGGCGGCCGCGCTCGAGGTGCGGCACCGGGAAGCCGAGAGGCGGCCCGGCTCCTTTAAGGAACGGTCCGGTGAGGCCGGCAAGGAGAAAGTATGTACAGCCCTGCGCTCTCGTCCCGCGTGGCCACCGGATGAACCGGTTGCTGACCGAAGAGGACGTCTCCCGCATCCTCCGCCGCATCGCCCATGAACTCATCGAGGCGAACAAGGGTGCGCAGGACCTGGTGCTGCTCGGCATCCAGACCCGTGGCGTGCCGCTGGCCCGACGCCTGGCGAAGCTCGTCGGCGAGATCGAGGGCGTCGAGGTCCCGGCCGGCGCCGTGGACGTGACCCTGCACCGCGACGATCTCGCCAGCCGTGGGGCCCTGCCGCTTGGTCGCACCGACATCCCGGTGGACGTCGACGGGCGCACGGTCGTGCTCGTCGACGACGTGCTGTTCACCGGGCGCACGGTGCGCGCCGCGATGGAGGCCGTCCTGGAGGTCGGTCGGCCCGCCGCGATCCGCCTCGCGGTGCTGGTCGACCGCGGCCACCGCGAGCTGCCGGTGCGCGCAGACCACGTCGGCAAGAACCTGCCGACCTCACGGGCCGACCGCATCACCGTGCGGGTCGCCGAGGTCGACGGCGAGGACGCCGTCGTCGCCGAGGAAGGGGACGCGGCATGAGCGGTACGACGAACACCACAAACACTACGAACACCACGGGCACCACGGGCACCACGACTGCCACGGCGGGACACCGCCCGCTGAGGGATCTGATCTCCGTGGAGGACCTCGACGTCGAGCAGGTCACCGCGATCCTCGACACCGCCGAGCGGCTGGCCGAGATCGCCGCCCGGCCGATCAAGAAGGTCCCGACCCTGCGCGGTCGGACCGTGTGCAACCTGTTCATGGAGGACTCGACCCGCACCCGGATCAGCTTCGACATCGCCGCCAAGCGGCTGTCCGCCGACGTGATCAATTTCTCGGCGAAGGGCTCGTCGGTCTCGAAGGGCGAGTCGCTGAAGGACACCGCGCTGACGCTGAAGGCCCTCGGGGTCGACGCCGTGGTGGTGCGCTCCGCTTCCTCGGGGGCGCCGATACAGCTCAAGCGCTACCTCGACGTGCCGATCCTCAACGCCGGTGACGGCTGGCACCAGCACCCCACCCAGGCACTGCTGGACCTGTACACGATGCGCCGCCACCTCGGTCGGCTCGAGGGACTCAAGGTCGGGATCTGCGGCGACATCCTGCACTCGCGGGTGGCCCGTAGCGAGGTGCAGGCACTGAAGCTCATGGGCGCCGAGGTGGTTCTTGTCGCCCCGCCGACGCTGCTGCCGCCGAAGGTGGAGAGCTGGGGGGTGGAGGTCGCCCACGACGTGGACGCCTTCCTGCCCGACCTCGACGTGCTCTACCTGCTGCGGGTGCAACGCGAACGGATGCACCGGGCGTTCGTGCCCTCGATGCGCGAGTACGCCCGGGTGTGGGGCATCGGCAGCGACCGGCTGGCGAGGCTCAAGCCCGAGGCGATCGTGATGCACCCCGGCCCGATGAACCGCGGCATCGAGATCACCGGCGACGTCGCCGACTCCGACCGCGCGGTCATCACCGAACAGGTCGCCAACGGCACCGCGGTGCGCATGGCGTGTCTGTACCTGCTGCTGGCCGGCGGCACCGACGCGGAGGTGGGCGCATGACCGGCACGGACGACGGCGTACGCCGCCACGACCCTGACGGCGCCGAACCGATCCACGGCCGCGGTGAGGTGCTGCTGCGCGGCGGACGGGTGCTGGACCCCACGCGCGGCGTCGACGAGACCCTCGACGTGCGGGTCCGTGACGGCGAGGTCGTCGAGGTCGAGGCCGACCTCGAACCCGGCGACGCCGAGGTGATCGACTGCACCGGACTGTGGGTCACCCCCGGCCTGGTGGACCTGCACACCCACCTGCGCGAGCCCGGGTTCGAACACGCCGAGGACGTCGCCACCGGCTCCGCCGCGGGGGCAGCGGGCGGCTACACCGCTCTGTGCGCGATGGCCAACACCGATCCGGTGACCGACACCGCTGCGATCGCCGAACTGGTCGCACGTCGTGGCCGCCAGATCGGGCTGGCCGACGTGTTCCCGGTCGGGGCGATCACCAAGAACCTCGAGGGCGAACAGCTCACCGAGATGGGGGAGATGCGCCGCTCCAACGCGCGAGTCGACTTCTTCTCCGACGACGGCAAGCCGGTCGCCGACGCGCTGGTCTTCCGCCGTGCGCTGCAGTACGCGACCGCGTTCGACGCGGTGATCTGCAACCACTCCGAGGACCCCGACCTCACCGCCGGCGCCCAGATGAACGAGGGCGCGGTCGCCGGCGTGCTGGGCCTGCCCGGCTGGCCGCACGAGGCCGAGGAGGTCATGATCGCCCGCGACCTCATCCTCGCCGCCGGGGTGGGTGCCCGGCTGCACGTGCCGCACGTGTCGACGGCCGGGTCGGTCGCGCTGATCCGTGCCGCCAAGGACCGGGGCGTGCGGGTCACCGCCGAGGTGACCCCCCACCACCTGAGCCTCGAGGACGAGCTGATCCGCTCCTACGACCCGGTGCTGAAGGTCAACCCGCCGCTGCGCACCCTCGAGGACGTCGAGGCGCTGCGGGCCGCGCTGATCGACGGGACCATCGATTGTGTGGCCACCGACCACGCGCCCCACGCTGCGGAGACCAAGGACCAGGAGTGGGAGCACGCCCCCTGCGGGATGCTCGGCCTGGAGACCGCGTTCGCGGTGGTCAACACCGAACTGGTCGCCACCGGACGACTCGACCCGCTGATCGCGGTGGCGCGCATGACCACCGGGCCGGCGGCGGTCCGTGACGTCGGGGCCCACGGCGGCCCGATCATGCCCGGCCGGCCCGCCAACCTCGCCGTCCTCGATCCGGCGGCCGAGTGGACCGTGGACGCCGACAAACTGCAGTCCCGGTCACGCAACAGCCCGTTCCACGGGCGGACGCTGACGGGCAGGGCCGTCCACACCCTGCTGCGCGGCCGCTTCACGCTGCGCGACGGCGAGGTCGCCGCGCCAGCTTCGCAACCGCAGGAGGTGCGCTGACGTGAGCACTGCACAGACCGCCACGCCGGCTTCGCAACCGCAGGAGGTGCGCTGACGTGAGCGCTGCACAGAC
>SLRZ01000212.1 GCA_007130695.1 Nitriliruptoraceae bacterium
CCATCAGCGGATACCCGACCCGGTCACCGGCGGCCCACACGTCGGCGTCGCCGTCGAGTTCCGCCCCGGGCACCAGGGGCACGCCCGCCTCCGCCATCGTGCGCTTGGCGGTGATCTTGTCGCCCATCGCCTCGATGACCTCTGGCGGGGGACCCACCCAGCACAGGCCAGCCTCGGCGACCTGCCGGGCGAAACCGGCATTCTCGGAGAGGAACCCGTATCCCGGATGCACACCGTCGGCCCCGGCGGCCAGCGCGGCCTCCACGACGAGGTCGCCCCGCAGGTACGTCTCCGCGGGCGTCTGCCCGGCCAGTCTGACCGCCTGGTCACACACCTCGACGTGTAGCGCGTCGGCATCGGCATCGGAGAACACCGCCACCGTCCCGATCCCCATCGCCCGGCAGGTGCGGGCGATGCGGACGGCGATCTCACCTCGGTTGGCGATCAGCACCCTGGTGAGCACGTCGGCGGCCCCTCGTCGTTCGGGGACCAGACGCTAGCGGGGACCGTCGCAGGTAGCGACGTCTGCGGGTGGGTAGCGACGTCTTCGGGTGGGTAGCGACGTCTGCGGGTGGCCGGTGACGGCCCGTGCCGACACGGCCTCACAGGGTGGCGAAGGTGCGAGACAACGCGCTCGGAGCGTGCCATCTCACGGGGCGGCCCAGGGTCGCACAGGTCATGCTGCTACCCATGGGCCCCACCACCGCGGTCGCGCCGATCGGCGGATCGCAACGGCGGCTCACCGCCCGGGTCGGTCCCCTGTGGCGACCTCGAAGAGGTCGCCCCTACCCGGACGGGGTCGCGCCCTGGTGACCGTGCCAGTGGCAGGCGACGCGGACGCCCGCGCTGTCGCCCCACAGCGCGGGCCTCCGTTTGTCCGCCCTCCGGCCGGTCCGGCCACGTCCCGCGACGGCAGCGCACGAGGGCGCCCTCCGTTCCCGGACGCACGACCGCCGGGGACCGGACAAGGGGCGGGTCAGCCTCGCAGGCGGGGATGCCCGGGGAAGCGGTCGCGCAGCGTGGGCGCCGCGCGATCGACCTCCGAGACCACGGGCTCTCTCACGGGCCAGTCGATGCCGAGGTCGGGGTCGTCCCAGGCGACCTCGCGCTTGCCGACGCCGGGATGCCAGACCTCGGAGACGTCGTAGAGGTAGTCGACGTCCGTCTCACCGACACAGCAGAAGGCGTTGCCGAGGCCTTCGGACACGAACAACCGGATGCGCTCCCCCGGCGGGTCCCCCAGCCAGAAGGTGGCGGCCTCGGCGAACGTCGGGCTTTCCGGGCGCAGGTCGGCGATCGCCGCGAAGACGGTGCCGTGGGCGGCGTAGACGAGTTTGTCCCACGGCTCGGCGTGGAAGCCGCGCAGCACCCCGGGTTGGCTGCGGGAGTGGTTGCCCTGGCGCAGCGCCACCTCCCGACCGAGCGCCTCAGCGAGCTCGTCGGTGCGGTAGGTCTGGCGGAAGAACCCGCGGTCGTCACCGTGGGTCTCCCACCGCACCACCAGCAACCCCTCGATCGGGGTGGTCTCGATCGGCACGCTCAGACCTTCCGGTCGGGGCGAGCGGCTGCGGAGGCGGCCCGGTCGTCACTAGGTCCCCGCCCGGGATCCATCCCGACGCCCTCCGACCTCCCGTGGCCGCTGGGCCGACCGCCGTCGTCCTCGCGGTCGGCCGCGGTCAGTTCCTCGTGTCCCTCGCCCATCCCGAAGACCCTCGCTCCGACAGTTCGATTCCACACCGACCGGCCCCGGCGGCCCTGCGCCCCCGACCCTGTCGGTCGGGTCGGCGTTCGAGACCACCTGGCCTCGAGACCTCCGGAGGGAGAAACTACCGCCCGGCGGTCGCCGACGAAGCTTCGACACCACCGTGGCGGGTTCCGGTCACGAGGCCGGGACACCCGGCCGGGCGACGACGCCGAATCCCGCGGCCTGCATGGTGAACAGCTCCGCATAGAGACCGCCGTGCCCCATCAGGGTCTCGTGTGGTCCATCCTCTACGAGGCGTCCCTGGTCGAGGACCAGGATCCGGTCGGCGAGCCGCGCGTTCGAGAAGCGGTGGGAGATCAGCACCACGGTACGGCCGGCCGCCAGGCGCCGGACTTGCTCGAAAACCTCGTATTCCCCCCGAGGGTCGAGCGATGCCGTCGGCTCGTCCAGGATGAGGACCGGAGCATCACGGAAGTAGGCACGTGCGAGCGCGATCCGCTGCCACTGGCCACCCGAGAGGTCACTGCCGAGGACGAACGATGGCCCCAAAAGCTCGTCGTACCCGTTCGGGAGGTCGCTCAGGAACCCGTGGGCCCCTGCCCGGGTGGCCGCCCGTCGTGCGCGGGGCCGGTCCTGAGCATGGGCCGGCGCACCGATACCCACGTTGTCGTTGGCTGACAGCCAGTACCGGGCGAAGTCCTGGAAGATCACCGCCACGTCCTCACGCACCGTGGCGCCCCCGAGCGTCCGCACATCGAGGCTGTCCCACCGCACCGTCCCCCGGCTCGGCTCGAAGAGGCCGGCGAGGATCTTGGCCAGCGTGGTCTTTCCGGAGCCGTTCTCTCCCACGAGCGCGATGACCTCGCCCCTACGGATGCTGGTGGTGATGTTCTGGAGGCTCGGTGTCGATCGGCTCGGATAGGTGAAGGAGACGTCGTCGAGTTCGATGGTGGTGACCGGTGGCCGAAGACCCTTCGCCCCCTGCGTCCCCCCGTCGGACTCGCGGGTCACGGGCGGATAGTCGTTCAGAAAGTCGATGAAGTCCTCGAGGAACAACGAGCCCTCGTACAGTGAGGCGGTGCTCCCGACGACCGCCCGCAACCGTGTCGAGAGCAGCATCACGGCGCCGACGGCCGTGCCGGCCGCAGCCAGGCCCATCGCCCCCGTGGACACAAGGACGAGCAGCAGCGTCAGTGTGGCCGCGACGGTGACCGCGCTGATCATCGCTCCAGCGAGCCCCAGCAGCAGGCGGCGGCGGGCGACGCGTCGAAGCGCGTCGATCTTCTCCCCGTACAGCCGGTCGTAGTCGCGCCGGAGGAACTCGGCACTGTCGAAGGCGCGGATTTCGTGTGCCTCCTCCTTGCGGCACAGAATCCGGTACAGGTATGCACGGCGACGGTCAGCCGGCGTGAACTCGACGGTGTAGGCGTGGAACGCGCGGGCGGCCACACGGTTCAGCCAGAGCGTGGGAACCGATCCCGCGAGGAGGATCGCCAGGACCAGGGGCTCGAGCCAGATCAGCGTCCCGCCGACGGCGATGATGGCGACCGCCCCGTTCGCCAGCCCCAGCAGACCCGCGGTCATCTGGACCGGACGAGCGTTCGCGTTCACCTGGGCGCGCTCGAGCCGGTCGTAGAACGCCGGACGGTCGTACTCGAGGAGGTCGACGCTCGTCGCGACCTCCATCACCTTGCCGGTGGTGTGTCGTTCGACCAATTCACCGATCAAGCGTTGCTGTTCGGCCGTCGTCAGCGTCGCCGCGGCGGCCACGACCACGAGAACGACGAACAATGCGAGATCCAGGCCGAAGCTCGCGAGGTCGGTCGTGCCATCCACGAGCAGTGCGTCCAGCAGGCGCTTGAGCACCAGGAGTTGCCCCGCGAGACTGAGCCCACCGATGACCTGGAGCACAGCCGACCACAGGAGTCGTCGCGGTGCGGCCTCCCACACGAGCTTCACGGCCTGCGTGACGAGCCGGGGGAACCGGCGGATCTCGACGCGAGGTCTCCCCGACGATGTCCTATTGCTCCGCGGCGGCGTTGCGGTGCGGGTGGGCGCCCCACCCTCACGACGACGGTCCGAGGCGGTCACGTCGGTTCGCCCGACCGGAGCAGCGTGGACATCCCGGCCGTCGGATATCGGGCGAACTCGAGGTGCCCCGATCTGCCTGGTGGCGGTCCGACGTCACGACCCGACAGCTCGACCCAGGCGTGGGCGTCCTTGGAAGACGGCGTCGACGGCAGGCCGATCACGAGCTCGGCCTCGTCACCCTGCGCCCGCAGCATCCGGAACAGGACCAAGGCACTCGCCAGACAGGTGGGTCGGTGCCCGGCCAGTTGCAGGGTCCGGTACACCGTCCAGCTCAATCGCTGGGTGCTGCGCCGTGGCGCGGGCCGACGCGGGGGTTCGGAGAGCCGGGCCACCAGTTCCGGCAAGGCAGCACGCCGGTAACGGACGTGCACGTAGCAGAAGCGGGCGAGGACCGACGCCCTGAGACGCGTGCTCCGGAAGAAACCGCGGAATCGTGGCGACAACATCACCCTCCTGTCAGCTCGAGAATTTGGTCCATGGTCGCCGGGAGATCGTCGAGCTCACGGCGACGCCACAGGTCGAACAGCGGGACGCTGCCCGCGACGTCGGCCAGGCCGCGAAAGCACCGGGCCCGATCCCCGTCGCGCGCGAGATGGAAGCTGACCTGCCAGAGGTCCGGGAGCGATGCTCCGGGGTCCGCAGCAGAGAGCCGTGGTGGGCCATCATTCTCCCGAAGGAAGAGCAGCGCGTGGACCGGCACGGGTGCGCAGTCACCCCGGTCGGAGACCGCTGCGAGGTGCACCCGGTCGTCGTCGCGACCCACCTCCTGGTAGCCCATGGGCAGGACCGCGTCGGCGACGTCCCGCCGGAGTCGGAGCATGGCCGGACCCGGCACGACCCAGCTTGCACCAGCGTCCGTGCGGACACACGCGAGGTCCTCGGTCAGCACCCGAAGTCCACGACCTGCGAGAGCCGAAAGCAGGGTGGTCTTTCCGAAGCGACCGGGAGCCGCCACCAGTACCGCGCATCCGTCGACCTCCACCGCCGCGGCGTGCAGGGGGACATCGCCACGGTCGAGGAAGCACAACAGGGCCGGCATGCCCCAGAGGCGTTCCTCGACACGCAGGGGATCTGCGTGTTCCGGTACGACGATGCTCGAGTTCGCCGGATCGATGCCCATCCAGCCGGTGTTCTCGACCCACAGGCGGTAGGTCCTGCCATTGCCGAGCAGGCTGGCCCGGAACGGCACGGACGGCGGACACCACTCCTGCAGCAGTTCCTCGTCCTCCAGCGGCCCCACGGTCCCGGCGGAGACAGTGAGGGAATCGCCTCGGCCTCCCCGGAGGTAGGAGAACGGCAGGTCGGATCTGACCTCGTAGCCGAAGCAGGTCCCCTCCCCCATCACCCAGCCTCTGCGAGATAGGCGTGGATCTTGGCCAAGTCGCGGACCCACCGCAGTTCCCGGGTGGTCAGAGCCGCTTCCTCGAGGGTCCGTTGGAGCAGGTCGTAGTCGACACCCGGCAGCCGGACGTCCGGCTCGGTGAGCAGACCCTTCAGGACCGGATACTGGATCGTCGCGAGGTGGAACTCGTCGAAGAGCGTCTTGTCGGTCCGGTCGAGGTGGGCATCGGGCAGCCGACCCCGCAGCCCGTCGCGTAGTAACTGTTTCGGCCGCAGCGTCCCGTGCTTGACCTGCGCCGGCAGGCCGAGCACGAACTGCCACAGGTCGACGTCCGTGAAGGGACGCCGCACGTCTACCCCGCAATAGGCTCCGGTGGTCTCGCCCGCCTCCATCTGGTGCCCGGCGCCGCCGAAGGCCAGGGTCTGCGTGCCCCGCCACCGCATCCAGGGGGTCGCGGACTGTTCCTCCCAGACGGCCATCGCCCGGTCGACGTCCAGCCACGCGGGGAGGTACGACCCCCACCACTCCTGGTGCTCGTAGTACCGCTTCATGAGGCTGCTCGGGGCGGCCTCGCGCGCGATCTCCCGGGCGATGCGGTACCGGGGACGACCGCGGTCGCGCCGCTGCTCGACCTGCCTCGCCAGCGCGATCCACCGGCCACGGTAGAGCAGGTGGCTGAGCAGACCGCTTCGGGAGTCGAGCAGGTACTCGGCGATCTCCCCGTTCAACACGACACGTGAACCGGCCCGACGTGCGGCGGTGTAGGCAGCGGCACACTCGGGGATCGACAACCGGTCGACCGGGCCGTCCAACCGGCTCGCCCAGAGCTCGACGTCGTCCATCGCGGCCGCTTCGGCGACGTAGGGGTGGAAGGGCATGCCGACGTGGGACGAGATCATCTCCGCCCAGGGCCGCTCGTCGACCGACGGGTGCTCCGGGTAGACCGCGGTGACCCCACGGACCGGCCCCAGTGGCGTCGCCCGGAGCGCGGATGCGGCGATCGCTGGGGAGTCGAGTCCCCCGCTGAGCAGCACCGCCGTGTCCTGGCCCAGCATGCGCTGCGTGGCACGATCCAGACAGCTCATCAGACCGTCCCGCGCCTCGTCGTCACTCACCCGTCCCAGCGACTCGACGAATTGGTCCGGGTCCCAGTGGCGTCGAAACTGCGGGGCCCGTCCCGTCGCGGGGCCGCTGCCGAACGACGCGCGGGGAACCCGGCTGACGCCGCGCACGGCCGTCGACAGATGAACGGGGCCGTAGAGCACCCGCATGAGGTGGTCGAGGTCGGGCTCACCGCGTAACCCGGCCCCCGCCACCACCTGCTTGACCTCGGTGGCGACGAACCATCCCCCGGCACCCTCATGGTGGTAGAGGGGGCGACACCCGAAGTGGTCACGGAAGACCACGACAAAGGTCCCATCGGTGATGATCCCCGCGAAACTTCCACGCAAACGCGCAACCGCCCCATCACCCCAGCGTCGGTAGGCCGCAAGCAGCAGGGCGGCGTCGTTGCGGTCGGGGGAGGCCACGGCGAGTGAGGCCAAGTCGGTTTCGGTCGCGTTGTCGAAGGTTCCGGAGACCACCGCGACGAGCTCGCCGTCGTCGGCGAGACTGGCCAGCGGGAAGTCGGGATCCCAGCAGGCGCCGACCGCGACAGAGCCGCGGGCCGACACTGAGGTTCGTCGGCCCCGGTGACCGACCGCCGCCAGCATGCGGGTGACCGCATCGACATCGGCCGGGGCGGTGCGCGCGACGACCAGCGCGAGTCCGCTCACGACCGGGGGGCGAACGCAACCAGTGCGCGTTCGCCCAGGCTGGTCAGGAAGGAGTCGACGACCCGCTCGAGAGGTTCGGACGGCTCTTCCAGCAGCGGCTCGAGGGCACGAGCGATCTCGCCGGCGTTACGTTCTCCGTCGACCAGATCCCACACGGCAGCACCCGTACGGTTGAGCCCGTGGTACATGCCCGTGTCGAGCCGAAGGAGGACGGCCTCGCCGTCCGCCAGCCTTCGACACACGACCTGCGGGTTGTGGCACGGCACAGCTTGACTATCGGTCATCTCGAACTCCCCTGGACGAACCCCACGAACGCGGCCTGAGGGTTGGTGAGCCCCGGCCATCTTCTGATCCCAGGGTCGTCGTCGCACCCCGGCCTTTCACGGGTCCCGGACCGTGAACTTTCCGGCCCGGGAACCGAACGTCACGAAATGGCGTGACCAGAGGAGCACTCCCCGAAGTTGTCCAAGGGATAGTCGTTGTGGTCCTTCGGCGGAATCATTCCACTCGCGCCGTGATCGGTGGGGCTCCCCGAATCGCACGACGTGAAGGTGTGCGAGGCGATGGATCCGTAGTCGATGATCTTTGGCAGCGTGTCGTTCACAGATTCTCCTTCATGAGGACTCTGACCGGACCCGGACACCCGGATGGGCACCCCGTCCCCGCTCGTCCTGACCTGAGGATCGTCGCACCAGGGCCGGTTGCGAACCATGGCGCGCAAGACACCGGCAACGTGTCCTCCTGCACAGAGCGGCCATCCTGCGACGACCACTGAACAGACGACGTCGCCACTGCCCACCTCCTCGTCGGCCGGACGTGACGTCCCGGGGCATCTGCCCCTGCCGGCGGCCCCATTGGCGGTCTCTACTCGGGTCTGAAGACGGACACACAATGAGGCGGGGCGCTGGTGAAGATCCTCCACGTGAACAAGTACCTCTACCGACGGGGTGGGGCCGAGGCCTATGCGCTGGACCTTGCGGAACTCCAGCGTGATGCCGGACACCAGATCGAGTTCTTCGGCATGAGTCACCCGATGAACCTCCCCCAGACCTATCAGGGGACGTTTCCGGCACGCATTGAGTTCCAACCGATACCCGCGACACTGACGTCCAAGGCGCGGGCCACTGGCCGGATGATGTATTCCGTGGCGGCGCGACGTGGCATCGACGAGGTGTTGCGCCGCTTTCGGCCCGACGTCGTCCACCTACACAACATCTACCACCAGTTGTCGCCGTCGATCCTGGGCCCGATCTCTCGCCGGGGCATCCCTGCGGTCATGACCCTCCACGACTTCAAGATGGCGTGTCCGACCTATCTGATGATGCACAAGGGGACCCCTTGCGAGGCATGTGTCGGAGGCTCGGTGTTCAACGCGGTTCGTCGTCGTTGCAATGGTGGTTCGCTAATGGCCAGTGCGGTGAGTGCCGCCGAAGCGACCCTGCACACGCGCACGGGCGCCTACGACCACATCGCACGGTTCATCTGCCCCAGCAGATTCCTGATGGGCAGGATGGAGGCCGCGGGCTTCTATCCAGAGCGGCTCGTCCACCTGCCGAATTTCGTGGCGTCCGGTCCCGGGCCGCTACGCGCCGAGCCCGGTGCCGGCGTCATCTTCGCGAGCCGCCTCTCGGACGAGAAGGGGGTGGACGTGGCGATCCGGGCGGTCGCAGCCCGCCCCGCACTGCGACTGGAGATCGCCGGTGACGGCCCCGAACGTTCGTCTCTTGAGGAGCTGGCGGAGAATCTGGCGCCGGACCGCATCCGTTTCCTGGGCCACCTGTCGAGACCCGAACTCCTCGACGCCCTCACCAGCGCACGGGCCGCGATCGTGCCTTCACGATGCTACGAGAACCAGCCGTATGCCGTGCTCGAGGCGTTCTCGCAGGGCGTCCCGGTGGTGGGAAGCGACCTCGGCGGCATCTCTGAGCTCGTCGACCACGCCCACGACGGCTATCTCGTCGCCGCCGGCGACGTCGCCGGCTTCGCCGACGCGCTGCAGGCACTCGAAGACGCACCGGCGGAGGCTCTTCGCATGGGCCGACGGGGCGCGGAGAAGGTCGGCCGCCATCTGGGGGTGACGCGGCACCTGACCGACCTCGACGCCGTCTACGACGACGTCGGTCGCATGAGTGTCGGGGTGATCGGATGAGCGGGCTCGATGTGGCTTTCATCGGGCAACGAGGGGTGCCGGCCACCTACGGCGGGATCGAGCATCATGTGGAAGAGATCGGCGCCCGCCTCGTCGAGCGCGGACACCGTGTCACGGTGTACTGCCGCACCAACTACACCCCCTACCGTCCTGCGACCCACCTCGGCATGCGCCTGCGCTACGTGCCGACCGTGGGCACCAAGCACCTGGACGCGATCGTGCACAGCGGCTTGTCTTCTGCGCTCGCCGTGCGGAAGGGCTACGACGTGATCCACTACCAGGCGATCGGGCCCGGGGTCACCGCGCCCCTCGCGCGGTGGGGGGCTCGGGCGACGGTCGTACTCACCATTCACGGGCGCGATCACGAGCGGGCCAAGTGGTCGCCCACCGCACAACGAGCGCTGCGAGCGGCGGACTGGACGGGTACCCGGTCCGCGCACGCGATCGTGGGGGTCTCGCGCGACCTCGCCAAGAGCTACGCACACACGGGCAAGCTGGTCGAGTACATCCCCAACGGCGTGACCCGACCCCCGAAGCGTCCCCCGGGTGCCGTACTGGCCTCGTTGGGCCTGGAACCCGGGCGCTACGTCCTGTTCGTCGGGCGCTTGGTACCGGAAAAGGCGCCCCACGACCTCGTCGCCGCGTTCGCCGGTCTGCACGGGGACGTCAAGCTCGTCCTCGTGGGCGGGACGAGCTTCAGCGACGAGTACGTCGAGATGCTGCGGGAGCGCGCGGCCCGTGACTCCCGCGTCTGCCTCGCGGGGTACCGGTACGTCGAGGAACTCGAGGAGCTGTATTCCAACGCCGCCGTGTTCGTGCTGCCCTCCATACTGGAGGGCCTACCGCTGACGCTGTTGGAGGCACTGTCGCACGGGCTCCCGGTGCTCGCCAGCCGCATCCCGCCACACCAGGAGGTACTGGGGTCGGAGGCCTCGGGCGGTCGGACCTTTCCCGCCGGCGACGTTCCAGCCCTTCGGGCAGCGTTGCGGCGGATACTCGAGGACATCGGTGGTGAGCGACAGGGTGGCGCGGACCTGCGTGCCCGGACACTGCTGGCCTACGACTGGGATGACGCGGCCGCCAGCACCGAAGCGCTCTACCTGAGGGCGATCACTGAGGCCGGTCGGGCCCCGATGGTGACCGGGCCCAGAGCGTCGACCGGCGATACCTAGCGGTTTGCCGCCGTCAGTAGCAGGCCGGTCCCCGGCGCCAGTGTGAACTCGCTGCTCGTTGTACCAGCAGCCGTGACCAGGGATTCGTCGAGATCAAGGCGTTGCGTCGTCGTCCTCGGGTTGACGGCGACGATGCCGTGTTCGAACCGTCGCAGCTGCACTCCCCCCTGTTCTTCTGCGGACCCGACTGCTCGACCCAGATCCGTCGCGACCTGCGGTAACGGCTGGATGACCCCACGTTCCGGGCTGAAGGAGAAGTGCGCTCTGCCGTCGGAACTCAGGAGGAACGATGCGACGGCGAAGTCGTACCACTGCGCCACGGCGGCCTCGTCGGCCGTTTCCCAGACCTTCGTCAACACCAGCACCTCATCGCCGGCAGCCCCCGCAGTCTCGAGCAGCGCGAGGTCGGCACGCCAGCGGTCGAGAGCGACTGGAGAGTGGACGGGGTCGTGCGCCGCACGCAACCACGTCTCCGCCACGGCCATGTCGAGGACTTCGAACAGGCCCCTGGATCCCGCTGCCTCGTCGAGGAAGCGCTGGCCGTTCCCGAGCCCGTTGCCCAGGACCGGTGCGGGGTCGACGGCTCTCCGCACCGCTGCCGCCAGGCCCGAGGTCGCCCGCAACCGTGTCTCGTGCGTCCAGGCCTGGGCCGTCCGGGGATCGATGGCCTCGCCCCCGACGACGCTGGGGAGGATCGCGCCCGTGCCCAGGTCGTCGATGAAACAGCCGTCGTAGCCGCTCTCGTCGAGAAAGCGTTCACAGGTCTGCGCCCGGTCGCGCACCCAGCCTTGATGAGCGGGATCCATCAGCCACAATCCCCACTGCTCGTTGTACAGCTTGTGCCCGGATTCGTCGCGGGCGTACCAGTCGGCGGGGTGCAGCTCGCCCTCGCCGCCCTGCACGAACGAGCCGTTGAGGTAGACGAAGATCCTCAGGCCGGCGTTCTCCGCCCGCATCGCCTCGACGTGACCGACGTAGGTGTCGCGATGGGCGACCAGGACGTCGAAACTCGCGGCGTCTTCCAACGCAAGAGCCCGATCCGGGGAATAGCCCGGGATCTCGTTGACAGCTGCCCACGACCGCAGGACCGGAACGGGCTCCGGTGGCGCCACCGCTGCACACGAGGTCGCGAACGCCATCACCACCAGGGCGGTGGACAACCCGAGCCACCGCCCGTCAGTTCGGCACATTGAACGCATAGATCCGCTGGTTGAAGTCGCTGACGAACAGCCGGCCCTCCGGGCCGAACTCCAGGTACCGGGGGAATCGCAGGAAGCGATCAGGGGTGTCCGCACCCTTGGTCACGATCTCTCGGATACTGGGATCCGCGAGCCGCGCCCTGACGATACGGACGTTGCCCGTGTCGGCGATGTAGAGCCATTTGCCCGCCGGGTCGATGGCCAGACCCCTCGGGTTCTTCAGCGCTACACCTCCGAACGAGCCGGCGACCGACTGCACGATTTCCGCGCGGTCGAGATCCCAGATGGCGACGCGGTTGCGACCACTGTCCGCCACATACGCCCGGTTGCCTCGCACGGCCAACTGCCAGGGGCCGGTCATCTGGTTGGCCCCGGTCCCGCAGGAACCCATGCTGGCCACGTGCGATCCGTCGAAGCGCGAGACCATGACCCTGCAGTTCCCGAGATCCGTGGTGTACACACGGCCGGCCGTACCTTCACCCACGACCGCGATGCCTGTGGGGCCGGCACGGAACTGGCCCGGGCCCGAACCCCACTGCCCCCACCGGGACACGAAGCTACCGTCCGGGGCGAAGCGGACCATCGACTGGCCGCCGTCGACCCACACCGACCCGCCGCCGAACGTCAACGCGCGGGGATAGTTGAAGCCGGCGGTGTTGGGGATGTTCGGCTGTCGGCTACCGAATGCGAAACGATACGAGGGGCAGTCGTTGGCGCCCCGACAGCGCCACAGCTCCCCGTTGGCAGGGTTGATCGTGTCGAAGGCCTGCCCCCGGTTCCCGAACGTGTCGACGGCGAAGAGGCGTCCGTACGTGGACGTCCCGGTACGCATGTCGATACCGATGCCCGACACCTGGTTGAGCCCACCGTCGGGTGGGGGTGCCGAGGGGTACGACCACGGCAGGGACGTGCCGGTCGGACTCATCTTCCAGACACGGTGTGGACCCCACGTGTCACCGACGTAGAGGTTGCCGTCACCGTCCAGAGCGGGGTAGCGGATGGAGTCGAAGGTATCCGTGCCCGCCCCCGATCCCGGGCCGGTCCAACGTCCGATGAAACCGCCGTCAGTGGCGTTGAAGCGGAAGACGTGGTTGTAGAACGCTGCCACCACGTATACGCGGCCACGTTCGCTGTCCACCACCAGGCCGCGAGGATCGAGCATGTTCTCCTGACGGGGGCCCGTCAGGAGACGCTCACCGTTCGGGGAGTACTTGAACACCCGCCGCGACTTGTGCTCGACCAGCCAGAGGTTGCCGTCGGCGTCGAAGTCGATGCCCCGTGGTGTGGGTTCATTGATGCCGACATCACGCAGATCGAGTCCGAAGGAGTAAGCGAACCTTCCGTCGGTGTCGAAGACGGAGATGTCCCGGCAGAACCCATCAGAGACGAACAGCCGGCCAGTGTTGGGGTGGATCGCGATGTTCGTCGGCCAGTGCATCGACCCGCCGCCGCAGCCCCGGGGGTAGCGATGGTGGGTCGCCGGACCCCCGTTGAGTCCGATGGTCTTGATCCAGTTCCCATCGTGGTCGAAGTGCGTCACGCGGGATTGGGCCTCGTTGCCGACCCAGACACTGCCGTCCGGTCCGGCTTCGATGTCGAAGGGCTCGACCCGGTCGTTGCCGGGGAGTTTGGCGACCTCGCCGATGAGCGCCCCACCGGCGGTGAACCGCAGGACTCTGTGGTTCCAGAGGTCGCCGACGAGGATCGTGTCATCGGTCGCGTCCCAGTCCATCCCGTAGGGATACAGGCCCGCGTTGCCGGCGTTGTTCGGTCCGAAACCGAACATCGTGGCGTAACTGGCGACGTCGGTCGGAGGCGGAGGCGCGTCGCCCACCGTCACGGTGTAATTGGCTGCACCGGACCGGGCGCTCACACCTACCACCCAGGTGCCGGACGTGGTCACCTCGTAGACGATGCGCTCGGGCTTGGCGGTCGGTGACGACGCCCACTGCACCCACGTCCCCGCGGGATTCCGCAGACCGAGGTTCAGGTCGGCCG
>SLRZ01000168.1 GCA_007130695.1 Nitriliruptoraceae bacterium
CCTCGTCGTCCCGGACGCTGGGCTCGGCGCTCGCGGCGACCACCGTGGGCGTGCTGCCGGCGTACGTGGTCGGCGGACTGGGCGATGCTGGGGGCCGGCGCGGTCGGGCTGTTCCTGCTCGCCGACGCCGGCGACGACCTGCGCCTGGTCATGGCCGTCGCGGTTGCGTGCGATGCGGGGTGGGGGGATGCGGGGTGGCGTGATGCGGGGTGGCGTGACGCGGGGTGGCGTGAGCCGGGGTGGGGTTATCCGGTGTGGGTGCGCCGGGGGACCGGGGTAGCCCGGGGACACGCGATCGGGACGTGGCGGGCGGCAGCCACCGTGGTGGGGCGCAGCGATCGTCGGGGATCGGGGGGCGAACGGTTGCGGGCGTGGCCTACCCTGTCGGGGCGCAGAACAGGAGGACGCCGTGGCAACGCTCGAGGTACGCATCTTCGGTGACCCCGTGCTGCGTCAGAAGGCCCACGAGGTCGAGGATTTCGACGGGCGGCTCGCGGCACTGGCCGGCGACATGTTCGACACGATGCGGGCCCGCCACGGGGTGGGGATCGCCGCCAACCAGGTCGGTGTGCTCAAGCGGCTGTTCACCTGGGAGGTCGAGGCCGGCGACCCGGACGAGGAGGGTGGCACGTCCGACGTGGTCGGCGGTGCCGTGGTCAACCCCACGCTGCTGGAGGCCTCCGAGGACATCGACGAGGACGACGAGGGCTGCCTCTCGTTCCCGGGCCTGTTCTATCCCGTCAAGCGCCCATTGCAGGTGCACGTCGCCTACCAGGACCTCGGCGGCGAGCACCACGAGGTGGAACTCGAGGGGTTCCTCGCCCGGGTGTGGCTGCACGAGATGGACCACCTCAACGGGATCCTGTTCATCGACCACCTCGCCAAGCACGACCGTGGGGAAGCGATGCGCCGGATCCGTGAATACCGCATCGAACAGGGTCTGGACGACGACCCCGGCCCGCGGCCGGGGGGACTGCTCCTGGGGCGCGGCCGCTGACCCGGCCGGCGACGGGACCCACCGGAGCCTGCGCCGGCACCACCGCCACGCTGCCTCTCCGGTCCGCGACCGTCTCCGTCCCGCGATCTCCTCCGGCACGCGCCCCCCGACCGTCTCCGTCCCGCGACCGTCTCCGTCCCGCGACCCACCGTTTCGCCGTCCCCATGCGGTTCGCCCCCTTCCCCCGCCACACGGCATTCCTGTCGCCATCTGCCAACGATCCCGAGGTCACCGTGCGCATCGCCTTCCTGGGTACCCCGGCCGTCGCCGTGCCCGCACTCGAGGCCTTCGTGGCCGCCGACGACGTCGACGTGGCCGTGGTCATCACCAACCCCGACCGCCCGCGCGGCCGCCGGGGCGAGCCCCAGCCGCCGCCGGTCAAGGTCACGGCACTCGAGGCGGGCCTCGAGGTGTGGCAGCCCGCCAAGCCCCGCGAGATCGCCGACGACCTGCGGGCCCTCGACCTCGACGCCTGTGCGGTGGTGGCCTACGGCGCGCTGCTGCCCCCCACGGTGCTCGAGGCCGGTGGTGCCGGGATGGTCAACCTGCACTTCTCGCTGCTGCCGCGCTGGCGGGGTGCGGCCCCGGTGCAGCACGCACTGCGTGCCGGCGACCGGGTGACCGGCGTGACGACCTTCGTGCTGGACGAGGGCATGGACACCGGACCCGTCCTCGACCGTGTCGAGGTCGAGGTGGCCCCCGACGAGTCGGCGGGGCAGTTGCTGGACCGGCTGGCCGATCTCGGTGCGCCGGTGCTGCTCGACTCGGTCCGCCGGCTCGTGCAGGGCGAACGCCCCGTGCCGCAGGACGAGGCCGGCGCAACCCTGGCCCCCAAGATCACCCCCGCCGACGTCGCCCTCGACCTCACGGCCGACCCGGCAACCATCGCCGACCTGGCCCGCAGCGCCGACCCGGCCCCCGGCGCACACACGACGTTCCGCGACCGACGGTTGAAGGTCTTCCGGGTCGAGCCGCTGACGGGCGAGGAACTCGAGGATCTCGCCGAGCGGCTCGCCGACGCCGTGCCCGGCGAGGTGCTCGCCCGGCGTGACGGCGTGATCGTTGCGGTCGGATCCGGCGCCATCCGCCTGTTGGAGGTGCAGCCCGAGGGCAAGGCCCGCATGGACGGCGCGGCCTTCGCCAACGGCTACCGCCCGGAGCCGGGTGAACGGTTCGGGTCGGACGCGTGAGCACGGGCCTGCCGGCACGCCGCGCGGCCCTGCGTGCGCTCCAGGCCGTCGACGAACGCGGGACCTGGAGCAACCTCGCCGTGCCCGATGCCGTGGGCGGGCTGGACCTGGCCCGCGACCGGGCGTTCGCCTCGCACCTGGCCTACGACTCGCTGCGGTGGGAGGGAACCCTCGACTGGGCGCTGGGCCACCACCTGCGTCGACCGCTGGGTGACGTCGAACCGGTGCTCCGCCGGATCCTCCGGCTCGGTGCGCTGCAACTGCTGCGTACCGACGTGCCGGCCCGCGCGGCGGTGTCGACCTCGGTCGCCCTCGCGCGGGAAGCCGTCCCCCCCGGTCGGCAGAAGGGCGCGGGAGGGTTCGTCAACGGGGTGTTGCGGTCGCTGGCCCGCGGGCTCGAGACCCTGCCGTGGCCCGACGCCGAGCGTGAGCCCGAGGAGCACCTGGCCCGCACCACCGCCCATCCGCGGTGGGTGGTGGCCGACCTGTTGGCCCGCTACCCCGCCGAGCGGGTCAGGGCGATCCTCGAGGCGGACGACGTCTCGCCCGGGGTGACACTGCGGGCCACCGGGGACCGCGAGGAGTTGATCGCCGAACTGCGGGCCGTCGAGGTCGAGGCCCGGGCCGGCGGTCTGCCCGAGGCGGTGCGTGCCCCCGGGGCGGATCCCCGCCGCCTCGCCGCTGTGCAGCAGGGGCGGGCCGTGGTCCAGGACGAGGCGTCCATGCACGTGGCACGGGCCACGGGGGCGGGGCCCGGTGAGCGGATCCTGGACCTGTGCGCGGGGCCGGGCGGCAAGACCACCCACCTCGCGGGACTGGTGGGCCCGACGGGCCGGGTCGTCGCCGTCGAGCTCCACGAGCACCGGGCCCGACTGATCGAGCGCGCCGCCGCCAGCCTGCAGGTCGCCGTCGACGTGCGGGTCGGCGACGCGACCGACCCACCGCTGGGAGCCGACGAGAAGTTCGACGCGGTCCTGGTCGACGCGCCCTGCACCGGGCTGGGCACCGGCCGACGGCGCCCGGAGATCCGGTGGCGCCGGGGCCCCGACGACGTCGCGGAGCTCGCCGAACTGCAGCGGCGGCTGCTGCTGGCGGCGACCAGGCACCTCGCCCCGGGGGGCCGTCTCACCTACAGCGTGTGCACCTGGACGGCCGGGGAGACCGACGGGGTCGCCGACGTCCTCGCCTCGGACGGCGGGCTGGTGGAGGAGTCACGCCGGCAGCTGCTGCCCGACACCGAGGACACCGACGGCATGTACATCGCGACCTGGCGTCGCCCGTGAGGGTTCGGTGAAGCCGGGGGCGATGTCACCCCGGACCGATAGGATCGAATCCGAACCGACGCCCGGCCTGCGAGGGCCGCGAAAACCCACAGA
>SLRZ01000067.1 GCA_007130695.1 Nitriliruptoraceae bacterium
CGGGATCGTGAGCTTGACCTTGACGCCCACGACGTCGTCCTGGATCGCGATCTCCTCGACCATGCCCAGTTCGGTGATGGGCTTGTCGATCTCGGGGTCGATGACCTGTGCGAGCACGTCGAGAACTTGTTCCTGCGTCGGCACGCGGGCCTCCATCGGTGGGTGGCGGGTGCGGCCGGTGGCCGCGGGGCGCTCCGGTCTCGGAGTCGCCGTATCGTCGCCGGCGATGGTACCGACGAGCGGGGGCCTCCCCGACGCCCCCGCAGCGGATCGGCTACGTCTGGACCCGGGGCTCACCGCACCACGGGCACGCGCGCCAGTTGGCCTGGACGGCCCGGCGGCAGCCGGGGCAGTGCTCGCCCTGCAGTTGGGTGGCGCACCACGGGCACACGTGCAGGTCGTCGCCGACCACCGCATCGCAGCCGGGGCAGTGGACCGCGTCCGCGGAGGTCTCCGGGGTGACCCGCAGGACCTCCTCGAGCGTGATGCGCCCGTCGCGGGCCCGTTCGATCGCGTCCTCCCGCAACGTGCGCATGCCCTCCGAGCGCGCCATCCGCGAAAGCGCCGCCTCCGGGGCCCCCTCGTCGATCAGGTCGCGCAGACGGGGGCTGACGGGCATCGCCTCGCTGATCGCCGTGCGTCCGAGCGCCCCGGTGTACTCGCACACGGCGCACCCCCGGCCCCGGCGCAGCGCCAGGCCCTCACCGTCCGCTGCCGACAACCCCAGCTGCTGCAGTTGCGCGGGGTCCGCCGTGGCCGGCTCCTCGCAGTGTTCGCAGACCGTGCGCGCCAGCCGCTGGGCGATCACCAGCGTGAGCGCGGCGGCGATCACGTACCGGTCGACCCCGAGGTTACGCAGGCGGGTCACGGCCGACGGTGCGTCGTTGGTGTGGATCGTCGCCAGGACCAGGTGGCCGGTGAAGGAGGCCTCCACCGCGAGGCGTGCGGTCTCTCGGTCGCGGATCTCGCCGACGAGCACGACGTCGGGGTCGTGGCGCAGCAGGTGCCGCAGGCCGCGCTCGAAGGTCAACCCGATACCGGGGTCCACCTGCGTCTGGTGGATCCCGGGCAGCACGTACTCGACCGGGTCCTCCAGGGTGAGCACCTTGCGGCTGTGGTCCATCACGGCGCGTAACCCGGCGTACAGCGTCGTGGTCTTGCCCGACCCGGTCGGCCCGGTCAGCAGCACCAGCCCCTGGGGCCGGCGCAGTCCGGCCAGCAGCCGTTCCCGCACCGCGTCGGGGAACCCGATGTCCTCGACGTCGAGGCCCGCGCTGCCCGTCGGCAGCAGCCGCACGAGGATCGACTCCCCCCACAGCGTCGGCATCGTCGCGACCCGCAGGTCCACCAGCTGGTCCTCGACCCGTGCCTGGATCCGGCCGTCCTGCGGCAGCCGCCGCTCGGTGATGTCCAGCCCGGCCACGAGCTTCAGCCGCGACAGGACCTGGCCCGACAGATGCTGCGGGATTCGTCCGCGTTCCCGGAGCAGCCCGTCCACGCGCAGCCGCACCCGCAGGCCCGCCGCCTCCGGCTCGACGTGGAGGTCGCTGGCTCGCGACGCCAACGCATCCGTCAGCAGCGTGTCGACCAGCTTCACCACCGGCGCGTGGCCGAACCCGGTGACGAGGTCCGGCTGCGCGCCGTCGTCGGCGGGGTCCACACCCTCGCCCAGCGCGGGGGCGTCGGCCAGCCGGGCCTGCATGCCCAGCAGCTGCTGCGTCGCGTCCACCGCGTACACCCGCCGTCGGGCCGCGGTCAGGCCCGACGGCGTGGCGACCACCGGCGTGACGAGCCGCACGCCGGCCACCAGTCGCACGTCGTCCAGCGCCGAGGTGTCGGACGGGTCGGAAGTGGCCAGCACCAGTGCCTCGCCCTCCAGGCGCAGGGGCAGCACGTCGTGGCGTTCCGCGAGGTAGCTCGGGACGCGTTCGAGCGCCTCGACGGTGGGCGTCGCTCCCCGGACCTCGACGCGCTCGAGGCGCAGCTGTCGGGCCACCGCGTCCGCGACGTCGGCCTCCGAGGCGAGCCCCAGTCGCACCACCGCCTCGCCGAGACGCTCCCGTTGCCCGTGACGCCGGCGGGCCTCCAGCGCCTCCTCGAGCTGTTCCCGGGTGATGACCTCGGCGGCCACCAGGTGCTCGCCGATCCGCTGCCTGGTCACCGCACGCCTTCGCTGGGGAGGCGAAAGTCTAGATGCTCCCCCCTGCGCCCCGGGGCGGTGGTTGGTGGCCGTCACCCGGGCGCCGCTGCTCGGACATCGGGTCGATGCGCGCCGGCCGGCTCCGGCTCCCGGTTCGCGGCGCCCTGGCAGGTTCCGGCTCCCGGTTCGCGGTGCCCTGGCAGGTTCCGGCTCCCGGTCCGCCACGCCCGGACGCACGCCGGGCCCCGGATAGCCTCCCCGCGTTCGCCTCCCCCCGCATGAACGGATCCCCGGTCCGACCTCCCACCCGGCCCTCGCCTGCCGTCGCCGCCCTCCTGGCGGTGGCGGCGCTCGTGCTGTCCGGGTGCCGTATCGAGGTGATCGCGGAGCTGGACCTGCGCCCCGACGGCAGCGGGACCGCGGTCGTGGACCTCGAACTCGACCGGGAGCTGCTGAACCTGTTCTCCGACCTCGACCTGGATCCCGTCGCCGAGGTCGAGGCAGCCGTCGGCGAACAGCCAGACTGGGACCTCGAGGTCCTCGTCGAGCGGGGGGACGGGCTCCGTCTCCGGCTCGAACACCGGGGTGACGATCCGGCCGGAGCCCTCGGTGACCTCTCCGACGGGCTGGTCGAGGGTGACCCGGGGCTCTTCTCCGACCTCGAGGTGCGCGTGCTCGGACACGACGAGCTCGAGCTGGGCGGCACCGTGGAGCTGGCCCCACCCGACACACCCGGCGCGATCGACGAGGACGGCGAACCGGTCGGCCCCGACGAGGACGAGCTGCGTTCCCTGATGACCCAGCAGGTCGGTGCCGCGCTCGTCGTGACGATGCCCGGAGAGGTTCGTGCGCACGACGCCGACGACGCCCGGGACCGGACCCTGCAGTGGGAGCTCCCCGTCGCGGAACCGGTCGAGGTCCTCGCGCGATCCGAGGCCAGCTCCTGGCCCGAGAACGCCCTGGTGGTCTGGGCCGCGGCCGGCCTGCTCGTGGTGGTCATCGCCGCCGTCGTCTGGCTGCTGATCCGCCGGCGTCGCGGCTAGCCGGGGTTCGCGGCGACGGCGACGCCAGGTCTGGACTGCCGGGGTGTCGCCGCCGGCTCGGGCTGTCGGATCCTTCCCCAGCTTCGGGCGATCCCAGCGGGTTCGTGTCGCACCCGTATGCCATCATGTGTTCATGACCGAGAACCCCTTTCACGATGACGATTTCGGCCCTCTCGGGGGCCGCGAGATCCCCCGTGCCGGCGGCGGTGCCGGGGGTTCTGGCGAGTCCGATGTCGGCCATGCTCAGCCTGCTGCCGGCGGGTCCTGTACGCCGGGCGCCGACCACGCCAAGCCCGCTGCCGACGGGTCCCGCACGCCGGGTGGTGACCACGATGCCCCGGAGGGGACCGAAGGTCGCCCCGGCGGTGGCGCC
>SLRZ01000089.1 GCA_007130695.1 Nitriliruptoraceae bacterium
GATCCGCAGATCATCCTGCGTCCGAGCGAGGTGCGTCATGTTGCGACTGTTGAAGATCGTCTCGCTCATCGTCATCGGTGCATGGAGCATGGTCCGCACCGCCGAGGAGGGATTCGCGTTCTGGATCCGGCGCGCGACTCGCCCGCGCGACCTCGACGGCCTCGTCTGGGCCTGAGTGCAGCAGCAAGGTGTGACGGTGGGTTGGCAAACCGGGGTCCAGACCCTGGTCAGCCGAACCGGAGGTGCGTCACCGTCGGGCTGTGCGCTCATGCGACCAGGGCTCCCAGGACGCGTTGGAGGAGCACGGGCACACTGAACGGCTTGGGGACGTGGTCGAAGGCCCCGCGGGTGAGGGTGTCGATCACGGGTGCCTGTCAGGCTGGAGGACTTGTGGCCCCGCGATGACAGGGCTTGCGCCACCGGCGGATCGGCTGGTCGCTGCGTATGTTCCAAGGAGAGTTGGAACGTCTTTGGAGCCGCTGTGGATGCCCCGGTGGGGACGGTGCTCGACGATCGCGTCGAGGTGCTGAAGGCGGTCGCTGACCCCACACGGCTGCAGGTGCTCGATCTGCTGAGCGACGAAGGCGAGCACTGCCACTGCGAGCTTCAGGAGGTCCTGGGGGCGCCGGCCAACCGGCTCTCGTTCCATCTGCGGGTGCTGCGTGAGAGCGGTCTGGTAGGCAGCCGCCGCAACGGTCGGCGCGTCTACTACCACGTGCACCCGGGTGCCCTCGAGCGGCTGTCTGAACTGCTACCCCAGCCCGTCGACGCCCGGAAGGCGGACCCTTGCTGCCCGTCAGGCACCGAGGGGGTGGCGGTATGACGCTGGCGCCCGCCACCACGCCCGGATCCACACGGCGGCTGTGGGCCGGGCTGGCCGCCGCCGCGCTGGGATGGGCGACGCTCTACCTCGCCAACGAGCACGTCTGGGACGTCGCGGTGTTCGACCTCGCGGGGCTCGACCCACAGACCCGGCTGGGACATGCGGTCCACTTCTTCCTCTATGACACCGCGAAGATCCTGCTGCTCATCGTCGGCCTGATCTTCGTGATCTCCATGGCTCGTGCCTCGGTCCCGCCGGAGCGGATCCGGGACATCATCACCCGCCGGCACGTCGCGACCGGGTTCCTCCTCGCGGCCGCCTTCGGAGCCATCACCCCGTTCTGCTCGTGCAGCTCGGTCCCGCTGTTCATCGGCTTCGTCGCCGCCGGCGTCCCGCTCGGCGTCACCCTGACCTTCTTGATCACCAGCCCCCTGATCAACCAGGTCGGCGTCGTGATGCTCGCCGGCATGGTCGGCTGGGAGATCGCGGCCCTCTACGTCCTCACGGGTATGACGATGGCGGTCCTCGCCGGCGTCCTGCTCTCACGGCTGGACCTCGACCGCTGGGTCGACCCCCTGGTGCGGGAGGTCGCGGCACCGCCGCCCGTCGGCGACGACGGCCGCGTCGCCCTGGCCGACCGCATCGACGCCTCGCGAGCGGAGACGCGCGAGATCGTGCGCACCGTCTGGCCCTACGTGCTCGTCGGGATCGCCATCGGCGCCGGCATCCACGGCTGGGTCCCGGCCGACTTCTTCCAGACCACCGGGATCGCCGACAGTGCCTGGTCGGTGCCGATCGCGACATTGGCCGGGGTGCCGCTGTACGCCAACGTCGCGGGCGTGGTCCCGCTGGTCGAGGCCGTCTACGCCAAGGGCCTGGGGCTTGGCACCGCCATGGCGTTCATGATGAGCGTCGTCGCGCTGTCGCTGCCGGCGCTGATCCTGCTCAAGCGGGTCATGCGTCTGCCCCTGCTGGCGATCTTCACCGCCGTGGTCACGGTCGGCATCGTCGCCATCGGCTTCATATTCGACCTGATCGTGTGACGCGCCCACCGGCGCGAGGAGGAACGTCGTCATGGACATCAAGGTGCTCGGACCCGGCTGCCGGAACTGCGAGATGCTCGAAGCCCGCACGCGTGAGGCCCTCGACGAACTCGGGCTGCAGGTGGAGATCGGCAAGGTCACCGACCCGATGGCGATCGCGGCCTACGGCGTACTGACCACGCCGGGGTTGGTCGTCGACGAGGAGGTGGTGGTCTCGGGCAAGATCCCGACCGCCCGCCGGCTGACTGAGCTGCTCTCACGCTGACGCGGAGACCGTCGGCACCATGGCCAACGCCCCGCGCCCGCGTTGCTGTTACGGTGCGTCGCGTAGACGCCGAGGGAGCCCCCACGCACCGGGGGCTGAGAACGCGCCGGGCGGGCGCGGACCTCGGAACCTGATCCGGGTCATGCCGGCGGAGGGAGCGCGTCGTGCTCAGTCAGTCTTCCAGTGTCCTCTTGCTCGTCGCCGTGCTCGCGGTGTTCGTCGCCATCGGGCTGCGTGGCCACGGCCCCGGGCGCGACGGGGTGGACGAGTACCTCGTGGCCCGCTCGAGCCAGGGACCCGGCATGCTCGGGCTGTCGTTCCTGGCATCCGGCCTCGGCGCCTGGATCCTGTTCGCACCGCCCGAACTCGGCGTCCTGCTGGGGATCGACGCGGTGATCGGCTACTCGTTGGCCGCCGCCGCCCCCTTCGTGGTACTGGCCTACGTGGGCCCGCGCATCCGGCGGCTCGTTCCCTCGGGTAGCGGACTGACCGAATTCGTCCGGGTTCGCTTCGGCCCCGCTGCCGGCACGGTGATCGCGCTGGTGTCGATCCTCTACATGGGCGTGTTCGTCACGGCCGAACTGGTCGCCGTCGGCGGGCTGGTCGAACTGATCGGCGGCGTGCCCCGGCAGGCGACGGTCCTGGCGGTGGTGACGGCCACCCTGATCTACACGACCTACGGCGGCCTACGGGCCTCATTGCGCACCGATCGCTGGCAGAGCTGGCTGGTGATCGTGCTGTTGGCCGCCGCCGCCGCGGCCGCCTTGGGCACCGTCGATGCCCCGGCCACGACGATGCGCGACACCGGGCTGCTCGGGGTCGACCAGGGCGGGGTGACGACGGCGCTGACGTTGATCATCGCGCTGACCGCCGCCAACCTGTTCCACCATGGCTACTGGCAACGGGTTTGGGCCGCCCGCGACGACCGTGCCCTGCGTCGCGGCGCTCTGATCGGGGCCGCCGCGACCATGCCGTTGATTCTCATCGCCGGCGGCCTGGGCGTGCTGGCGGCGGGCGCAGGCGTCGTCGAGGTCCCGGCGCTGGCGGTCTTCTCGTTGGCTGGCCAGTTGCCGGACTGGCTCATGGCCGGGGTGCTCGTGCTGGGCATCGCGCTGGTCGCCTCGTCGGTGGACACCCTCGAGAACGGCCTGGCCGCCCTGATCGCGACCGAACGGCCGACGCTGGGGCTGCGCGGCGCCCGGGTGCTGACGGTCGTGGTGATCCTGCCGGCGGCAGCCGTGTCGTTGGTCGCCGAGTCCGTACTGCAGCTGTTCCTCATCGCCGATCTGCTGTGTGCGGCGCTGATCGCTCCGGCCCTGCGCGGACCGTGGCGTCGGCGCTCGACGGTAGGGGTCGTCGCCGGCTCACTGGCGGGGCTGGCCGGCGCGTTCGTCGCCGGTTGGGTGGCCA
>SLRZ01000242.1 GCA_007130695.1 Nitriliruptoraceae bacterium
AGGTCGTCTCGGTTCGGGGGGTCGAGCCCGGCGGTTACGGCCGCAGGGCCGAGGGCGAGGTGGGCCTCGACGACCCGGAGCTGCTCATCGTCGCGCGCACGTAGCGGGCCGGAGGCCCTCCGACGCCGTCGGGCCCCGGGGAACACCCGGGGCCCGACGGGCGACTCTCGCACGAGAGAGGCGTCAGGCCTCCTCGGTCTCCTCCTCGTCGGTCTCGTCGTCCTCTTCGGTGGCGAGGTCCTCATCGTTGTCCGGGTCCTCGTCGT
Source organism: Nitriliruptoraceae bacterium (assembly GCA_007130695.1). Taxonomy (GTDB): domain Bacteria; phylum Actinomycetota; class Nitriliruptoria; order Nitriliruptorales; family Nitriliruptoraceae; genus SKLC01. The sequence goes on from SLRZ01000242.1 coordinate 267, forward strand.
CCTCGGTGGCGAGGTCCTCATCGTCGGTGTCGGTGACCTCGTCGCCGGAGCCGCTGTCGGTCCCGGCCGACGACCCGTCCCCGATCACGTTGTTCACGGTGTTGTGGACGTTGATGTGGTTCTCGTTCGTGGCGTCGCCGCCGTCGGCATCCGCGTCCGCATCGGCATCAGCGTCGGCATCGGAATCGGAATCGGCGTCCGCGTCGGCGTCTGCGTCGGAATCGGCGTCCGCGTCTGCGTCTGCGTCGGAATCGGCGTCCGCGTCGGCGTCTGCGTCGGAATCGGCGTCCGCGTCGGCGTCTGCGTCTGCGGCACTGGAGGCCGAGCTGCGGGGACCGGAGGACGATGCGGCGTCGTTTCCGGCTGCGGCCGCTGCCTGGTGTGCGGCATGGGCGGCCGCGGCGGCGGCGTCATCACCGGAGGCGGCGGCGTCCGCGGCACCGTCGCCGCCGCTGCCGATGGGCGCGGCGGACATGGCGTGGAGACCCTCGGTCTGCTCCTCGACCAGCGTCAGCATCTCGTCGAGCAGGTCGCCGTCGTCGGCCTCGCGTTCCGCGACGAGTGCCGTGATCAGTTCCCGGTCCGCGGCCTCGCGGTCCGCGACGAGGGCGAAGAGTTGCTCCAGCAGTTCCGGGTCACAGGATCCGGTCGCCGACGCCGGCGACGCGGCCTCGGTCTCTCCGGCCGCGGTCTGGGCTCCGGCCGCCTGGATCGGCTCGCCGCCGCGGTCGCCGACCAGCATGAAGGCGAGCGCGGTCACCGCCGCGGTGGCGATGACCGCGAACGTCAGGGTCACGCCGGGCAGGGTGGTCGAACGGGATGGTTCGGTGGGAGTTGACATGATGCTCCTCGCAGTTTGCGGTGCGGACCGCGAGGAGCCATCCCAACGCTTCGTCGTCGCCGCCCGCTTCGGGCGACACCGAGCGTGTCAGGGGCCACGTGGACGGGGGGCACCGAGTACCACAGGACGAGCACTGGTCCTCCGAGCCGTCCAGGAATGACCAGATCGCTGGCCGATCAGCCGCGCGAGTTTCGGTCTCACCCCGCGCCGAGACCCGACCGCGACAGCGAGGGCCAGCGCACCAGAGCCACCCGTCGCAGCGCGGAGGCAGGCACCGGCCCCCAGGCCCGGCTGTCGGTGGAGGCGGCTGGGTGGTCGCCCAGGACGACGGCCCGACCGTGCTCCCACCGGGCCAGACGCTTGACCACCAGGTGGCCGGGCTCGTTCGGGTCCTCGACCACGACCACTCGCCCGGCACGGGCCTCCACGAGGTGGGTCGGCACGGTCAACAGGAGGTCACCCTCGCGCAACGTTGGCAACATGGACGGGCCCCGAACCGCGACCAGGCTGCGGTTGACCGCCCACGTCATGGCCCAGGCGCACCCTGCGGCGGCCAGTGCCGTCCGTGCCCGGGCCATCATCACATCCCTGTTGCGACTGGTTCGCAGTAGTTCGGTAGGCTGCATCCACCCGGGGACGCACTGGCCGTCCGTGGGTGATCACGGCCGTGCTCCCGGCGCTCGCGGGTGACTAGGCTCGATGTCCGAGCTGCAGTCAACTTCAAGGAGCCGTGACGATGCGTATCGCATCCGTACTGCGTGTCCTCAATCCCGTCCGTCCCGTGACCACGGTCGACGCCCACTGCGACCTGATGTGCGGGGTCTACAACCCGGCCCAGGCGCGCATCGAGGCCGAGTCGGTGCACCAGATCGCCGTCAAGTACCAGGACTCCGACGACGAGACGTTCCGTCACCGCTGCGTGGTCATCAAGGAGGAGCGGGCCGAACTGGTCAAGCACCACCTCTCGGTGCTGTGGACCGACTACTTCAAGCCCAACCACCTCGAGGAGTACCCGGACCTCCACGAGAAGTTCTGGCACGCCATCAAGCAGGCCGGTGACGCCAAGAAGACCATGGACCCCAAGGCCGGCGAGGACCTGCTCGCCAAGATCGACGAGATCGCCGACATCTTCTGGGCCACCAAGGGCGGCAAGCCCGACTGGATGACGTCCTGACCCGCTGAGGGGCCGTTCGCGCCCCGACCCACGCCGGAGCCCCGCCCTCGCGCGGGGCTCTCGCGTGTCCGGGGCCCCGCGGGTGCCGGGGCTCCGGGGTCAGCCGTCCTGACGGACCCCGGGACGGACCACCGACAACGGCGGCACGAACGAGGCGGCGACCAGCAGCACCGCGAGGGTGAGCATCATCGCGCCCGAGTCGCTGCTCACGCCCAGGTACTCGGCGAACGAGTCGGGCTCGATCAGCCAGACCGCCCCGACCACGCCCAGCAGGACGCCGCCGATGCGCAGGCCCCGCTCCTTGACCTCGCCGGTCGAGCCGGCCAGCAGGGCGATGCCGGCCACGAGGTAGAGCAGGGCGAGCAGGGGCGTCAACGGCAGGCCGCCCACCTCGACGGCCGGTTCGAACAGCGAGAGTTCGTCGAAGCCGGCCCGGGCGATCGCGACGAGCCCGGAGACCAGGAAGTACAGCCCGAGGATCCAGCCCACGATCTGGAGCAGGTCCAGTCGCATCCGCGGCGAGGTCCGGCTGCCCCCGTGCTGGTTGCGGCCCGAGTCCACCTGGATCAGCGGCGCCCGACGTGGTGCGGGTCCCTCGGTCGTCGGTACCCGGCGGGTCTCGGTCCCGCCGCCCGCGGGCGGCTGCTGATCGGTCACGGTGTCTCCCCTTCGGCCGGGTGAGCGTGCCATGTCGGCGCCCACCCCGCTCGGGGCCACGACCGCCGCAGTGCCCGGCCGACGCCGGTGGCGGCGCCGAGCCGGACCCGGGTCCACCCCGACCCGGGCCTACCCGGACCCGCCCGTGTACGGCACGGCGAGCCCGAGGTGGTGCGCGTGGAAGGCCAGCACGTCGGCCCGCTCCTCGATCTGCTTGCCCACGGGCTTGCCGGCCCCGTGACCGGCGTCGAGGTCCACGCGGAGCAGGACCGGTGCGGCGTCGTCCGCCTGGGCGTGCTGCAGCGCCGCGGCCATCTTGTACGAGTGCGCAGGCACCACCCGGTCGTCGGTGTCGGCGGTGGTCAGCATCGTCGCTGGGTAGCGGCTTCCGTCGGCGACGTTGTGGTACGGCGACCAGGCCAGCAGGGTGTCGAGGTCCTCCGGGTCGTCCGGTGAGCCGTAGTCCGAGATCCAGGCCCAGCCGATCGTCCACCGGTGGAAGCGCACCAGGTCGAGCACCCCGACCTCCGGCACCGCCGACCCGAAGGACCCGGG
>SLRZ01000083.1 GCA_007130695.1 Nitriliruptoraceae bacterium
GCGTCGAGGTGGGCGAAGGTCGTGTGCGGCGCCGGGTCGGTGATGTCGTCGGCGGGCACGTACACGGCCTGCAGCGAGGTGATGGACCGGCCCTTGGTCGAGGTGATCCGCTCCTGGAGCTGGCCCATCTCGTTCGACAGCGTCGGCTGGTAGCCCACCGCGGAGGGCATGCGGCCGAGCAGGGTGGAGACCTCCTGACCGGCCTGGACGAAACGGAAGACGTTGTCGACGAACAGCAGCACGTCCTGACGCATCTCGTCGCGGAAGTACTCCGCCATCGTCAGCGCGGACAGCGCGACCCGGAGGCGAACACCCGGCGGCTCGTCCATCTGCCCGAAGCACAGGGCGACCTTGTCGATGACGCCGGAGTCCTGCATCTCGAGCATGAGGTCGTTGCCCTCACGGGTGCGTTCGCCCACACCGGCGAACACCGACACACCGGAGTGCTGCTCGGCCACACGGTTGATCATCTCCTGGATGACGACCGTCTTGCCGACGCCGGCACCACCGAACATGCCGATCTTGCCACCCTTGACGTAGGGCTCGATGAGATCGATGACCTTGATGCCGGTCTCGAACATCTCGGCCTGCGACTCGAGTTCGTCGAACGGCGGCGGGTCGCGGTGGATCGGCCAGTAGGTGTCGGGGCTGATCTCGTCGACCGAGACGTCCAGCGGCTGGCCCAGCACGTTGTAGATGTGGCCCAGGGTCCCGGGACCGACGGGCACGCTGATGGGCGCACCGGTGTCGGTCACCGCGGTGCCACGCACGACACCGTCGGTGGGCTGCATGCACACGGCACGCACCCGACGGTCTCCGAGGTGCTGCGCGACCTCGGCGGTGAGCATCGTGGTGCCCTCCTCGTCGTCGCGCTCGAACGTCAGCGCGGTGTTGATCTCGGGGAGGTCACCCGGCGGGAACTCCACGTCCACGACCGGACCGATGACGCGGAAGATGCGACCCTCACGCGTGGCCTCGGCACTGCGCTGCTCGCCGCCCGGGGCGGTCGTCTCGATGGCCATTGCTCGCTCCTGATGTCTTCGTCGCCGGCCGTGTCGGTCGGCGGGTGTGCGCCACCACGGCGCGGTGTGGACGTGGTTCGTGGGTGTCAGCCGCTGCCCAGGGCCTCGGCACCGCTGACGATCTCGGAGAGCTCGGTGGTGATCTGGTCCTGCCGCGCCTGGTTCATGACACGGGACAGGGAGTTCTTGACGTCATCGGCATTGTCCGTCGCGGCCTTCATCGCCCGCTGGCGTGCCGCATGCTCGGACGCCGAGGCCTCGAGCAGCCCGTGGAAGACCTTCGCCTCCACGTAGCGGGGGATGAGCCGGTCGAGCAGCTCCGCGGGGTCGGGCTCGAAGAGGAACTCGGGCGCGATCTCCTCGCCACCCTCGAACTCCTCGGCCTTGACCGGCAGCAGCTCCATGCGCACCGGCGCCTGGGTGAGTGCCGACTTGAAGTCGGTGTAGACGAGCCAGACCCGGTCGAGCTCACCGGTCGCGTAGCGATCCATGAGCACGTTGGCGACCTCGGCGGCGCCCTCCATCGTGGGCTCGTCGGTCAGGCCCTCCCAGTCCCGGGTCGCACTGCGCCCCCGGTAGGTGAAGTAGCCCTTGCCCTTGCGACCGACGATGTAGAGCTCGACGGTCCGACCGGCGCGCTCCTCCTCGCGGATGGTCGCCTCGGCGACCTTCAGCACGTTGGCGTTGTAGGCGCCGGCCAGCCCGCGGTCGGAGGTGTTGACCACCACGGCCACGTGGGCGTTCTCGTCGTGGGGGGTGAGCAGGGGATGCGAGCGCACCTCGTTGGCCACGGCGAGGCCCTTGATGACCTCGTGGATCTGCTCGGCGTACGGTCGCGCCTGCTGGACGCGCCGCTGGGCCTTCATGATCCGCGAGGCCGCGATCATCTCCATCGCACGCGTGATCTTCTGCGTGCTCTGGACCGACTTGATGCGTCGCCGCAACTGTCGGATCTGTCCGCTGCCTGGCACCTTGGTCGTCCTCCTGCTTCGTCGGCGGGTGGCTGCACGGGCGACGCGGTGTGCGCCGTCCGAGCGTGCCTACTCCTCCACCGACTCGCTGGTCGAGGCCATCGCGTCCCAGCCGACGTTCTCCTCCTCGGCCTCCTCCTGCTCGGAGGGGGAGAAGGACTCGACGAAGGCGTCGACCGCCTGCTCGAGCTCGTCGTCCAGGCCGCCCTTGAGCTTCTCGGTCCGCAGCCGCTCGAGTAGCGCGCCGTGGCGCGACTGCATGAACTCGTGCAGGTCGTTCTCGAAGCGGCGGACGTCGCCGACGGGGATGTCGTCGAGCTTGCCCTTGGTGACCGCGAAGACCGAGACGACCTGCAGCTCGACCGACAGCGGCTGGTACTGGGGCTGCTTGAGCAGCTCCACGACGCGCTGACCGCGGTTGATCTGCCGCTGCGAGGCCTTGTCGAGGTCGGAGCCGAACTGCGCGAACGCCTCGAGCTCGCGGAACTGTGCGAGGTCGAGCCGCACGGTGCCGGCCACGGCCTTCATGGCGGGGACCTGGGCCGACCCACCCACACGAGAGACCGAGATACCGGCGTTCATGGCCGGGCGCACGCCCTGGAAGAACAGGTCGGTCTCGAGGAAGATCTGCCCGTCGGTGATCGAGATCACGTTGGTCGGGATGTAGGCCGAGACGTCGTTGGCCTTGGTCTCCACGATCGGCAGGGCGGTCATGGACCCGCCCCCGAGGTCGTCGTTGAGCTTGGCCGCACGCTCGAGCAGGCGGCTGTGCAGGTAGAAGACGTCACCCGGGTAGGCCTCACGCCCCGGCGGACGGCGCAGCAGCAGCGACAGCTGCCGGTACGAGTCCGCCTGCTTGGTGAGGTCGTCGTAGATGATCAGCGCGTGCTCGCCCCGGTACATCCAGTTGGCCCCGATCGCCGCACCGGCGTAGGGGGCGATGTACTGGAACGGCGCGGGCGAGGCGGCCGTGGCGCTGACCACGGTGGTGTACTCCATCGCACCGGCACGTTCGAGGGTCTCGACCACGCTCGCGACGGTCGACCCCTTCTGGCCGATCGCGACGTAGATGCACTTGACCGCCTGGTCGGTGCCCCAGTACTGCTTCTGGTTGATGATCGCGTCGACGGCGATCGCGGTCTTGCCGGTCTGGCGGTCGCCGATGATCAGCTCGCGCTGCCCGCGGCCGATCGGGGTCATGATGTCGACGACCTTGGTCCCGGTCTGCAGCGGCTCGCTCACCGGCTGGCGGTCGGGCACGCCGGGTGCCTGGACCTCCAGCGGACGGCTGCCGTCGATCTTGCTCTCGTCGAGCGGGCCCTTGCCGTCCAGCGGCCGGCCGAGCGGGTCGATGACCCGGCCCAGGGGCGCGTCGCCGACGGGGATCGAGAGCACCTTGCCGGTGCGCTTGACCGTCTGGCCCTCCTCGACCGCGGAGGCCTCGGCGAACACCGCGGCACCGATCTCGTGCTCGTCGAGGTTCATGGCCAGGCCGAACGTGCCGCCGCCGAAGTCCAGCAGCTCGTTCGCCATCGTGCCGGGCAGGCCGTTGATCACGGCGATGCCGTCACCGGTCTCGGTCACCCGCCCCACCTGCTCGGAGGTCACGTCGGTGGAGTAGCCCTCGAGCATCTGCAGAAGCGCGGAGGAGATGTCCTCGGAGCGAATCGTCAGGTCAGCCATCTCGCGTCAGTCCTCATGGTCGTTTGGGCGCGTCGGTCGCTATCGGCCGATGCGCGTGCGCAGCTCCTCGATGCGGCGGGAGAGGCTGCCGTCGATGACGGTGTCGCCGATCCTGGCGCGCACCCCACCCACGACGTTCTCGTCCACGTGCACCTTGATGTCGAGCCGCTTTCCGGTGGCGCGTTCGAGCGCCTCCTTCAGTGCCCGCTGCTGGGTCTCGTCGAGCGGTACCGCGACGAACACCTCGGCCAGCTCCGAGTCCCGCGTGGCCGCGGCCTGCTCGGCGACCGCGGACGCGATCGCGGAGATGTCCCCGGTGCGGTCCCCGGCGATGATCATCGCCAGCGCCGCGCGGGTCCCCGGGTGCACCGCGGACAGCACGTCCGACTCGATGACGGCCAGGCGCTGGCCGACGGGCGAGTTGCGGTCGGTCAGCCGCTGGCGCAGCTCCTCACGGTCGTCCACCGCACGGGCGACGACGAGGAGCTCGTCCTCGACGGTGTCGAGGGCGCCCTCGCCGGTGGCCAGCTCGACGACGGCGCGCGCGTAGCTCTGCGTCCGATCGGTCATGGTGGAAACGCATCCTCGTGTGGTGTTCGGCGCCGCCGCCAGGGGGCGGCCGGCCTACAGGTGGTGACGTCGGGGTGGCCGCCGCGCGGGCGCCGCCCCGTCGCCGGCTAGTTGGTTCGGGACAGCTGCTGGATGTAGTCGTCGACCAGGCCCTGGTGCGTGGCGGGGTCGAGCTCGCGCTCGACGATCCGCGACGCGAGCTCGACCGACAGGCGGCCGACCTCGGTGCGCAGGTCCTGCAGCGCGCGGTCGCGCTCTGCGGCGACCTCGCTCTGGGCGCGCTCGACGATTCCGCGCGCCTCTTCCTCGGCCCGCGAGACGATGTCGGCGCGCAGCGACTCGGCCGTGGTCTTGGCCTCGTCGATGATCCGGTTCGCCTCGCCACGGGCGTCGGCGATCCGGGCCTCGAAGTCGGCCTTGGTCGTCTCGGCCTCGTTGAGCTTCGACTCCGCCTCCTCGATCTTGCCCTCGATCACCGCGGAGCGGTCCTCGAGCGCCTGATTGAGCTTCGGGAAGACGAGCTTGTACATGACGGCGAGCAGCACCAGGAACGCGAAGACGCCCCAGATGAGCTCCGGCTCAGCCGGGAGCAGCTCGAAGTCGTCGTTGTCGGCCTGCGCCAGGATGGTGAGCAGCATGATGGCTCCTCCGGGATCTTCTGGCTTAGAGGGCGAAGGCGAGGACGAAGGCGAGCAGCGCCAGGGCCTCGACCACGGCGATGCCGATGAACATCGTGGTGCGGACCATGCCGGCCGCCTCGGGCTGGCGGGCCATCGACTCGACGGCCTTGCCGATCAGGATGCCCAGACCGATGCCCGGTCCGAGGGTGGCCAGGCCGTAGCCGACGACGTTGAGCGTGCCTTCCATGGGTCGTTCCTCCTTCGTGACGCGGTTCTCACCGCGCCTGGTGGCGATCTGCGGTCCGGTTGCTTGGAGTCCGGGCACCACAGTGAACGGGTCGTTCTCGTTGCGGATGGTTCTAGTGGGCCGGCTCCAGCGACGAGCTGATGTAGACGGCGGTGAGCATCGTGAAGATGTAGGCCTGCAGGCCGATGATGAACAGCTCGAAGGCGAAGACCAGCGGCGCGGCGATCAGTCCGAAGATCCCGATCGCGAACCCGGTCGGCGAGGGCAGGAAGACGTGGATGGTCACCAGGGTGATCACGACCAGGATGTGGCCGGCCACCATGTTGGCGAAGAGTCGCACCGCCAGCGTGAAGGGCCGCAGGATCAACCCGGAGATGATCTCGATCGGCGCGAGGATCACCAGCAGGGGCTTGGGGACCCCCGGCGGGATCGCCATGTCCTTGAAGTAGGTGAGCAGGCCCTGTTCCTTGATGCCCACGCCGACGTAGACCAGCCAGGCGATCACCGCCAGGAACAGCGGCCAGGCCATCCGCGAGGTCGGCGGCATCATCATGAACGGCGTGATCTTCGCGACGTTCATGAAGAAGATGAAGACGAAGAAGGTCGTCAGCAGCGGCAGGAACTTCAGGCCCTTGGGGCCCATGATGTCCAGCACGATCTGACGGACGAAGTCGACGATCATCTCGCCGAAGGCCTGCATCTTGCCGGGCACGATCTGGGGCTGACGGAAGGCCATCATCATCAGCAGCCCGGCCAGGAAGGTCATGAACCAGGCGATGAGGATGGTCCGGTTGATCGAGAGGTCGAGACCGAGGAGCTCGATCTCCCACAGGGGCGGGAACCGGAACAGATCGATGATCGGGTCCAGGGCCCCGTCGAACTCTCCACCCCACTCGGCAGCGGCGATGACTCGTGTCACAGCAGTTGACTCCGTGTCGCGTTCGGGACGGCCCGGGGCCGGTCGGTGTCAGCGTCGATCCAGAACAGTCGCGGCATCCTCGCCAGCAGGCGCAGCTCGTAGGCGAGGGTGATCGCGACGCCCAACCCGGTGGCTGCGGCGAGGCTCGGGCGGTGCACCCAGCCCTGCGCATCCAGCGCGGTCAGGACGGCCACGTACGCTAGCAGCCGTACGCCCAGGCCCATCACCAGCACGGTGAGCGCCGTCGTCGGCGAGCGGTCGACCACCATCGCCAGCAGGGCCGCGGCACCCGCGAAGAGCACCGTGACCAGCGCGAGGCCGGCCGCGGCGCCGGCGAGTCCGGGCAGTCCGGCCAGCCACGTCGCGCCGCCCACGACCGGGACCGCGGTCCATCCGAGCGCGCGCAGCGCACCGGTGGACAGCCGCCACTCCTCGACGCGGCGCTCAGCGTGCGGCACGACGCGCCTCCTCGAGGTGGTGGGCTTCAGCGGCGTTCATGCGCTCGCTGCGGATCCAGATCAGGTACAGGCCGGCAAAGTTGCCGAGCAGACCGCCGGCGACCAGCAACCACGGGCCCGTCCCGAGCCAGCGGTCCGCGAGCCACCCCACGCCGGTCCAGGTCAGGATCGCGGCCATCAGTTCCATGCCCATGATCGAGCCGTGGTCGATCCCCGTCCACAACGCCCGGGACTGGAAGGAACTGCGCAGCGACGGGGCGCGGGAGGCGTCCGTGGTCGGGGGCATCGATCCAGCCTGGCGTCGAGCGGTGACGGGAACGGACAGCGCGCGTGCAGGAAATGCCGCGGGGCGTGCCCCGCCGGCGGAGCGGACACTAGCAATCCGCGGGGCGGTCCTCCAAAGGCGTGGGGGCCCGGGCCCGCGGCGCGTCAGCCGGTGCCGACGTGGTCCTGCGCCTCGTGCTCGGTGGGCGCCGCCGTGCCGCTGCGCACGCCGATGGCGATGAGCGCGATCCCCCCGGTCGCGCCGGCGACCAGCCAGGTGGCCAGGACCGACAGCTCCATGAAGGCGGGCCCGACCGAGGCGACGGCCAGCAGCGCGGACCAGTAGTACAGCACCAGCACGGCACGTCGGTGCGAGTGGCCGAACGCCATCAGCAGGTGGTGCAGATGCCCCCGGTCGGCCATCGTCACCTGCTGGCCCTTCAGCACCCGACGCCCGATGGCGAAGGCCGTATCGAGGAAGGGGATGGCCAGCACGAGGGCAGGGATCAGCAGGGGGATGGAGCCGTAGAAGTCCGCGTTCGACGGTGCCGTGGTCCGGCCCACGTAGGTCACGCCCGCGCTGCCCAGCAGCAGTCCCAGCAGCATCGACCCGGTGTCGCCCATGAAGATCTTGGCCGGGTGGAAGTTGTGGATGAGGAAACCGCCGCACACCCCCACCAGGGCCGCCACCACCAGCGGCGCGGAGGTGGGGATGGTCTCGACCAGGCCGCTCGGGTCGCTGGCGAGGGTGAAGACGAAGAAGGCGACCGCCGCGATCGCCACGACCCCGGCGGCCAGCCCGTCGAGCCCGTCGATGAGGTTGACCGCGTTGATCATCGCCACCAGGGCCAGGATCGTCAGCGGCAGGCCGAGATCCGGCGACAGGGAGATGACCTCCAGCCCGGGGATCCAGAAGTGGACGAGCTGCACACCGAAGATCACCACACCCAGCGCCGCCACGATCTGGCCTGCCAGCTTCACCGTGGGCGGCAGGCCCAGGACGTCGTCGGCGACCCCGACCAGCACGATCACCACCGCGCCGATGAGCAGGGCGAGCGGTTCCGAGCTCGACACGAACAGCGGGCGGAACGCCGGCAGCAGCCAGGCGGTCCCCAGCGCGGCCATGAACCCCAGCAGCATCGCCAGCCCGCCCAGGGTCGGCACCGGGACCGTGTGCACCTTGCGGGGCCCGGAGCCGGGCCGGTCGAGCGCACCCATCCGCCGGGCGCCGCGGGCCACGAACGGGGTGGTCACGGCCGTGACGACACCCGCGACCACGGCGACGACCAGCAGGGAGAGCATGGCCTCAGGCACCCGCCCCGGGGTAGGCGGGGAAGCGGGTGACCAGGTCCCCGACCTCGGCACGCACCGCCGCGAGCTCGTCGTCGTCCCCGGTCAGCGCCCGGTCGACCAGGCCGGCGACGTGGTCGAGCTCCCTGGGGCCCATGCCCTGGGAGGCCACGCACGCGGTGCCGGCGCGGATGCCGGAGGCGACGGCCGGCGGGTTGGTGTCGAACGGGATGGCGTTCTTGTTGAGCACGATGCCGGCGGCGTCGCACCGCTGCTCGGCCTCCGCGCCGGTCAGCCCGCGCGGGGTGACGTCGGCGAGGAACAGGTGGGTGTCGGTGCCGCCGGAGGTGATCCGGTAGCCCCGGTCGGTCAGGCCGTCGGCCAGGGCCCGCGCGTCGTCGAGGATGCGCTGGGCGTACTCCTTGAAGGAGGGCTCCATGGCCTCCTTCAGCGCCGCGGCCTTGGCGGCGATGACGTGTTCGAGCGGTCCGCCCTGGGTGCCGGGGAAGACCGCCTTGTCGATCGGCTTGGCCCACTGCTCGTTGGTCAGGATGATCGCGCCACGGGGACCGCGCAGGGTCTTGTGGGTCGTGAAGGTCACGATGTCGCAGTAGGGCACGGGGCTCGGGTGGACCCCGCCGGCGACCAGGCCGATGAAGTGGGCGGCGTCGCACAGCAGCGCCGCGCCCACCTCGTCGGCGATCGCGCGGAACGCCTCGAAGTCGAGCTGGCGCGGGTAGGCCGACCAGCCGGCGATGATCAGCTTGGGCCGGTGCTCGAGCGCCAACGCACGGACCTGGTCCATGTCGATGGTCTCGGTGTCCTCGCGCACGCCGTAGGAGACGACGTCGAACCACTTGCCGGAGAAGTTGATCGGCATGCCGTGGGTGAGGTGGCCACCGTGCGGCAGTGACATGGCCAGCACGGTCTCGCCCGGGGACACGGTCGCGAAGTACGCCGCGATGTTGGCGCTCGCGCCCGAGTGCGACTGCACGTTGGCGTGGTCGGCGCCGAACAGCTGTTTCGCCCGGTCGATCGCGAGCTGTTCGAGCGGGTCGACGTGCTCGGCGCACCCGCCGTAGTAACGCCGGCCCGGGTAGCCCTCGGCGTACTTGTTGCTGAGCACGGAGCCCTGGGCGGCCAGCACGGCCGGGGAGGCGAAGTTCTCGCTGGCGATCAGCTGCAGCTTGGAGCGCTGCCGTTCGAGTTCGCCGAGCAGGTGGTCGGCGACCTCGGGGTCACTGGCGCGCAGCTGCTCGAAGTCGGGTCCGTAGTAGGTGCTCACTCATCCCACTCTTCGTCCGGGCGGGGCGCTCACGCACACCCGCGCATGGGCGCACGACGAGCGCCTCGGGCCCGCCGCGCGTTGCGTGCACCGCACGATCCTACCCCTGCGCGGCCCGCAGGTCAGGGGCGGGGCTGATCCGGGTGCGGTTCCTCAGGGGCCGACTCATCCTGGTCCGCAACGGCGTCGACCTCGGTGGGGTCGATCTCCCCCCGGGCGACGGCGAGGATCTGTTCCTCGTCGAGGTCGCCGGAGCGCAGCACGTGCGGCTGGGTCCGGGTGAGGTCGACGATGGTGGAGGGCCGGCCGCTGCTGCGCTCGCCGTCGTCGAGGTAGAGCGGGACGTCGTCACCGAGCTGTTCGTAGGCCTCCGCGGCCGTGGTGGCGGCCGGCTGCCCGGAGCGGTTGGCGCTGGTGACCGCCAGCGGCCCGACTTCGCGGATCACCGCCAGGGTGACGTCGTCGAGGGGCATGCGCACCGCCACCGTCCCCCGGGCGTCGCCGAGGTCCCAGCGCAGGTTGGGGTCGGCGGGCACCACCATGGTCAACGGCCCGGGCCAGTAGGCGGCCATCAGCCGCTCGGCGACCTCGGGGACCGAGGTGCACAGGCCGAGCAGCTGCTTGGGCGAGCGCAGGAGCACCGGCAGGGGGAACGCTCGGCCCCGCTTCTTGACGGCGAAGATCCGGGCGCAGCCCTCTGCCCGGAAGGCGTCGGCGGCCACCCCGTAGACGGTGTCGGTGGGCAGCACGATGGGGTCGCCGGCCCGCAGACGCAGGGCGGCGCGCTCGAGGCTCTCCTCGCGCTCAGGACCGCTGGTGGACAGGATCTCGCTCACCGGGCCTCCTCGATCTCGACGGCGGGCCGGCGGGCGAGCAGCGCCCGCGCGGCCCCGGTCAGGTCGTGTTCGACGCCCACGTCGACCAGGCCGGCGCGCCGGGCCTGCTCCACGGCCGTGGCGGCCCGGCGGGCGTCGATCTCGAGCACCAGGGTGCCCCCGGGCCGGAGCCAGTGTGTCGCGGCCGAGACGAGTTCGGCCACCACCTCGTGCCCGTCCGGTCCGCCGACCAGCGCCCGGACCGGGTCGTGGTCGGCGACCTCGGGGGCCCAGGTGGTCCGGTCGGCGTCGGGGAGATAGGGCGGGTTGGCGACGAGCACGTCGAGGTGGCCCGTGAGCGCCGCGGGCAGGGCCCCGAGCAGTTCACCGGCGCGGACCTCGACCGTGGCCCCGGGCGCCGGGCCCACCACCCCCGCCCGGCCCTCCGTCAGCCGTCGCACGTTGACGCGCGCGGTGGCCACGGCCCGCGTGTCGACGTCGCCGGCCACCACCCGCACCCCCGGCACCTCGGCGGCGAGGCTGCAGGCGATCGCCCCCGTGCCCGTGCAGGGTTCGCCGACCACCGGGCGCGCTCCGGCCGCGCGCGCCGCGTCGATCGCCAGGCCCGCCACGGTCTCGGTCTCGGGCCGGGGGACGAAGACCCCGGCCCGGCAGACGAGGTCGAGCAGCCGGAACGCCGTGTGGCCGAGGATGAGCTGGAGGGGCTCGCGGGCGACCCGGCGTTCGACGAGCGGCCGCAGTGCCCGGCCGCACGCCTCGCCGGCGGGGGCGTCGGGACGTTGCCAGGGGTCGACGCCGGCGACGTGGGCCACCAGCCAGCGGGCGTCCGTCTCCGGCGAGGGGACGCCGGCGGCGGCCAGCGCGGCGGCCACCCGGTCGCGTTGCTCCCCGACCGTGGGTGCGCAGGGCGGGTCCAGGGTCGCGCTCACGCGACGTCCCCGTCGTCCTCGACCGAGGCGAGCCGGGCCTCGCGTTCCGCGGTCCGCAACGCGTCGACGATCGGGTCGAGCTTGCCGGAGAGCACGTCGGCGAGATCGTGGACGGTGAGGTTGATCCGGTGGTCGGTGATCCGGCTCTGGGGGAAGTTGTAGGTGCGGATCTTCTCCGAGCGGTCCCCCGTGCCGATCTGGCCGGCCCGGGTGTCGGAGCGCTCCTTGGCCTGCCGCTCCTGCTCCGCCGACAGCAGCCGGGAACGCAGGATGCGCATGGCCTTGTCGCGGTTCTGGTGCTGGGACTTCTCGTCCTGGCAGGCGACCACCACCCCGGTGGGTACGTGGGTGATGCGCACGGCCGAGTCCGTGGTGTTCACGCTCTGTCCGCCCGGCCCGGAGGAGCGGAAGACGTCGATGCGCAGGTCGTTGTGGTCGACCTCGACGTCGACCTCCTCCGCCGCGGGCAGCACCGCCACCGAAGCCGTCGAGGTGTGGATCCTGCCCTGGGACTCGGTCGCCGGGACCCGCTGGACCCGGTGGACCCCGGACTCGTGCTTGAGGTGGCCGTAGGCGCCGTTGCCCACGACCTCGAGGACCGCCTCCTTGATGCCGCCCACGCCCTGGGCGGACTCGGACAGCAGCCGTGCGCGCCAGCCGTTGGCCTCGGCGTAGTTGCGGTACATCTCCAGCAGCTCACCCGCGAACAACCCGGCCTCGTCACCGCCGGCGGCCGAGCGGATCTCGACCATCACGTCCTTGTCGTCGAAGGGGTCGGTGGGTACCAGCAGCGCCTCGAGGCGTTGCTGCAGTTCGCCGCGCCGCTCGCGCAGGTCCTCGACCTCGGCCTCGAGCAGCTCGCGCTCCTCACCCTCGGTCTCGTCGAGCATCTCCCGGGCGGCCTCGAGGTCGTCACCGCAGGCGCGCCAGTCCCGGTAGGCGGCCACCACCTCGGAGAGCTCGGCGTGCTGCTTGGCGATACGCGTGTAGCGGGCGCCGTCCGAGATGACCTCGGGGTCGGCGAGCTGTGCCTCGAGGTCGCGGTGGCGATCCTCGATCTCGGCGAGCTTCTCGAACACGTGACTGACCTTCGGGTACGGCGGCGGATGAGGGTGGGCGCGCCGGCTAGCGGCGCCTCGCCCGTTCCTCGTCGATCTCCCCGGGGCCGTCACCGGGCTCGGTCGGTGCCGGCCCGGCCGACCCTGCCGTGTCGGCGGCGTCGGCGGCGCCCTCGACACGGACGTCGGCCTCGGTGAGCACGACCGGCAGGCCGTGGGCGGCCAGGGTCACCGGCGAGTCCAACGTGGTGGGCACCCGGCCCTCACGCCGTTCGGCCGGGACCACGGCCTCGAAGGAGCGGATGGCCACCTCGATCTGGTCATCGGTGGGCTGCTTGGTGGTGATCAGCTGCAGCCACAGGCCCGGCTTCATCAGCCCGCGCACGAACAGGTTGTCCCCGTGGGCGGCGCCCAGACGCAGTCCCTCGTAGGCCAGGCCGGCGACGACGGGGAGCAGGACGATCCGCAGCAGCACGTGGTAGACGACGGCGAGGAACCAGCCGACCTCCTCACCGAAGACCATCTGCGGCGGGACGAGCAGGCCACCGGCGGTGTAGACCACGACCGCCAGCAGCATCACCATGATCAGGAAGTTGGTGCCGCACCGCACGTGGAGGGTCGAGTACTTGTCGACGTTGGCGGGCTCGAGGACCTCACCGTGTTCCCAGGCCGCGATGGTCTTGTGCTCGGCCCCGTGGTACTGGAACACCCGGCGGATGTCGGCCATCAGCGAGATCGCCCACAGGTAGGCGAGGAAGATCACGATCCGCGCGAACGACTCGACGAGGTGGAACCAGATCCCGTCGCCCATCACGTTGCCGATGAGCGCGTCCACACCCTTGGTGCCCGCCGAGGGCAGGAAGATGAAGATGCCGATGAAGATGGCCAGGGCGAACAGCATCGAAGCGCCGACGGCGGCGGACCCCATGTCCTCGCGTTCGTCCTCTTCGAGCGCCTGGGTGGCCGAGATGCCCAGCGCCTTCATGCCGATGGTCAGCGAGTCCACCAGCGCGTA
>SLRZ01000252.1 GCA_007130695.1 Nitriliruptoraceae bacterium
CGCTGGCCGGCCCCGTGGACCCCTGACAGCCGCCCAGCACGTTGGGTGCGACCACGAACCAGCGGTCGGTGTCCAGCGGACGCCCGGGCCCGACCATGCCCTCCCACCAGCCGGCGGTGGGATGGCCGGGACCCGCGGGCCCCGTCACGTGGCTGTCGCCCGTCAGGGCGTGCAGCACCAGCACCGCGTTGCGTCCGTCGTCGGCGAGCGTCCCCCAGGTCTCGTAGGCCAACCGGACGTCGGGCACCTCCCCGCCCCGCTCCAGCGGCACGGTGCCGACATCGACGAAACGCCGACCCCCGACGGGATCGCCCTCCCGCCAGGCGCCGGTGTGCGGCTGGTCATCGGTCACCACGTGGTCAGGCGCCCTTCGTGGCCCGGAACCCGGCCTCGAGATCGGCGATCAGGTCGTCGGGGTCCTCGAGCCCGACCGACAGTCGGACGAGCCCCGGCGTCACGCCGGTGGTCAGCTGCTCCTCGGGCGTGAGCTGCGAGTGCGTGGTGCTGGCCGGGTGGATGATGAGGCTGCGCACGTCACCGATGTTGGCGAGGTGACTGAACAGCTCGACCCCGTCGACGAAGTGCCGACCCGCGTCGACCCCGCCGCTCAGCTCGAAGGACAGCACCGCGCCGGCGCCCTTGGGGGCGTACCTCTGCGCGTTGGCGTGCCAGGGGCTGGACTCGAGCCCCGCGTACCAGACCTTCTCGACCTCGTCGCGGCCCTCGAGCCATTCCGCGAGCCGGCCGGCGTTGGCGACGTGACGGTCCATGCGCAGGCTCAGGGTCTCGATGCCCTGCAGCAGCAGGAAGGCGTTCATCGGCGAGATCGCCGGACCCATGTCACGCAGCAGCTGCACCCGCAGCTTGATCGCGTAGGCCCCGTTCTCGTTCCCCAGCGCCTCGAAATAGTTGAGGTTGTTGTAGGACGGGTCGGGCGTGGTCAGCCCGGGATAGCGCTCCGAGTGGGCGCCCCAGTCGAAGCGGCCACCGTCGATGACGACGCCCGCGACCGCGGTGCCGTGCCCGCCGAGGAACTTCGTGGCCGA
This sequence comes from Nitriliruptoraceae bacterium, assembly GCA_007130695.1. GTDB lineage: Bacteria > Actinomycetota > Nitriliruptoria > Nitriliruptorales > Nitriliruptoraceae > SKLC01. Next base: position 1,047 of record SLRZ01000252.1, read on the forward strand.
GTGCACGACGAGGTCGGCGCCGTGCTCCAGGGGGCGGAGCAGGTACGGCGTCGGGATGGTGTTGTCGATCATCAGCGGGACACCGGCGTCGTGGGCGACGTCGGCGACCGCAGCGATGTCGAGCACGTCGATCTTCGGGTTCCCGATCGACTCGCCGTAGAAGAGCTTGGTCTCCGGACGCACGGCCGCACGCCACTCGTCGAGGTCATCGGGGTCCTCGACGAACGTGGTCTCGATCCCCAGCCGCGGCAGGGTGTAGCGGAACAGGTTGTAGGTCCCGCCGTACAGCGACGCCGAGGAGACGATGTGGTCGCCGGCGCCCGCGATGTTCAGGATCGCCAGCGTCTCGGCCGACTGCCCGGAGGCCGTGGCCACCGCCGCGACCCCGCCCTCGAGCGAGGCCATGCGCTGCTCGAACACGTCGGTGGTCGGGTTCATGATGCGGGTGTAGATGTTGCCCATCTCGGCCAGGGCGAACAGGTTCTCCGCCCGTTGGGTATCACCCAGGGCGTAGGAGGTCGTCTGGTAGATCGGCGTGGCGCGCGCCCCGGTGGTCGGGTCTGGCTGCGCGCCGGCGTGGATCTGGCGGGTCTCGAACGACCACTCGGCCGGGTCCTGGGTACTCACGTGCTGACTCCCTCGTGGTGATGGACGACACGTCTGCGCCGTGTGCGACGCGGTGGGTCCGGCAACGTAGGCCAGCCGGGGGCATCGTCCCACGCCGCTGGTAGTGCCAAGGGGACAAACCTACCCGGACCCCGTGCTCGCTAGCCTGCCTCGCCCCCCCTCGAAGGAGTCCCGGTGCACCCGCCCACGGACCCTGCCATCGCGCCGACGGTGGCGGTGGTGGTCCCGGCCCACCGGGCGTCGGACGAGCTGCGCCGGTGCCTGGCCGGCCTGCAGCACTGTGCTCCTGAACCGGACGAACTGGTGGTGGTGGTCGACGGGGCCGACCCGGCGACGGTGGCGCTGGCCCGGGGATTCGCCGGCGAGGTCGTCACCCTCGACGTGGCGGGCGGGCCCGCCCGGGCCCGCAACGCGGGCGTGGCCGCCACCGACACCGACCTGGTCTTCTTCGTCGACTCCGACGTGGTGGTGCCACCGACCGCGATCGCGCAGCTGCGGGCCCGGTTCGCCGCGGAACCCGGCGTCGACGCGCTGATCGGTTCCTACGACGCCGACCCGCCCGCCCCGGGACTGGTCTCGCAGTACAAGAACCTGCTCAACCACCACACCCACCAGACCGCCCGCACGGAGGCGGCGACGTTCTGGGGGGCCTGCGGCGCGGTCCGCCGCACCGCCTTCGACGGGGTCGGGGGATTCGACGAGACCTACACCCGCCCCTGCGTCGAGGACATCGAGCTGGGCTACCGGCTGCGGGACGCCGGGTACCGCATCCGGGTCGACAAGGACCTCCAGGTCACCCACCTCAAGCAGTGGACCCCTCGCTCCATGATCCGCGCCGATGTGCTCGACCGTGCCGTGCCCTGGAGCGAACTGCTGCTCACCGGCCGGGGCTTCCACGACGACCTCAACATCTCCCGCAGCCAGCGCGCCAAGACGGTGCTGGCCACGACCGGGCTCGCGTGCGCGCTGCTGGGGCTGCGGTGGCGCCCCCCGCGCCGTGTGGCGCTGGGGAGCGTGGCTGCGCTGGTGGTCGCGGACCTGCCGTTGTTGCGCTTCTTCGCCCGTGCACGCGGGGTGGGGTTCGCCGCGGGGGCGGCACCGTGGCACTGGCTGTCCTACGTCTACAGCGCCGGCGCCTTCGCGACCGTCCTGGCCCGGCTCCGGCTGGGCGCCCGCTTCCGGCGCTGACGCGCCCCGCGGCGATCAGGCGCCGCGGCGCATCACCGACTGCCGCAGTGCCCACCACGTCCGCCCGGGGGCGACGCGGAGGTGGCCGACCACCGCCCGTGCGGCCGCCAACGGCTGGCGTGCCCGCAGCGAGTTGCGCGCGTGCTCGGCCAGTAGTCGTGCATGTCCCTCCGGGTGTGCCTCGAGCAGGGCCCGGTGGGTGGCGAGCAGTTGCCGGAAGCTGTCCTGACGCAACCTGGGGTCGCCCGAGATCCGCGGGCCGGGGTGGGAGCGCAGCTCGTAGGTCACCTCGTCGAAGCCCACGATCGAGCACACCGGGTTCAGTCGCCAGAACAGCTCGGTGACCACGCGCGAACGGAAGCGTTCGTCGAAGCCGTCGACGGCGAGCAGCGCCTCCCGCGGGGCGAGCAGCGCCTGCTTGCTGAAGTAGGAGCGGCCCGGCTCGATCGGCTCCAGTGAGAAATGCCGCCCACGCTCACGCAGCTGCGGAGGACGGCGCGTCTCGAGCACCCGGCCGTCCGCGTCGGTCACCGCCACCGCCGACAGCGTCGCGACGGGTCCGGGGGCGTCGGCCCGATCGGCCACCTCGAGTGAGCGCTCCACCATCTGCGGGCGCAG
>SLRZ01000073.1 GCA_007130695.1 Nitriliruptoraceae bacterium
CTGGGCGTGGGCGGGATGGGCATGATCGTGGCCTCGATGGTGGCGTTGGGCCTGCTGTACGAGGGCTCGCCGTACGGGATGGTGCTGCCCGGCCTGGTGCTGGCGGGCTTCGGGCTCGGTCTGATCAACCCCTCCGCGATGGCCGTGGTCACCAACTCGGTCGACAACGACGACCTCGGTTCCGCGAGTGGGACGGCCAACCTCATCGGCTCGGTCGGCGCGTCCTTCGGGATCGCGGCCATGTACGCCTTCACCAACATCGCGGCCGGGGACGTCACCCCGGCTCCGGACACGGCCTACCAATTCGCGTTCCTCACCGGCGCCGCCATCTGCGCCATCGGCCTGGGTGCCGCCTTCTTCATGGGCGGTCGCGAGGACGACGACGAGGACGACGTGGACGCCGGCTACTCGGAGCGTGACGCCGGGCCCGCCGCCGGGTGACCCCCACGGCACCTCGTGCACGGACAAGGAGCGAGACCATCGACACCGCCGCGTTCTTCGGCCTGCGACCCACCGACCGCGAGGGGGTGTGGGAACTGCCCGTGGTGCCGGGAATCTCCTCGGGCATGGGCACGTTGTTCGGCGGCTGCGCCCTGGGGGCCGCGGCCGAGGCGCTGGAGGCGACGACCGGTCGGCCGCTGGTCTGGGCGGCGGCCCAGTTCCTCTCCTTCGTCAGCCCGCCCGACGTGGTCGAGATCGAGGTCACCCCGCTCGCCCGGGGGCGTCGCTTCACCCAGGCACGGGTGGTGGGCCGCAGCGGCGACACCGACATCTTCCAGATCTCCGCCACGCTGGGCCGCCGGGACTCCGATCTCAGCGGCTCCTGGGCACTGCCCCCCGAGAGCCTGCCACCCGAGCAGTGCCCCATGCGGGAGCGCAAGCGGCGGCACGAGGACACCGTCATGGACCGCGTCGAGACCCGGTTGGTAGTGGACCCCAGCGGGGACGTCGAACCCGGCCGGGTCGCACCGGGCCGCAGCGGATTCTGGGTCCGCGTGCCGGACCTCGAATGCTCCTCCGCGGCGCTCGGACTGGTCGGCGACTTCATCCCGGCGGGGATCAGCTTCGCCCTCGGTCAGCGCGCCGGCGGCTCGAGCCTGGACAACTCGATCCGTGTCCTGCAGCTCGCACCCACCGAGTGGTACCTGGTGGATGTGCGCATCCACGGGGTCGAGCACGGGGTCGCCCACGGTCTCGCGCACCTGTGGAACGAGCGGGGCGTGCTGCTGGGCACCGCCAGCCAGACCACCGTGGTCCGACACTTCTGAACGGACCGGCCCGAGGCGATAGCCCCGGGTCGACCCACCCGGGGACCGGGTGTGTGCCACGACTCAGACGTTGTCGTCGACGACTTCTTCGCGTTGTGACTGCTCGGCCAGCACCTGCCGCACGCGGCATGCCAGCGGGCGCCAGAAGGCCTCGAGCTGTTCCTCGTCGACCTCCGGCAGCCCGGAGGTCAGCTGGAGGCGGATGTCGTTGAGGGCCTCCCGGGCCAGACCCAGGACGCGCTCGCCCTCCGGCGTGAGCGACAGGTCGACGCTGCGCCGGTCCTGTTCACTGCGCACCCGGTCCACGAGCCCCTGGCGCACCAGCGAGCTGGTCGCCTCCGAGAGGGTGGAGAAGGTGACCGTCGAACGCGCCCGCATGTCGGCCATCGAACGCGTGCCCCCGTGCCCCAGCCGTGCCAGCACCCCGTACTGCGTGATGCCCAGCGGCGGGTCGAGCTGGTTGAGCGCCTCCCGCTGCAGGTGGCTGATGCGCGGAGCGACCCGCATCAGGATGCGGGAGTGCTCCTCGGCGGGGTCGGGCTCGGGCAGGTCGGACGGCGCGGTCATCGGGGCCTCCACGGGTCGAACCGGTCGTTGTGCCGCCTCGTCGACCCCACGGGTCGGCGCGGTGTGGCCAGGGGGCCGGCCAACGTCGCGGACATCAAATCCTGCGCTCCTGGCCCGCCCAGAAGGGCTCACGCAGTTCGCGCTTGAGCAGCTTGCCGGTCGGGGTGCGGGGGAGCGAGTCACGGAACGAGACCTCGCGGGGGATCTTGTAACCCGCCAGGTGCTCCCGTGCAAACGTGATGACCTCCTCCTCGGTCAGCGAATGGCCGGGCAGGAGGGAGATCGCGGCGTGGACCCGCTCGCCGTACTCCTCGTCGGGGACACCGAAGACGGCGACGTCCTCGATCCCCTCGAGACGGTGGAGGGCGTCCTCCACCTCCGCGGGATAGATGTTTGTGCCAGCGGAGATGATCATGTCCTTCTTGCGGTCACCGATGAAGACGAAGTCGTCCTCGTCGATGTGGCCGACGTCGCCGACGGAGACCCATTCGCCGCCCTCGCGCTGCGCCTCCTTGGTGGCCTCCTCGTTCTTGTAGTACTCGTCGAACATGCCCTCGTAGCGGCGGACGAACAGCTCCCCCTCCTCGCCCGGGGACAGCCGGTTGCCGTCGTCGTCGAACGTGGCCATCTCCATGCCCGGCATGACCTTGCCGCAGGACCCGGGCTTGGCCTTGACGTCCTCGGGGCGCAGCACCGTGTTCAGCCCGAGTTCGGTGGAGCCGTAGAACTCGAACAGCGCGTCACCGAAGAAGTCGTTGGCGGCTTCCTTGAGGTTCTGCGGGCACGGCGCGGCTCCCGTGATCAGCACCTTCATCGAGGTGGGGTCGTAGCGCTCCTTGACCTCGGCGGGCTGGTCGAGGATGCGCTTGATCAGCGTCGGCGCCATGAACGTGGTGGTGACCCGGTGCTCGTCGATCAGTCGCAGGGCCAGCTCGGGATCGAACTTCGGCATGATCACGATCGTGTTGCCGAGGATCGAGGAGAAGGTGGCGAAGGCCGCGGGGGCGGAGTGGTAGAGCGGGCCGGCGACGAGGTGGACGTGCTCGCCGTCGATGAGGTCGAAGGCGCCGAGCCACCCGAAGACCATGTTGGTGTCGATGCTGGTGCGCAGCGCCCCCTTGGGCTTCCCGGTGGTGCCGCTGGTGTACATCATCGCCCCACCCGCGGAGTCCGGGTCGAGTTCGACGGCCGGGGTCTCGGGCGAGCCGTCGACGAGGAGGTCCTCGAGGTGGTGCGCCCAGTCGCGACGCTCGTCGCCGAGCAGGATCCAGTGCTCGATGTTGCCGACCTGCTCACGGATCTCCTCGACCACGGGCAGGTAGCGGTCGTCGACGAACGCGGCACGCGAGTCCGAGTGCGACAGGATGTAGGCCACCTCCTCGGCCACGAGCATGCGGTTCATGGGCACGGTGATCGCCCCCAGCGCCGCCGTGGCCTGCGAGACGACCATCAGTTCGATGGAGTTGCTCCCGTAGCTGACGACCCGGTCACCGGCGCCGATGCCGAGCCCGAGCAACGAGTTCGCGAGACGGTTGCGTCGCTCGAACACCTCCCGGAAGGTCAGCGCACGGTCCGGCTCCACCAGTGCCGGCTTGTCGGGCTGGTTGTCGGCGTGTCCCGCCAGAAAATCCACGAAATACTCTCCCCACCACGAATCGTTCGAGATCCAGGTCGGGGCGGAGCCTAGCCAAGCGCTACGGTTGGCGAAATAGCCATTCCGGGCCGGGCTCCGGCCGATTTTCCGCACCCGACACCAGTGCGACGCCCCCGGCCGCACGCACCTCGCCGTCAGGCGCGGCGGCGGACCGTCATCGTCTGGGAGGCCTCGGCGAGCAGTTCACCGTCGGTCGACCACAGGTAGCCGTGCCCGTGCGCGTAGCCGCCGGTGACCGCGCCCATCTGCACGTCGAGCAGCAGCCAGTCGGCGGGGGCGTGGGAGATGATGCGCAGGTTGTTGTCGAGGCTCTTGCTGGTCGCCCGCTCACCCAGGGCCTGGCCGCAGAAGGAGTTGACGTAGTCGGCGAGCAACGCCACCCGGGGCGTGCCCGGGTCGAGGTCGGGGACGCGCAGCCACATACCGAACCGGCCGTCGGGGGAGGGCTGTTTGCGCTGGTCGCCCGTGCGGATGCGGGCCGGGCGGAACTCGACGTGCTCGTCGGCGGTGCCGGCGCGCCCCTCGCGGGGCTTGCAGTCCTCGGGCCCGGGGACCTCGAGGCGCTCGGGCCACTGGCCGACGAGATCGTCGTCGGACTGCTCGCCGAGGGAGGCGGTCATCAGCAGCACGGTGGTCCCGTCGATGGCGCCCTCCACCCGGGCGTGGGAGACGCGGCGCCCCTCGGCCACGGGGATGACGGTCAGCTCGACCGTCTCCGGCACCGGGGGGACGTTGGTGAAGGCCACGCTCGCCCAGATCAACGGGCGGCCGAGCTCGTGTTCCGCGACCGCGGTCAGCGAGGCCGTGGCGGCGCCGCCGAACAGCGTGCTGGCCGCCGTGGCGATCCGGTCGGTGATGGGCAGCCGGTAACGGCGTTCGCCGGCCGGCTCGATCCCGAGATAGGTGAAGGCATCCATACGCGCGGAGCCTAGCGGCCCGGCGTCCGGGACCTGCCGCCCGGGCCAGGGTGCTGCCGTCCACGCCCACCGACGCGCGACGCCCCCGGCGGGTGGGCCGGGGGCGTCGCGGAGGTGTCAGGGTGGGGCCGGTCGGGCCGTCACCGTGACCGGATCACGGGTCGCGGGGCAGGCCCAGGACACGCTCGGCGATGACGTTGCGCTGGATCTCGCTCGACCCGCCGTAGATGGTCACGGCGCGCTGGAACAGGAACCCTCGCCCGGTCATCGACGCGGCGCCCTCCATCGTGGCGGCGTCCGCACCCAGCAGCTCGTGGCTGAGCTGGGCGACGTCCTGGCCGTGCTCGGAGCCCAGCAGGTTGCGCACGCTGGAGCTCGCGCCCGGCTCGGTGCCCGACAGCGTCCGCATCGTCGAGCGGTAGCCCAGCAGCCCCAGGGACTGGCCCCGGGTGATGAGGAAGCCGACCCGTTCGAGGATCGTGGGGTCGCTGTCCTCGCTGATCTGGCGCAGCAGTCCCTCGACGTCGCCGCCGATCATCGAACCGCCCGACAGGCTCACACGCTCGTTGGAGAGCGTGTTGCGGGCGACCCGCCAGCCGTCGTCGACGTCACCGAGGACGTCCTCGTCGGGGACGAAGACGTCGTTGCAGAACACCTCGTTGAACAGCGCCTCACCGGTGATCTCCCGCAGGGGACGCACGTCGACGCCCTCGGCCTTCATGTCCAGCAGGAAGTAGGTGATGCCGAAGTGCTTGGAGTCCTCGTTGCGGTTCGTGCGTGCCAGGCAGATGGCGTACTGCGACACGTGCGCGCCGCTGGTCCAGACCTTCTGGCCGGTCAGCAGGTAGCCGCCGTCGACCCGGGCGGCCTTCATCGACAGCGACGCGAGGTCGGAGCCGGCGCCGGGCTCGGAGAACATCTGGCACCAGACCATCTCGCCACGGAACGTCGGGCCGAGGTACTTCTCCTTCTGCTCCTCGGTGCCGTAGGCGATGACCGAGGGAACGACCCAGGCGGCGATGCCCAGGCCCGGACGGCGCTCGCCGGCCTCGCGGAACTCCTCGTCGATGACCAGCTGCTCGATCGCGCCGGCCTCGCGGCCCCAGGGCTTGGGCAGGTGGGGGACGATGTAGCCCTCGTCCGTCATCCGGTTGCGCTTGGCCTGGTCGTCGAGGTCCTTGATCGACTCGAGGAACTCGCGGACCTGGGTGCGGTAGGTCTGGGCGTCCTCACCGAGGTCGAGGCTGAGGTCGCGCCGCACGCCGGAGAGCGCGAGCTTGGCGGCACGCATCCGCCACGGCGCCGGGGAGGCGCCGAGGTGGGCGCGCAGGGCCATGGCACGCTTGAGGTACATGTGCGCGGCGTGCTCCCAGGTGAAGCCGATGCCGCCGAGCACCTGGATGCAGTCCTTGGCGTTCTCGAAGGCGCCCTCGAGCGCCACCGCGGCCGCGGCGGTCGCCGGCAGACGCAGCTCCTTGAAGTCGCCGTCCGAGCCGGCGCGGGCCGCGTCCCAGGCCACGCTCTGGGCCTGCTCGGAACGGACCAGCATGTCCGAGCAGCGGTGCTTGACGCCCTGGAACTGCCCGATGGGCCGCCCGAACTGTTCACGCACCTTGGCGTACTCGGAGGCGGTCTGCACGGTCCAGCCGGCGATGCCCGCGGCCTCGGCGGCGAACAGGGTGACCGCGACGTCGCGGGCGGCCTCCGTGGTCAGCCCGGACAGGACGCGCTCGCCGGGGACACTCACGCCGTCGAATTCGGCCTTGGCCTCGCGGCGGCTGCCGTCGAAGCTCTTGAGTTCGGTGACCTCGGCCTGGTCGGCGTCGACGACGAACCAGACGTCCTCGCCGTCCACGTCCGCGGCCAGGAGCAGGACGCCGGCGACGGCGCCGCCCATCACCGGACTGGCGGTGCCGCTGACGGTGAGGCCGTCACCGTCGCGCTGCGCGGTCAGGGTCGCCTGCAGGGACACGCCCGCGGGCCGGCTGCCGTCGATGAAGGCGCCGAGCAGTTCCGACTTGGCCTTGTCGCTGCCGGTGCGGTGGACGAGTTCCGCCGCGAGCACGGTCGGCAGGAAGGGGCCGGGGACCATGCCCTTGCCCAGCTGCTCGAGCACGACCGCGAGCTCCTCGAGCCCGTAGCCCACACCGCCGTGTTCCTCGGGGAGGTGGATGCCGAGCCACCCCTGGTTGGCGATGTCCTCCCAGAGGGAGGGCAGGGTGTCGGCGTCGGCGTCGAAGGTCTCCTGCGGGACGCTCTCCGGGCAGCGGTCGCTGACCCAACGCCCGACGGACTCCGCCAGTGCCTCGTGTTCCTCGGTGACAGGGATGCTCACGTCGTCTCATCCTCCCGGATCGGACTTCTTCGCTGTTGGACTGCGGGGACGAAACGCCCGGTGCGTGCTCTCCGCGCCTGATGACGGTAACGTCAACGTCACCGTACCACGCCGGCCATCCAGGGAGCATCCCCGTGTCGCTCACCGACGAGACGCGCACGCAGAGCGGCCAACCGGCGCGGCTGACGCGGGCCCAGCGACGCGAACACTTCCTCGACGTCGCCGCCGCCCTGGTCGCCGAGGGCGGGTTCGAGGCCGTCACGATGGAGTCGGTCGCGGCCCGGGCGGGGGTCAGCAAGGGACTGGGCTACGCCTACTTCGACAACCGCGGGGAACTGCTCGCCGCCCTCTTCGAGCGCGAGACCGGGGAGATGGACCGCCCGGCGACCACCGCGGCGGACCGGGAGGAGACCTTCGAGGGCAAGGTCCGCGCCACGGTCGGGGTGGTGTTCGACGTGGTCTCGCAGAAGGGCCCCCTGCTGGCCCGCCTGTTGCGCGCCGAGGCCGAGGGGCCGGTCGACGAACGCCGGCGCAAACGGCAGCGGGTCATCGAGCAGCGGTGGGCGCGGCTGATCGCCGAGGAGTTCGGCGTCGACGAGGCGACCTCGCGGGCCGCCGCGGCCGTCATGCTCTCCAGCATCCCCCGGGTCATCGAACTGTGGGCCACCGGGAAGGGCAGCCGCGAGGAACTCACCGAGACCTATACGCGCATGTGCACGGCGGCCGCCCGAGACCTGGGCGAGACCGGCTGACGGCGACCGCACCCCCGGGCGGCTCCCGGCCGGGCGCCCCGACCGGGTAGGGTGCCGTCACGGTGGCCACGACCGGTCACCGGAGACGTCGCGCTCCGCCATCTCCCGGCTCCGTCACAGGAGCACGTTCCGAGCGAAGGACGACGCGTGCCCGCGACCATCATCGTCGGGGCCCAGTGGGGCGACGAGGGCAAGGGCAAGGCCACCGACCTGCTGGCCGACACCACCGACCTCGTCGTGCGCTACCAGGGCGGCAACAACGCTGGCCACACCGTCATCGTGGGCGACGAGGTGTTCAAGCTCCACCTCATCCCCAGCGGGATCCTCTATCCGCACGTCACCCCGGTCATCGGGGACGGCGTGGTGATCGACCCCAAGGTCATGCTCGAGGAGTTCGACGGGCTCGAGGCCCGCGGCCTCGACCCCTTCTCGCGGGTCAAGATCTCGGGCAACGCCCACCTGATCATGCCCTACCACCGCGAGCTCGACCTGCTCATCGAGCGCCGCCTGGGCAAGGCCAAGCTCGGCACCACCAAGCGCGGGATCGGCCCGGCCTACGCCGACAAGGCCTCGCGCGTGGGCCTGCGTTTCCAGGACCTGTTCGACGAGAAGATCTTCCGCCAGAAGCTCGACGCGGTCCTGGTGCACAAGAACGAGCAGCTGGCCAAGATCTACAACCGCCTGCCGATGAGCGCCGACGAGATCGCCGAGGAGTACCTCGGCTACGCCGAGCGTCTGCGGGCCTCGCTGTGCGACACCACCGACCTCATCCACACCTCGCTGGACGCCGGTCGCCACATCATCCTCGAGGGTGCGCAGGGCACGCTGCTCGACCTCGACCACGGCACCTACCCGTTCGTGACCTCGTCCAACCCCGTCGCGGGTGGTGCGCTCACGGGTGCGGGACTCGGACCGCGGCACGTCGACCGGGTCATCGCCATCACCAAGGCCTACGTGACCCGGGTCGGCGCCGGCCCCTTCCCGACCGAACTGCACGACGAGGTCGCGGAGCGGATGACGGCCGCCGGCGGCGAGTACGGCACCACGACCGGCCGGCGCCGGCGGGTCGGCTGGTTCGACGCCGTGCTCGCCCGCTACGCCAACCGGGTCAACGGCTTCACCGACGTGTTCCTCACCAAGCTCGACGTCCTGAGCGAGTTCGAGACGCTCAAGGTCGCGGTGGGCTACCGCTACCAGGGGGAGACCTACCGGCACTTCCCCCCGCACCAGTCGATCTTCCACCACGCCGAGCCGGTCTACGAGACCCTGCCCGGCTGGGGGACCGACATCTCCGAGGTGACCTCCTACGACGACCTGCCCGCGGAGGCCAAGGCCTACGTGGAGACGGTCGAGGAGCACGCCGAGGCGCCGGTGACCTGGGTGTCGGTCGGCCCGAAGCGCTCGCAGACGCTGGTCCGGCGCGACGTGCCGCTGGTCCCCGGGTCGTGAGCCGAGGCAGGGCACCACACCGACGGTTCCCGGGGCCGGCCGCCTGACGGACGGCCCCAAGAGCAGCAGAAAGGCGGCCCGGTGGGCTACAGCACGTTGGTGGTCGGGGGCGGGGGCCGGGAGCACGCCCTGGCCTGGCGGCTGGCGCACTCGCCCTCGGTCGAGCGCGTCGAGACCGCTCCGGGAAACCCGGGCACGGCCGCGCTGGGACCCCGGCACGAGGTCGACCCACAGGACCCGGTCGCCGTGGCGGACCTGGCCGAGGAGCGCGGCAGTGACCTCGTGGTCGTGGGGCCCGAGGCACCGCTGGTCGCCGGCGTGGTCGACGAACTCGCCCGGCGCGGGATCGCGGCCTTCGGGCCCACCGCGGCGGCCGCCCGCATCGAGGGCTCCAAGGCGTTCGCCAAGGAGATCATGGACGCCGCCGGGGTCGCCACCGCCGGTTACGTGGCCACCGGGGACCCGGACGAGGCCCGGGCCGCCCTCGAACGGTTCGACCCTCCCTACGTCGTCAAGGCGGACGGCCTCGCGGCCGGCAAGGGGGTGCTCATCTGCAGCTCCCTCGACGAGGCCCGTCGGGCGGTCGACGAGGTGCTCGTCCAGCGGGCCTTCGGCGAGGCGGGCGACGGGTTGATCGTCGAGGAGTACCTGCGGGGCCCGGAGCGGTCGGTCTTCGGGGTCTGTGACGGACAGGACGTGGCCCTGCTCGCACCCGCACAGGACTACAAGCGGGCCTACGACGGCGACGAGGGCCCCAACACCGGCGGGATGGGGGCGTTCACGCCCGTGCCCGGGTTCGGTCTGGACGACGTCGATCAGTTGCGCGGATCGATCTTCCTGCCGGTCCTCCGCGAGCTCGCCGGCCGCGGGGCCCCGTTCCGCGGCCTGTTGTACGCGGGGTTGGTCGACACCGCCGACGGGCCGCGGGTCCTGGAGTTCAACGCGCGCTTCGGTGACCCCGAGACGCAGGTGATCCTGCCCCACCTCGCCAGCGACCTCGGCGACCTGCTGATGGCGTCGGCCACCGGTTCCGTGCGCGATGCCGAGGTGTCCTGGCACGACGGCGCGGTGGTCACGGTCGTGCTGGCCAGCGGCGGCTACCCCGGCGAGTACGAGAAGGGGATCGCGATCACCGGGGTGGACCGGGCGGAGGAGCGCAGCGGGGTCGAGGTCTTCCACGCGGGCACGAGACGCGACGACGAGGGCACGCTGCGCACCGCCGGCGGCCGGGTGCTGAACGTGACCGCACGCGGCGCCGGCATCGACGAGGCACGGGCCCTGGCCTACGCGGCCGCAGACGACATCGGGTTCGAGGGCCGGATGCTGCGCGCCGACATCGCCGCGGGCGTGTGAACAGCGACAGGGACGACACCATGACCGCCGAACCCTCCACGCCGGCCACGCCCGGTCCGCACGCGCCCGCCGGGCCCGCGGTCGTGGGTGTGGTCGGCGGAGGCCAGCTGGTCCGGATGATGCTCCCCGAGGCCGCCCGGCTGACCGTCCCGCTGCGCCCGCTGGTCCGAGACCACGACGAGCCGGTGGCCCGCGTCCACCCCCACGTCGTCGTCGGCGGTCCGGACGATGAGGGGTTGCGGCGGCTCGCGGCGGCCTGCGACGTGCTCACCGTGGAGCACGAACTGGTCGACCTCGACACCCTGCGGGCCTTGGAGGACGCCGGACACCCCGTGCGTCCGTCCGCGGCGACCCTCGGCATCGCCGTGGACAAGGTCCGCCAGCGCGAGGTGCTCGGTGCCGCGGGCGTGCCCGTGCCGCCGTGGTCGCTGGTCACCTCGATGGACGAGGTGGAAGCGTTCGCTGCGGAGCACGGCTGGCCGCTGGTCGCCAAGGCGCCCCGCGGTGGCTACGACGGTCGGGGCGTGTGGTTCGTGGACGGCCCCGGACAGCTCGAAGAGGTGCTCACGGCGGCGCCCGGCCCGTTGCTGCTCGAGCCGGCGCTGGCGATCGAGCGCGAGCTCGCCGTGCTCGTCGCCCGGCGTCCCGGGGGCCAGCACGTCGTCTACCCGACGGTGGAGACCGTCCAGGTCGGTGGGATCTGTCACGAGGTGCTGCTGCCCGCCGACATCACGCCCGAACAGGACCGCCGGGCGGGTCAGTTGGCCGAACTGGTGGCCGACACCGTCGGCAGCGTCGGGATCCTCGCGGTCGAGCTGTTCGTCGTCGACGGTCAGGTCCTGCTCAACGAACTCGCGGCACGCCCGCACAACTCCGGCCATCTGACGATCGAGGCCAGCGTCACCTCGCAGTTCGAGAACCACCTGCGCGCCGTCCTGGACCTACCGCTGGGGGACCCGGCCGCGCGCGTGCCCGCCGCGGCGATGGTCAACGTCCTGGGGGTGGGGGAGCGCGACCCCCGCGCACGGCTGGCCTCGGCGCTGGCCGAGGGATGTGCGAACGTGCACCTGTACGACAAGGCGCCGAGGGACGGCCGCAAGCTCGGCCACGTCACGGCGACCGGACCCGACCGGGCCGTGGCCGCGGAACAGGCACGACGGGCCGCCGCGGCACTGACCGGTCCCGAGCAGGAGACAGCAGGATGAGCGTCGCGGTGCTGATGGGCAGCGACTCCGACTACCCGACCATGCAGCCGGCGGTCGAGGTGCTCGACGAGTTCGACGTGGGCTGCGAGGTCCGGGTGCTCTCCGCCCACCGCACCCCCGACGAGATGCTGGCCTTCGGCCACGGCGCGGTGGACGCCGGCCACCGCGTGCTGATCGCGGGGGCCGGCGGCGCCGCGCACCTGCCCGGGATGCTGGCCTCCGTCACGGAACTGCCGGTCATCGGCGTGCCCGTGCCCCTGTCCAACCTCGACGGGCTGGACTCGCTGCTCTCGATCGTGCAGATGCCCCGCGGGGTGCCGGTGGCGACCGTGGCCATCGGGCAGGCCGCCAACGCCGGCCTGCTGGCGGTGCGCATCCTGGCGACCTCGGACGGGGCGCTGCGTGAGCGTCTGCGTGTCTACCGGGAGGGGCTGGGCGAGATGGCCCGCGCCAAGAACGACAACCTTCCGCGCCGCTGACATTCGTTCGGGGACACCTCATGGTCCGACGTCGCCGCCCACTGGCCGGGCCCCGGCGCGCGCTCGGAGCCGACCCCGACTACCGCTTCACGCTGGCCAACGAGCGCACCTTCCTCGCCTGGATCCGCACGTCGCTGGCGCTGGTCGCGGGCGGCCTGGTGGCGACCCAACTGCTGCCCGAACTCGCGGTGCCGTTCGGCCGGGAGGCCATCGGCGTCGCACTGGTGGCGCTCGGCACGGTCGTCGCCGCCTCGGCCTTCCGGCGGTGGGTGGGCAACGAGGAGGCGATGCGTGAGCAGCGGCCGATCCCCGAGTCGCGGCTGCCGATGGTGCTGACCCTCGGCACCGCCCTGGTGGCCGTGGGGGCGCTGGCGATGCTGCTGCTCCACGAGGTGGGCAGCTAGATGGGAGAGGTCCCCGATGCCCCCGACGACCGGGACGGTGCCGACCCGACGGACGGGCCCGCTCCCGCCCACGGGGGCATCGTCGACACGGGACTGCAGCACGAGCGCACGGCCCTGGCGTGGGACCGGACCGCGCTGGCACTGCTGGTCGTGGGGGCGCTGACGCTGCGCAACGTGGGCGCTCCCTTCGACTCCGTCCGCCACGCCCCCGGCTACCTGACCCTCGTGGTGGGCATGGGGCTGCTCTGGGCCGCAGGGCGCCGCTATCGCGGGCGGCAGGCCGACCTGCGGGCGGGTGACTCGTCCGTCCACCCGCGGCTGGTCGTGGTCACGGGGGTGACGACCGTGATCGTCTCGCTGGTCGCCCTGGTGACGATCCTGGTCGGGTGAAGGGGCGTGTGCCCCAGGCGCCCCGGGGCGTCTCCAGTCAGGCCCACGTCGGTCACACCGTCAGCAGTCGTCGAGGCCGACCCAGCGGTGTGCACCATCGGCGGTGACCTCCCGCTTGAACACCGGGGCCTGCGCCTTGAGTTGCTCGAGTGCGGTCTCGCAGGCGGCGAACGCCGCCCCCCGGTGCGCGGCGGCGCAGGCCACCAGGACGGTGGTGCGGCCCACCTCGAGCTCGCCGACCGCGTGGAGCAGCGCGACGCCGCGCAGCTCCGGCCACCCGTCGAGGAGTTCCCCGGCCAGGCGAGCGAGCACACGCTCC